>NZ_CP025113.1:1557812-1869375 GCF_002831585.1 Bradyrhizobium sp. SK17 | reverse complement strand
AGCAGGGGCTGACGCGCCGCGAAAGCGAAGTCCTGAAGCTCATTGGACAGGGCATGTCCAACAAGGAGATCGCGCGCGATCTCAATCTGAGCCTCGCTACGGTCAAGCATCACGTCCATCACGTATTGCAGAAGCTCGGCCTGCCGCGCAGAACCCAGGCGATGCGGCGGGTGCGCGAAGCACCGTGGATCGCGACGTTCACCCCCGCTCCCGACCGGCGGCGCGAGCTGGACTGACGGCAATATCCTGAATTCCGTATTCGACCGGCGACGGCGTGTTCGCGCGCCGGCGCTCAACGCGGCTCGTCATGTGCAGGCGCGCGCAACTTGCGCCGTCAGATGATCCGAACCCAACCCTTTGATCGATCTTTTGCGGCGCGCGATCGATCTCATGGATCGATCTCCTGGATCGATCGATCCCTATCGTCGGCTCGATCCTTTCTGATCCACCGCGGCGAATAGGTTGTTCGCGGCAGACCTGCCACAACAGCACCAACGCAACGACATTCTGCCGATTTTCGTTCGTTGCCTGAATCCAATTGCCGCGGAAGGCGGATCGGCTGCGTGGACGCGCGGCAGATCGATCGGGAATGATTTCATGAATCCAGTCGCCGACATCGCTGGTCTGGCTGCCTTGTGGCAGAGAACGTCGGGTGGCGACCCGGCGGTCAAGATCGCGATCATCGACGGTCCCGTCGACCTCAATCATCCCTCGCTCAGGCAGGCCCGTGTCGCGATGGGTGGCGAGTTCGTCGCGCCGTCTTCGCCCACGATCCAGTCCGAGCACGGCAGCCATGTCACGAGCGTGCTGATGGGCACGCCCGGCAGCCCGGTGCTCGGCGTGGCGCCGAATTGCAGCGCCACCGTGTTCTCGATCTATCGCGAGAATGCCGGCGGCCAGATCGAGCCGTCCTCGCAGAGCACCCTCGCGCTCGCGATCAACCAGGCGCTCGCCGTCGGCGCCGACATCATCAACATCAGCAGCGGCCAGCAATCCGCGACCGGACAGGCCGACCGCATTCTGGTCGATGCGGTGCGCGCCTGCGAACGCGCCGGCAAGCTGATCGTCGCCGCCGCCGGCAATGACGGCTGCCGCTGCGTTCAGGTGCCGGGCAGCCTCTCTTCGGTGCTCGCGGTCGGCGCATGCGATCTGGCCGGCAATCCGCTGCCGTTCAGCAATTTCGGCGACGCCTATCTCGAGAACGGCATCCTGGCGCCGGGCGAGAACATCGCCGGCGCCTCGCCGGTCCGCAATGTCAGCCTGCGTTCGGGAACGAGCTTCGCTGCGCCGATCGTCACCGGCGTCGTCGCGCTGCTGCTTTCATGCCTGCGCCAAAACGGACGCAAGGCCGATCCGCAAGCCGTCCGTGCCGCGCTGCTCGAAAGCGCCGTGCCCTGCCGCAGCGACAGCGGCGCTTCGCGCTGTCTCGCCGGACGGCTCGATATTCCCGCGGCTGTCGCCGCCCTGCTTGGCGAGCAGGCGGACGCCGTCATGCCGTCGGGTGCCACGGCCGCGCCTCCCCGCTTCTGGGGAGTGACCGCGCGCCCTTTCGTCCAACCGTCATCCGCCGCTCAGCCAACTGCAACCAGAGAGGGTTCCATGGGAGATCTATCAGCAATGTCTGCACCATCGGCTCCGCGCATCTTCGGGCCGGACGGCTCGGTCCTGCGAAGCAGCGCCGGGATCACGCCAAGCGAGGCCCAGCCGGCCGCACCTGCGGCCATGGCGGCCCCCGTTGATCACGGCGTCGTCGCCGCGCCGATCGCAGCGCCCGCGCCCTATCCGTACCACGCCCCTTATCCGGGCGGCGACATGGTCTGGATGCCGGCGCCAGCGCCGCAGATGGTGATGCCGCCGATGATGATGCCGCAGATGGCGATGCCAGCCGCCGGCATGATGCCGCAAACCTGGCTGCAACCGCAGCAATTGCCGGCACTGATGCCGAGCAATGCGTATCCCGTCGCAGTGCCGCAGGCGCTGCCGATGTATGAAGCCCCCGCGGTGCGGACCAGCGAGAAGAGCTGCGGCTGTGGCGGCGGCATGCGCCCGCAGGGCGCGACGCCGGAGTCCACCGGTCAGCTCGCCTTCCCGATCGGCAGGCTGTTCTACGATTTCGGCAAGGAAGCCCGCCTCGATTACTTCGTGCAGGCGATCGCCAACTGGCGCGACAGCCTGATCGGACGCGGCGATCCGGCATTCGGCCCAGAGCGCGATCGCTCCGGCGATACGTCGGCCCCCTACAATCCGGCGATCATGGCGCGCTATCTGCTGAACCAGGCCGAAGGCGAGACCGCGACGCCGGCCGGCGCCGGCAACAACTTCCCGGACGCCGACGCCATCACCTGGACGATGACGATCGATTCGATCCCGATCTACGCGATCAAGCCGCTCGATGTGTTCGGTCTCGGGTTCTTCGCCGCGCTGATCCTCGCGCTGTGGCACCAGGAAGTCTCGCACGACGATCCGGCGACCACCCGTACGGTGGTGATCGCGACAGCGGCCGTGGCTGAAGCCGATGCACGACCAGTCACGCCCCCGGCATTCCCGCCGCGCGGCGGTGTTGCGCGGGTCTCGATGGCCGGCTGGGTCGACAGCACCAACACGACCAAGCTGCTGAACGGCACCGTCGTGCCGACGCTGGTGACCGATTGGCGCGGCTTCTACCAGTGGGATCTCTACACGCTGTTCGGGCCCGACGCCGACACCTGGCCGGCCGGCGCCGAGGGCTTCCTCGAGCGGATCTACAATGAGTTCCGCAATGTCGGCCTCTCGCCGCAGGATCGCGCGCTGAACTACTCCGCGATGAACGCCTACAACACGCGGAAGATCTTCAGCGACGTCGCCAAGAAGGGCCTGCGGCTCGACACTGTCGAGGTCGACCAGAGCGTGATCTGCCGCCCCGACTCGATCTGCCACGACGTGACCTACCGCTTCTTCAACCCGACGCAAGTCCTGACCCAGGCGCGCGAAGTCTATCAGTACACGATCGACGTGAGCGACGTGGTGCCGGTGGCGGTCGGGCCGCTGCGGAACTGGCAGGTCTATTGACGCGATTGCTCCTCTGCGTCCGGAGGAGATCAGAACGTGGCGCGAATTGGCGTCACGTGGTTCAGGGGATCGACGCGATGAGCGATCCCCTGGGCGACGTCCAGCGACGGCTGCCCCGGTCGGTGCTCACCTCCCGTAGTCGCCGTCAATTCAAACCGAAAGAAGGAGCTGAACATGTACGCAAGGAACGACTTTGAGACCTTCGGCAGCGTGCGTAGCCCGATCCAGTGTGAGGGCATCGAGCGCGGTCCGAAGCGGATTGCCGAAGTGGCGACCAACGGTTCGGTCAACCCGCAGGGCTGGCAGGACATCGTCGGTGGCGTCGTGCAGGCGCTGCCGGGCGTCCTCGGTGCTTTCGGCATCTGATCGCCAAACTCGGGGCCCGGCGCAGTCGGGCCCCACCCCTGCCGAGAGGAGACTGCCATGATGGAAAAATCCACCGCCAAGAGCCCACAGCAACCGCGGAACGGTCGCCGGATCGAACCCTCCGGAAAGATCGTCGTATCGTCAGTCGTGACCCATGCCGCGCTGCTCGCCGCGATCAGCGACCGCAACCCGATCATCGCCAAACGCACCACATCCGACGAGGACAAGTCCTGAGGTCCAAATCCTGAAACTATCGTCATCACCGAACCTATGGAGCCGATGCCATGGCAAGAACGCCCCGCAAATCCGGATCCGACAGCGCCGCCTCTCCGCCGCCGGCGGAAGCGCCATCCGCAGCGTCGAGCATTGCCGACGCGCGGCGCCCGTTGGAGGCAGCCGTTGTCGCCCGTCCGAAGATCGCCACCACGCCCGCCCCGCCGACCACGTCGAGTTACATGGCGCCGCCGCAAGGCCCCGGCGCTCCGCAGCAGATGCGCCATGACGGCTCGCCGCATTCGGAGGCGCGGCTCAACACCGCGATGAAGATCCTGCTCGACCCCACCGCCCGCGCAATGCCGAGCAAGGTCTACTCCGGACAGGCGCGAAACTGGACGCGTCGGCCGTGATCGGCGTCGCGCACTGATTATCGCTGCGATCCGCTGCCCAGGCCTGCAACGGCCCGCCCGATTGGCGGCGCGGCCGTTGCCATTTGTCGGAGAGAGACATGGACCAGAACGGCAATTCTCCTCGCATCAATCTGCGTCGCGCCGCCTTCACATGCGTGGGCCTCGGATCGCTCCTCTTTCTCGCGGCCGGTACCATGCGATGGGCCGGCGGCTGGGTGTTCCTCGCCGAGATCACGATCGGCGGGCTGATCACCGAAGCCTGGCTCGCCAGGCATGATCCGGGATTGCTGGCCGAGCGGCGCACCGCGCGCGGCCAGGCCGGGTGGGATCGCGTCATCACCTCGATCATGCCGCTATTGTGGCTGACATGGCTGCCGCTGATGGCGCTCGACGCGATGCGCTACCAGACCTCGTTCATCCCGTTCTGGCTGCAATGCGCCGGCGCCGTCATGATCGCGGCGTCGTTCTACATCGTCTACCGGACCTACCGGGAGAACAGCTACGCCGCGCCGGTGGTGAAAATCCAGCGCGAGCGCGGGCACGCCGCGGTGACCACGGGGCCTTACGCCTATGTGCGCCACCCGATCTATGCCAGCGGCCTGCTGACCTATCTCGGCACGCCGCTGCTGCTGGGGTCCTGGTGGGGCCTCGTCATCGTGCCGGTGATGATGGCGTTGCTTGGCCTGCGGTCGATGATGGAGGAGCGGATGCTCACCGCCGAGCTCGATGGCTATGCCGAGTATCTCACCCGCGTGCGCTACCGCCTGGTGCCGATGGTGTGGTGAGTCTTCCGCGCGGCGGAGTTTGCCGCGAACTGGCGGCTTGCCTGACCGGCGCCACTTCCAATAAAGAGGGCTTGACGCGCGTTTCCCTGTCTTCCGCCGAACCGGCGGAAGAACCGAGGCGAAGCCGCCGCTTTGCAACGGGCAGGGATTTTGATGATCGAGGCAGTGATCTGGGATTTCGGCGGCGTCTTGACCACCTCGCCGTTCGAGGCATTCGCGCGCTATGAGACCGAGCGCGGCCTGCCGATCGACATCATCCGCCGCACCAACGCCGCCAACCATCTCGAGAACGCCTGGGCCAAGTTCGAGCGCGCCGAGATCGGTATCGACGCGTTCGACGAGCTGTTCGCATCGGAATCGAAGGCGCTCGGCGCCGAGGTGCGCGGCAAGGACGTACTGCCGCTGCTGTCCGGCGACCTGCGGCCCGAAATGGTCGAGGCGCTGAAGCGCATCAAGGCGAAATTCAAGACCGGCTGCATCACCAACAACCTGCCGTCGAATGCGATCGGCAGCCACAGCGGACGCACGCTGTATGTCGCCGAGGTGATGGCGCTGTTCGATCACGTCATCGAGTCCGCCAAGATCGGCCTGCGCAAGCCCGATCCGCGCATCTACCGGATGATGGTGGAGACGCTCCAGGTCAATCCAAACAACTGCGTCTATCTCGACGATCTCGGCGTCAATCTGAAGCCGGCGCGCGAGATGGGCATGACCACGATCAAGGTCGCGAACGCCGCGCAGGCGATCTCCGAGCTCGAGGCCGCGACCGGCCTCACGCTGAGGTGAAGTCGGTTCCGGCCACATTCACCGGGCATTCAGCCGAAGCTTCCTAATCATAAGCCTCTTTCCTGATCTGAGCGTGTTTCCGGAAACAGCATCCCCGTTTCCGGACGATGCTTGCGGAGGCAGATTCCATGAAACGTCTCGTCGTCGCCCTCGTCTCGGCCGGCTCCCTGCTGGTCTCGTTCGCGGCTCTCGCGCAATCGACCCCGGCCCCTGCCGCAGCAGCGCCAGCGGCGGCTCCCGCGCAGGAGAGCACTGCTGCGGCCGCGCCCGTGCCCGGCGCCAAGCGCGCAGCCTGCCAGAGCTCCACCCAGGCGCTGAAGGGTCAGGACAAGCGCGACCAGATGCAGCTCTGCATGGCGCAGGCGCATCTCGACTGCCTGAAACAGGCCATCGACCAGAAGATCACCGGCCCGCAGCGCAAGGATTTCGTGAAGAGCTGCGCCGGCTAGCGGCAGCGTCTCAGCCGTATTGCGCTCGGCGGAAATACCCCGAACCATGCGCTAACCCCAGCCTTTGGTCTCCAGCCATCGCGGGCCAAACGAGCCTTGTGCTTTGCCCGCAACGGGCGCAGAACAGGTCCGAGTTCAAGGTAATTCGGAGCTGACCCTCGTGGCTGATACCAGGCCCACCGCCTCGATCGAGGCCGTGGAAAGCGGCCTCGCCGCGCAAGGCTATATTGCAAGCCGGCAGATCGCGACCGCGGTCTATCTGTCGCAGCAGATCGAGAAGCCGATCCTGGTCGAGGGCCCTGCCGGCGTCGGCAAGACCGAGCTGGCCAAGGCGATCGCCGCCTGGCGCGGCATGAAGATGATCCGCCTGCAATGCTATGAGGGCCTCGACGAGGCCAAGGCACTGTATGAGTGGAAATACGCCAAGCAGCTGCTCTACACCCAGATCCTGAAGGATAAGCTCGGCGAGGTGCTCGGCGGCGCGCAGACGCTGGCGGCGGCACTCGACCAGCTCCACACCTTCGGCGACGTGTTCTTCTCCAAGGAGTTTGTCGAGCCGCGGCCGCTGTTGCAGGCGCTGGAGCAGCCGGCCGGCTGCGTGCTCTTGATCGACGAGATCGACAAATCGGACGCCGAATTCGAATCGCTGCTTTTGGAGATCCTCTCGGACTTCCAGGTCACGATCCCCGAGCTCGGCACCGTCTCCGCGGTGGCGCCGCCGACCGTGATCCTGACCTCGAACAGCGAACGCGACCTCGGCGACGCCCTGAAGCGGCGCTGCCTGCATCTGCATATCGGCTTCCCCGAGCAGAAGCTGGAAGAGCGCATCGTCGAGAGCCGGGTGCCCGGCATCTCGCAGACCCTGCGCAAGCAGATGGTCGGCTTCATCCACGAGATCCGCTCGCTCGACCTGAAGAAGCTGCCCTCGGTCAGCGAGGCGATCGATTGGGCACGCGTGCTGGTGCTGCTACAGGCGAACGAGCTCGACCACGAGATCGTCAAGGACACGCTCAACGTGCTGCTGAAGTACGAGGCCGACATCGAGGCTGCGACGCCGCAGATCTCGTCCTTCATCGCCAAGGCATCGCGCCAGGGCGTGTTCAGCTAAGGCATGATCCGGAAAAGTGTGAAGCGGTTTTCCGACAAGATCATGCTCAAAGAAGGAGCTAAAGCGCGATGACAATTCAATCCAATTTCATCGCTCTTTAGAAGATGCGCGAGAACCTGCATCGCTTCTTTCGTGTGGCGCGGGGGGCCGGGGTCCGGGTCTCGCCCGCCGAAAGCATCGATGCGATGCGGGCGGTCGCCCAGGTCGGCTTTGCCGACCGCGATGTCCTGCGCGACACCTTCCTGCTGACACTCGCCAAGACCCAGGACGAGAAGCGCTCGCTCGGCGAATGCTTCGACCTGTTCTTCAGCCAGCCCGAGCCGCAGCAGGAGAGCGCCGAGCAGAACAAGGCTGACGACAGCAGCGCATCCGGCGCCAACCCCTCGGCCGATGAGCATGGCGACACGTCGGGCGGCGCGGCCAACGAGAATATCGGCTCGCTGGCGCAGATGCTGCTGTCGCAGGATCGTTCCGCGATCTCGACGGCGATCGCCAACGCCTCCGGCGCCGCCTCGCTGCCCGACATCCGCTACTTCACCCAGCGCGGCATCTTCCAGACCCGTATCCTCGACGCGATGGGCATCCAGCGCCTGCGCGATGACATCGACGAGCAGACCACGCGCAATCCGGCGCTCGCCGAACGTTTGCAGGAGGCGCTCAACGGCCTGCGCGGCACGGTTCGCGACGCGGTCTCGCAGGCGCTGCTGCTCTACGGCCGCGAGGAAGCGGAGAACCTGCGCAACGAGATCCTGCGCAACGCGCCGCTGGCGCGGATCGAGCCGCGGCAGGTCGAGCAGATGCGCGCGCTGATCCGCCAGATCGCGCGGCGGCTGCGCGAACGCTATTCCAAGCCGCGCAAGCGCCAACGTCGCGGCCATCTCGATGTCCGCCGCACGCTGCGGCGCAATGCGGCCTGGGGCGGCGTGCCGTTCCTGACCGCGTGGAAGCGCAAGCACCGCGACCGACCGAAGATCGTGGCGCTGTGCGACGTTTCGGGCTCGGTCGCCCGCGTCTCGGACTTCTTCCTGCTCCTGATCCACAGCCTGCATGAGGTGGTCGACGACGTCCGTTCGTTCGCCTTCTCGGGCCATTTGATCGAGGTCAGCGACATCCTGGAATCGATGTCGCCGGAAGAGGCGATGAAGGAGATCATGTCCAAGGTCGGCTTCGGCTCGTCCGACTACGGCAACTCGTTCGCCGATTTCGAGGACAATTGGATGAGCGCGATCACGCCGCAGACCACGGTGATCGTGCTCGGCGACGCCCGCAGCAACAACCTCGATCCGCGCGCCGACATCCTGCGCCGCATCGGCGAGCGCTCCAAACGGCTGGTGTGGCTCAATCCCGAGGGCCGCATGGTCTGGGGCTTTGGCGATTCCGAGATGCCGCGCTACGCGACCTTCTGCACCGTGGTGCGCCAATGCGCCACCGCACGGCAGCTCGAGCGTGCGGTGTCCGACATCGTGGCGACCTATCAATAGACGGCAGCGCCGATGACGGTCTCAGCCCGTCTCAGATCGCAATCGCTTCGTTGTGGAACAGCCAGCCGACGAAGGCGATCAGCGTCAGCGCGATCGATGCGAAGATGCTCGCGAACTTGATCGTCGTGATCGCCTTCAGGACCGAAACCGAGCGCGCGGCCTCGTGCCGGTCGCCGCGCAGCAACAGCCATGCCAGCAGACAGTCCTCGATCAGGTCGCTGAGCAGATAAACCGCCGGCACCACCAGGCCGAGCGGCGCCGCGGCCGGATAGAACTGCTTGAGCAGGTGCGATGACGCCGCGCCCAACGCGCCCGCCAGCGCTAGCATGACGATGAGATCGAGCGGGAACAGGATCGGAAAGACATATTTCATCCGAAGATCGGACTGCACCAGTTCGCCAAGCTGGTCGCCGGTGTAGCTCAACGTCCTCTCGGGAAAGCGAGCGCGAAATCGCTTGGCAAAGACGCGATCGGAATAGACACCGACCCACCAGAACAATCCGAACGCAATCACCACCAGACCCGCGAGAATGACCGTCACGAGGGCTTGATGGCTCATGCCGATCCGTTCCTGCCGATGATGAGAAAACTGCGGCAACCCGCAGGTAAAATGATCGCGCGCACCGGCGAAGTCCCCGAACGGGAGAGAATGTCAACGCATCACAGCAATGATCGACATTCAGATTCCCACCTTTTCCGGGGTGTGGCAATTGAATTCTACGGATAGCGCGGAGAGCGAGTATGCAGCTGGTGCCAATGGCGGCAATCGGATCGGGGCTGCGCCGGCGGCACGGCGGTCACACCGCGTACACTAAACCGTCTTCAATTGGAGATTGAACCCTCCGCGCATCCTGCCATAGATTGGGGCCACGAATTTCACGGCGACCGCGAGGAAACGGATGCCGAAGGATATTGTGATTTGTTGCGACGGCACCGGCAACGAGATCGGCGCCAATATTTCCAACGTGCTGAAGCTGTTTCGTGTCACCGACAAGGATGACCGGCAGCGGATTTATTATCATCCGGGTCTCGGCACGATCGGCCTGCAAAACAGTTGGGGCCGCTTCAAGCAGGAGGTACGCGGCCTGTTCGGGCTGGCGTTCGGCGCCGGTCTCGACGAGGACACGCTCGGCGCCTACCAGTTTCTGTGCCGGCTCTGGGAGCCCGGCGACCGGGTCTGGATGTTCGGCTTCAGCCGCGGCGCCTATACCGTGCGGGTGCTGGCGGCTTTCGTTCGCGTGATGGGCCTGCTGCCGGTCGACCAGATCGACCTCGCGGGCTATGCGTTCTCGACCTACAAGAAGGCCAGCGCGGACGCCCAGAAGCCCGACGGCACGTTCGACGATGCGCCGCTGAAGGAGGCCTGGCATTTCAGCCAGATCGCCGGCGGCCGCAACATCGACATCGAATTCGTCGGCGTCTGGGACACCGTCGCCTCGATCATCGTGCCGCGGCAGGACAACTTCCTGTTCGACATGCAGACCCTGCTGTTCACCCGCACCAACTCCAGCGTCAAGCGCTTCCGCCAGGCGATCTCGATCGACGAGCGGCGGCGCATGTTCCGCCTCAACCAGTGGAAGGAGCCGCAGCCCTACCGGTCGAATCCGTTCGATCCGCAGACAGAAGTGCCCCAGGACATCCGCCAGGTCTGGTTCGCCGGCGTGCACTCCGACGTCGGCGGCGGCTATCCGGAGGATGAGAGCGGGCCGTCGAAGTTTCCACTGATCTGGATGCTCGAGCAGGCCAAGGCCGCCGGGCTGCATATGGATCAGGCACTGATCGACCATCTCGCCTGGGGGCTGCCGCTGCCGCCACACAGCCACGAATATGTGCCGCCGAGCGCGACGGCCCCGCTGCACAATTCGCTGACCGGCGCCTGGGAAATCCTGGAGTGGATTCCGAAGAGCGACAAGTGGAAGGAATGGCCGGCGCGAAAGTCCTTTTTCGGCTTCTATCTGCCGCGCGGCGAGCCGCGGCCAATTCCCGAAGGCGCGACCATCCATGCCTCGGTGCTGGAACGCATCGAGCAGGTTCCGACTTACAGGCCGATCAACCTGCCGAAGAGCTACCAGGTCGAACCCATGACGCCACCGCCGGCGCCACCAACTCCGATCGCCTGAAGGTACCGCTCTCGGTCACCGGGATAATTCCGACAAGGCGCTGGCGCGAGTGGCGTCTGGACCGGCACGGCTCGCTGCCGCGCCGGCGACCGCGGCAAATATCTGCGATGATCCGCGGCAACCCGACCAGGCCTCGAGTCTCGAATTGAGTTTGCCGTTGGGACGTGTATTAACACGCTCCGTTCCGGTATCGTTCGCCCGGACGAGTTCGAACACCGCCTGCTGACCCCAAGAAAATCAGGGGAAATCGCAAGGGATCATGACTGCCCAGCCCGCCCTCGATCGCACATCCGATCTATCTCGCGACGCGCGATCCGTGCTCAGTTCCGTGTTCGGCCTGTCGGGCTTCCGCGGCGCGCAGGAGAAGATCATCCGCCACGTCACCGAGGGCGGCAACTGCCTGGTGCTGATGCCGACCGGCGGCGGCAAGTCGCTGTGCTACCAGCTGCCGTCGCTGCTGCGTGACGGCTGCGGCATCGTGGTATCGCCCCTGATCGCGCTGATGCGCGACCAGGTCGCGGGCCTCACCGAGGCCGGCGTCAACGCCGCGGTGCTGAACTCGACGCTGTCCTACGAGGAGGCGTCCGAGGTCGAGCGGCGGCTGATCGCGGGCGATCTCGATTTGCTTTATGTGGCGCCGGAACGGCTGCTGACGCCGCGCTGCCTCAATCTGCTCGGCCAGGCGCAGATCGCGTTGTTTGCGATCGACGAGGCGCATTGCGTGTCGCAATGGGGCCACGACTTCCGCCCGGAATATATCGGCCTGTCCGCGCTCGCCGAACGCTTCCCCAAGGTGCCGCGCATCGCGCTGACCGCGACCGCGGACGCGCTGACGCGGAAGGAGATCGCCGAGCGGCTGTCACTTGCCGACGCGCCGGAGTTCGTCGCAAGCTTCGACCGGCCCAACATCCGCTACGAGATCGTCGACAAGCAGAACGCGACCACGCAGCTGAAGAATTTCATCAGGGAACGCCATGCCGGCGACGCCGGCGTGGTCTATTGCCTGTCGCGCGCCAAGGTCGAGGACGTCGCGGCGGCGCTCAGCGAGGCCGGCATTCCCGCGTTGCCCTATCATGCCGGGCTCGATGCCGGCGTGCGCGCCCGGCATCAGGACCGTTTCCTCAACGAGGACGGCATCGTGATCGTCGCCACGATCGCGTTCGGCATGGGCATCGACAAGCCGGACGTGCGCTTCGTCGCGCATCTCGACCTGCCGAAGAGCATCGAGGCCTATTACCAGGAGACCGGACGCGCCGGGCGTGACGGCAAGCCATCGGCGGCGTGGATGGCCTATGGACTCTCCGACATCGTGCAGCAGCGCCGCATGATCGACGAATCGACTGGCTCCGATGCCTTCAAGCGCGTCTCGATCAGCAAGCTCGATGCGCTGGTCGCGCTGGCCGAGACGGTGCATTGCCGGCGGCAGCGGCTGCTCGGCTATTTCGGCGAGGCGCGGACCGAGGAAAGCTGCGGCAATTGCGACAACTGCCTGACGCCGCCGAAGGTTCGCGACGGCAAGGTGCTGGCACAGAAGCTGCTGTCCTGCGTCTATCGCACCGGGCAGCGCTTCGGCGCCATGCACCTGATCGACGTGCTGGTCGGACGGTTGACCGAGCGGGTCAAGCAGTTCAACCACGACAAATTATCGGTGTTCGGCATCGGCCGCGAGCTCAACGAGAAGCAATGGCGCGCGGTGCTGCGGCAACTGGTGGCGATGGGTCATCTGCGCGCCGACAGCGACGCCTTCGGTGCGCTGAAGCTGACCGACAGCGCCCGCGGCGTGCTGAAGGGCGAGACCGCGGTGATGCTGCGCGAGCAGCCGGAAGGCGCGCGCAACCGCGCGGTCCGCGGCAAGTCGCGCCGCGGTGATCTCGCGCCCGCGGCCGACAGTCCGGGCGGCGTCGCAAACCCCGCGCTGCATGCGGCGTTGCGCGCCTGGCGCTCGGAGGTCGCGCGGGCGCGCGGCGTGCCGGCCTATGTGGTGCTGCACGATTCCACCATCGACGGCATCGCCGCGATGCGTCCGGACACGCTGAACGAGCTGCGCAACATTGCCGGGATCGGCGACAAGAAGCTCGAGCATTACGGCGACGAGTTGATCCGGATCGTGAGCAAGACGGAGGGCTAATCCTGCTGTCACGCTCCCTCATTGCGAGGGGCGCGCGACAGCATGCAGGGCAGTTTGCGCTGAAGCGACGAAGCACAGCGACGCGCTCCGAAAATATCGAAAACAACCCCATGCAAAGCAGCAGGCAGCCGCGGGCACCTCGAAAAGCGCTTGACGCGTCGGGCAAATCAAGGGTACTTTTCCATTATTCCGAAATTCTGCCAGCGCCAACCGCTGCGCAATGGCGAAGTCGTCTTCGAACGCCCTGATCGCTCTCAACGCGGCAGGGGCGTTCCTGGTTGGCCCGATACGGACATTGCGGACAAACCTGCCCTTCAGGATAGTCGATCCCCTCCTCATGCGGGCCCCCCATCATGGTCGGCACCAGGGCAACCGTGCGCGCCCCCTCCCGCGAAGGAAGGCGGCAACCTCCTCCGTGATCGTCGAATCCTTGCGAACATCGCCGGCCTCGGGGAACCATCTGCGCAACGCGAATGGAGCTACTCCCTCGGCGGTGACCACCGCGACGGCGACCTTGCTGACGCGAAGGTCGTCGGGTCCATAGAACGCGACCGTGCCAACCGGGTAGCCCCGAAAGCCTGATCTGCTCTTCTTTTCCAGCCACGTCTGTGGCTTCCATCCGGGTTTCATGATTACTTCTTTGCGGGCGGCGATCAGACGACAGCATGCAATCTGTCCCCCAGAGGAGCCGAACATGAGCAGCAAGCCGACGATCATTCTGGTTCACGGATTCTGGGGAGGCGCGGCGCACTGGAGCAAGGTGATCGTCGCGCTCTCGCACAAAGGGCACACCGGCCTGCAAGCGGTCGAGATGCCGCTCACTTCGCTCGCCGACGATGCCGAACGCCTGCGCAAGATGGTCAAGCAGCAGGCCGGCCCGACGCTGCTGGTCGGTCACTCCTACGGCGGCGCTGTGATCACCGAGGCTGGCGATCTTCCGAACGTGGCCGGCCTCGTCTACATCGCGGCCTTCGCGCCCGACGCCGGCGAGAGCCCCGGCGGCATCACGGCAGGCCTACCGCCGGCCGCGATTGCCAACGTGGCGCCGGACAGCGACGGATATCTCTGGATCAAGCCCGACAAGTTTCACGAGAGCTTCTGCCAGGACCTGCCCGCCGATGAAGCGCTGGTGATGGCGGTCACCCAGAAGGCGCCGCTCGCCAGCACGTTCGGCGACAACATCACCGCGCCGGCCTGGAGGAAAAAGCCGGTCTGGTATCAGATCTCCAGCGAAGACCGGATGATCAACCCCGACAATCAGAAGCGGATGTCGGAGCGGATGAATCCTCGCAAGATCATCACGCTCGCAGCCGGCCACGCGTCGCTGGCCTCGAAGCCAGACGAAGTGAGCGCCTTCATCGACGAGGCCGCAACCAGCCTGGCCGGAGTGTAAGCACAACGCCTCCTATCCGCTCGGCGGCTGGAGTGAGGCAGCGCCCGGATACCGCAGCGCTCGGCACCGCGGCATAGGAGCTATACCCGACGCGGCAGCCCATGCGCTTGCGGGCTGCACCGCCCTCGCCCTAATCTTTCGGTCGTCGCGTCCAACGAGGTGCGGCCAAGACATAACGACACGACATAGGGAAGAGACGGACCATGGCTCA
Source organism: Bradyrhizobium sp. SK17 (assembly GCF_002831585.1). GTDB lineage: Bacteria > Pseudomonadota > Alphaproteobacteria > Rhizobiales > Xanthobacteraceae > Bradyrhizobium. Next base: position 1,854,874 of record NZ_CP025113.1, on the reverse strand, counting down.
GGAGAGCGCCGCGCTTACAACTGCGCGCCCTGCGGAAACCGGATCGTTCGATGCCGTGGTGATCGGCGCAGGCTTCGCCGGCATGTACATGCTGCACCGGCTGCGCGGGCTCGGCTTCACCGCGCGGGTCTATGAGGCGGGCGGTGGCGTCGGCGGCACCTGGTACTGGAACCGTTATCCCGGCGCGCGCTGCGACGTCGAGAGCCTGCAATATTCCTTCTCGTTCTCCGAGGAATTGGATCAAGAGTGGAGCTGGTCGGAGAAATATTCTCCGCAGCCCGAAATTCTCGCCTACGCCAACCATGTCGCCGACCGCTTCGACCTGCGCAGCCAGATCGTGTTCGACACCCGCGTCACTGCGGCGACCTTCGACGAGGCCGACGGCACCTGGTTGATCGAGACCGACCGCGGCGACAGGGTCACCGCGAAATTCTGCATCATGGCGGTCGGCTGCCTGTCGGCGCCGAACCGGCCCGCCTTTCCCGGCATGGCGGATTTCCGCGGGCCGATCTACCACACCGGCGAATGGCCGCATGAGGGCGTCGACTTCACCGGCCTGCGCGTCGGCGTGATCGGCACCGGCTCGTCGGCGATCCAGTCGATCCCGATCATCGCGCAACAGGCATCCGAGCTGACCGTGTTCCAGCGCACCGCGACCTGGTCGGTGCCGGCGTGGAACGAGCGGCTGACCGCGGACTATCTGAAGGAAGCCAAGGCGCATTATCCGGAGCTGCGCGCGAAAGCGCGCGCACGGCCGACCGGCTTCTATTTTCTGTTCAACGCCCAGCCGGCGCTACAGGCCAGCGAGGAAGAGCGCGAACGGCTCTATGAGGAAGCCTGGCAGCGCGGCGGCCTGCCCTTCCTCGGCTCCTTCGGCGATCTGCTGTTCGAGAAGGCGGCCAATGACACCATCGCCGATTTTGCGCGGGAGAAGATCCGCGGCATCGTCAAGGATCCCGCGACGGCCGAGTTGCTGTGCCCGCAGAACGTGTTCGGCTGCAAGCGGCTCTGCGTCGACACCAATTACTTCGAGACCTACAACCAGCCGCATGTGAAGCTGGTCGACGTCTCGAAGACGCCGATCGAGCGTTTCACGAGCGAAGGTATCGTGGTCGAAGGCACCGAATACAAATTCGACGCGATCGTCTCCGCCACCGGCTTTGCCGCCATGACCGGCTCATTCGACAAGATCGCGATCACCGGCCGTGGCGGACGGACGCTGGCGGAGAAATGGCGCGCCGGTCCGCGCGCCTATCTCGGCCTCGCCTCGGAGGGCTTTCCGAACCTGTTCATGATCACCGGTCCCGGCAGCCCGTCGGTGCTCGCAAGCATGATCCAGGCGATCGAGCAACATGTCGACTGGCTGGCCGATTGCATCGCTCACATGCGCGACATCGGCGCCGGCACGATCGAGGCGGTCCGCGATGACGAGGACGCCTGGGTCGCCCATGTCAACGACGTCTCCACGGTCTCGCTGCGCTCGACTTGCAGCTCCTGGTATGTCGGCACCAACATTCCCGGCCGGCCTCGCGTGTTCATGCCGTATATCGGCGGTTTCCCGATCTATGTGCAGAAGTGCAATGCGGTGATGAACTCCGGCTATGACGGCTTCGTGCTGGAGGGTGGGCGCAACGGCAACGCGCCGCCGCAAGTCCGCTTCACCGAGCGCTGGCAGGTGCCGCTCGACGTCGAGGTGATCTCGCCGGCCGCGGTCGCCGCCAAGCGCGTTCCTATGGTCTGAGCGGTATCCCGCACCGGGATCACGCATGCTAGTGTCGCGCCGACTCGCGTTTCGCACCGCGGGTTCGCACGGGGGACGATGGCCGACACGGCTTTGCAAGAGTTGATCGAGCGGATCGGCGCCGACCATGTCGCGCGTCGGCTTGCTGTCGAGACCGAACATGAGAAGCAGCTGATCGGCCAAGGCACGCTGCTGTTCAACGTCGAGAATTTGAGCCTGGCACCTTGGATCGTCGAGACCGCGCTCAAGCTGGCCGGCCTCCATGGCCGCGCGCGGCGTAACGCCGATCGGGTCGAGGTGCGGCGCAACCTGGTGACATCGACGCGGCTGCCCACGGCGTTCGACGGCTTCAGCATCCTTCAGCTCAGCGATCTTCATGCCGATATCAGCCAGGGTGCGATGCGCCATCTGATGGATATCGTGCGCTACATCGACTGCGACATCTGCGTTCTGACCGGCGACTATCGCGGCAAGACGTTCGGCGCGTTCGAGCAGAGCCTCGCGCTGATGCGGGATGTCTGCGCGCGGATCAAGCGGCCGCTCTACGGCATCCTCGGCAACCACGACAGCATCCGCATGACGCCCGCACTCGAAGCGATGGGCATCCGCATGCTGTTCAATGAGCAGGAGCCGATCACGCGCGATGGCGCAACGATCCATCTCGCGGGGATCGACGATGCGCATTTCTATCGCACCGACGACATTCCAAGGGCCGCAACGGCGATCCCGCGCGATGCATTCTCGGTCCTGCTCGCACATACGCCGGAATCCTATCGCGAGGCGGCAGCAAGCGGCTTCGACCTGATGCTGAGCGGGCATACCCATGGCGGCCAGCTCTGCCTGCCCGGCGGCGTCGCGATCAAGCTGGAAGCGCGGTTGCCGCGCCGGATGGGCAGGGGTGCATGGCGCTTCGGCGAACTTGCCGGATATACATCGGCCGGCGCCGGCACCAGCCTCGCGCCGGTGCGGCTGAATTGCCCGGCAGAGATCACGCTGCATATGCTACGGCGGCTGACCTAAAGCGAGATGAGATAAGGTTGAATCATCATCTCGATTTGGCTTCTCGTTTGCGCATGATCTTTCCGGAAAGCCGCTTCGCACGTTTCCGTATCATGCTTTAGACCGTAGGATGGGCAGAGCGCAGCGAAACCCATCAATCTCATGCGCGGAACGATGATGGGTTTCGCTGCGCTCTACCCATCCTGCGAGCTGAACTGCCAAACTCAGCTTTTCGGCTTCTTCGCGCCCGCGCTCTGTTCATTGACCTTGCAGGTGATCAGAAGCGTATAGCCGCGCGCGTCCTTTGCGATCTCGGACGTCTCCCGCTTTGACGCATCGTGCCATTCGGTGGTTTGGTACTGCACCGCGCTATTGTCGAGGAAGTCGCGCAACGCACCGGTCTTGATCGCGAAATTGATGTTCTCCGGAATCGATCCGGTCGCCCGCGCGACCGTGACGGCATCGAGTTTCGCGGCCACGACGCCCACCACACCGCCGCCGAGATCGAACAGCGGGCCGCCGCTGTTGCCCGGCTGCACGGCGGCGCTGATCTGCAGGAAGCGGGTATCGTTCAGGATGCCGCTCAACGAACTGACGATGCCGGTGGTCACGGTGAAATCGGACGTCAGCAGCCCGTGATAGGGATACCCGATCGCCACCACGCCATTGCCGACCGGAATCGCATTCTGCCGGATCTTGGCGACATCCTTGAACGGCGACGGCGCTTGCAGCAGCGCGAGATCGTTGGTCTCGTCGCCAGACACCAGCCGCAATTTGACCGGTGCCTCGCCGCTCAAATTGCCGGTGATCTCGCTGCACCCATTGATGACATGATGGTTGGTGACGACGTGACCGCTGCTGCTGACCACGAAGCCGGTCCCGGTGCCGGACTTTGCCTGCTTCTGCGCCGGATTCGGAGCCGCCTGCTGCGGCGGCGGTGCGGCCGCGGGCTTCGCGGCAACCGCGAATTCCCCGGCATTGGCGATGCCGTTCCTCTTCACCGAAGCTACGCAGTTGACCAGCGCGGGCAGCAATTGTCCGGTTTGATTCAGGTTGAACTGGAACAATTGTCCCTGCGCGAACGCCGTCATCTGGCGCGCCTTGCGGAACTGATTGATCAGGTTGGAGGTCACCGGCATCTCGACATTGACGAGCTGGGTGCCGAGCGGCATGCCGTAGACATTGAACGCGGGCTGGCCGTCGAAGGTCAGCGTGAGCGGAAAGGCCTCGCCCGGCGTCAGGCGCCAGCTCTCATGGGCGAAGCCGAGCCGCCAACTGCCATTCGCGGTAATCGCCACCACGAAGTAGATGCCGCTCTGATAGACCGTGCCCGCCGAGCAATGCGTGAACGCGCCGTCCTTGTCGTTGGTGAACGCGCCGCCTTTCCAATTGCCGACCGTGATCGAGCCGTAGGGACCGCGGGCACTTGTTGGAGTTGCAGACGCAAACAACCATGCGGCCGCAACGGCCGCCCAGATCGCAACTCGCATGACGTGCACTCCCAGCCACAACCCAACCCGGGAGGCGGAGAGATTCACCCACAAGTGGTGCGCGGCCCGATCTTCAGCACTTGCGGCCGGCAATGCCCCTGCGGATGAGGCTATCGCCACACCCTCTGGTTACAGAGCGCATGTTCCCATTATGTTCCCAAGATGTCAATCCAGACACATTCGGCCAGGCCCCGAAGGGCTACTGTTCCCGGACGGAGGACGGGGTCGGCGGATTTGGATCGCTGAACCAGTACCAGGTTGCGAGAGCATGGACGCCGACGCCGATCAGGAAGATGCCGGCATAGAGTTCGACCGCGCTGTCCATCGCCAGCAGGCGCACGCGCGGCACGATGCCATGGGTCCCGGAAACCCAGAACCAATGCCCGACAGCGACGATGCCAATGCCGAGCGCGGCAAGGGCCCGGCCGGCCGCATTCATCTTCACACGATGGTCTCCCGACTCGCCCGGTTCGACGAAAGTAGCGAGCCAAGCTGACGCGGACCTTACGCGGCAGCCCGTAAGAGCCCGTAGCCCGGATGGAGCAAGGCGTCAGCCGTTGCGGAACGCGTAGGCGTAACCGTTGAGCGCCGGCGCGCCGCCGAGATGGGCATAGAGCACCTTCGACCCGGCCGGGAAGAACCCCTTCTGCACCAGGTCGATCATGCCCTGCATCGACTTTCCCTCGTAGACCGGGTCGGTGATCATGCCTTCCAGCCGCGCGCTGAGGCGGATCGCCTCCTTGGTCTCTTCCGAGGGCACACCATAAGCGGGATAGGCATAGTCCTCGATCAGCACGACATCATCCGCGACGATGTCGCGGCCGAGCTCGACCAGCCCGGCCGTGTTCTGCGCGATCGACAGCACCTGCGCCTTGGTCTGGGCGGGTGTGAACGAGCCGTCGATGCCGATCACGTTGCGGGCGCGGCCGTCGGCGGCGAAGCCGACCAGCATGCCGGCATGGGTCGAGCCGGTCACCGTGCAGACGATGATGTAGTCGAACTTGACGCCGAGCTGGCGCTCCTGCGCGCGCACCTCCTCGGCGAAGCCGACATAGCCGAGCCCGCCATATTTGTGCACGGAAGCGCCTGCCGGAATCGCGTAAGGCTTGCCGCCGGCCGCCTTCACTTCCTCGATCGCCTGCTCCCAGCTCTTGCGGATGCCGATGTCAAAGCCTTCATCGACCAGGCGCACATCCGCGCCCATCACGCGCGAGAGCAGGATGTTGCCGACGCGGTCATAGACCGCGTCCTCATGCGGCACCCAGCTTTCCTGCACCAGCCGGCACTTCATGCCGATCTTGGCCGCGACCGCGGCAACCATGCGGGTGTGGTTCGACTGCACGCCACCGATCGAGACCAGCGTGTCGGCGTTGGAGGCGATCGCGTCGGGGATGATGTATTCGAGCTTGCGCAGCTTGTTGCCGCCGAAGGCGAGCCCGGAATTGCAATCCTCGCGCTTGGCATAGAGCTCGACCTTGCCGCCGAGATGCTTGGATAGCCGATCGAGCTTCTCGATCGGAGTCGGCCCGAAGGTGAGCGGATAGCGCGCGAATTTTTCCAGCATGCTGGCATCCTCTTTGATGGTCTGGAACAGCGGCAAGACCTATCATCACCGGCGCGAAAGGTGCTCTCTAACTTGGCTTCCTGAGCTACTGAATATTGCTGATCTCTAGTCTAATGATATATTTTCTCTCACTAGTTTGATTATTAATGAAAGATTCTTCCATGCCTGCCCGGCTCGATCGTACCGATCTTAAGATACTGAGATTGCTGCAAAAGGACGGCCGGCTCAGCAATGCCGAGCTGGCCGATCAGGTCGGCGTCAGCCCCGCCACCTGCCATCGCCGGACCCAGGCGCTGTTCGACGACGGGTATGTCAGCGGCGTCCGTGCCATGGTGGCACCGCGCAAGCTCGGCAAGGGCACGCTGGTCATGGTCGGCGTCGTGCTCGACCGCTCGACCCCGGAAAGCTTTGCGAGCTTCGAACAGGCGGTGGCCAAGCTGAGCTTCGTGCTCGACTGTCACCTCGTCGCCGGCGACTTCGACTACTTCCTGAAGATCCGCGTCGGCGACATGGAGGATTTCAACCGGATCCATGGCGACCAGCTGATCGCGCTGCCCGGCGTGCGGCAGACCCGAACCTTCTTCGTGATGAAGGAGGTGGTGGACAATGCGGCGCTGGAGTTTTGAGCCTGCATCAGAAGCTGCCCATGGCGCCGCGCGTCATCGACTGCGGTCTCACGCGTCACGCCGAGCGCCGACGTCGGCATGCCTTGGCGCGGAGCGGCGGTGAGCTTCAGAGCAAGCCTGGCTCCCCGAGAAGAGTAATCCTTTCATCCGACTTGATGGGTGGTGCAAACGAGCGCAGTCTCTCCAGGAACTTCCACGGGGTGCTGGATCACGCGGGGGTTCATCCGCGGATGACGATCATGAACGCCACGGCGATGAAACTGGTCATAGCGTTGCTGGCACTTGCGGCCGGCGGCACTGCGATGTTCGTCTTCGGCGTCCGTCAGAGCCAGCAAAGTCCGGGCGCGAGCACGCCCTTGATGGCGGCGGCGCCGTCCGCGCCGGAGGCTTCCGCACGAGACCAGCACCAGGCTGCGTTGGCGAAGGTGCAGACCGAGACCGCGGCCTTGACCGACGCGCTGGCAGGGCCGACGCCAGCACCTGACGGCAACGCGTTGCCGGAGTTCGACATCGTCAACGTCGAGCCGACCGGCGAGACTGTCGTCGCCGGCCGGGCGCTGCCCGACGCGACGGTGGAATTGCTGCGCAATGGCGAGGTGTACGATCGCGCCGTGGCGGACAAATCGGGCCAGTTCGTCATCGTCCCGCGCCCGCTTCCGCCGGGAAACCATGACCTGACCCTGCGCATCACGCGCGACGGCAAGCAGGTGACCTCGAAGCAGAGCGTGGCGGTGGCGCTCGAGGCCGCAGCCAGGGAGCGCCCGGTGGTGGCACTGATGACGCCGGACACGCCGGTCCGGGTGCTGTCGCAACCCGCGGCCACGGCATCGGCTGCGGGGAAGATGGCTGTCGAGACAGTCGAGACCGAACCGGGGGCAAGCTTCATGTGAGTGCTCAGGCAGCTCCCGGCGCGACCGTCAGGCTCTATCTCAACGGCAGCTTGATCACGTCAGGCACGGCCGACCAGGCCGGACGCCTCTCGGTCACGATCAACAAGGGCGTGACGCCCGGCGACTATCGGATCCGGCTTGACGACGTCGACCCGAGTTCCGGCAAGGTGCGTGCACGCGCCGAGGTGCCGTTCAACGTTCCGGACACGACGACGGCATCGATCCCGGCGCCGGCAGCGTCGTCCACCGGTGCAGGCTCGCCGCAGCTTGCGGCGGCAGCAACCACCGCGCCTGATGTGAGCTCGCCGTCCGCGGTGATCGTGCCGAACATCACCACGACCACGGTGACCCGCGGCGACAGCCTGTGGCGCATCAGCCAGCGCGCATTGGGCGCCGGGCAGCGCTACGCGGTGATCTATCGCGCCAACTCGCAGCAGATCCGCAATCCGAATTTGATCTATCCCGGCCAGGTCTTCGTTCTGCCGGCACGGTAAAGTCAGCAGGCCCGGTCAGTTGCCGAAGCTTCAGCAGCGCACGATCCTGGCGGATCGTTCGCGGAACGCACGCTGGCGCAGAAGGCGCAGGAAAATCACGCGCTAGTTTCTATGCGGCTCGGCGGCCACCGACTTCCGCAGCAGCTCGGTGAGCAGGTCATAGCCGGCGCTGGTCAGATGCAGATTGAGGTCGGGCTGAAACAGCGGACACGGCGTCTTGTGCCCGCATTCGAAGGCATCGTGCACGTCGAGAAAGGCGAACCTGGCGGAGGCCGACGCCTGGTGCAACGTGGCGTTCACCGCGCGGATCTTGTCATCCGCGCCCATCAGATTGGTGCCCCGGGGCAGGATGCTGACCACCATGACATGCGCCTTCGGGAATGTAGCGTGCACGGTCTTGACCGCAGTCAGGATACCCCAGGCGATATCGCAGGTCGGATAGCCGATGTCGTTGGTGCCAATCAGAAGCAGCACGTCGTGCGGCGACTGCTTCTGCCAGTCATAGGTCTTGAGCCACCACAACAGGTGCTCGGTGCCGTCCTGGCCGAAGCCGGCGTTCAGCACCGACATGCCCATCGCCTGTTGCAGCCGGGCCTCGCTCCAGCCCTGCATGATCGAATCGCCGAATGTGATGGCATCGAAGCTTTGCGCGGCAAGCCGTCGCCGCAGCTCCTCCTGCTGCGGCACCCAGGCGTCAGGGCGTGCGGCCGGCGTTGTCGTTGCCACGGGGGCTGCGGGCGCCGCCGGGCAGGTTGCGGCGGATGCAGCGGTCGACAGACCCAGCAAGACTGCCAGCAGGATCAGCAGATGTCGCGTCAGCTTCATTCCTGTGCCCGTTACTTCGCCGCTGCGTGCAGTTGCAAATAGCGCTTCACGAGATAGTCCTCGCCAAGCCCGGTCTCGTCGGTGAGGCTGCGTGGCGGAAACTTGACCCATGATGCGAAGATCGCCTGGTCGGGCACGACGTGCTGGCGCGTCTCGATCGCAGTGAACTTGTCGACCGCGCTGTTGAGCCATTGCTCATTGGTCTCCGCGCTGCTGGTCGCGGCGCTGTTGTAGATGATGCCGAGCTGCATGTGCTCGTTGCGCACGAAGCCCGCGATCGCGCTCAGGCTTTGTGTCCAGTTCGGCCGGTACCAATCGATGTCGATCGCCGCGAACGCGATCGGCCGGCCGGTCGCCGCCTTGAAGGCACTACGCCAGGCGCGATAGTCGTCCTGCCAGTGCGGCTCATTGGTCAGCGATGGAATCGGCACCGACTCGCCGACGATCAGATTGGGAAATACGCTCTGATAAGCGCGGACATTCGCTGCGACGCGCTGCGCGACGTCGGCAATCGACGAGTGACATGCATGCGGGCCATTGTAGTAATGGCCGAACCAGAGCGGCTCATCCATCGATATGTATTGCAACGTGGCGCCGGCGCGCTTCAGCTTGGCCGCCAGATTGGCGGTTTGATAGGAGGCGAAATAGCCCTCGACGCCCTGCCCGCACGACGGCGATTTGTCATTGTCGTAAGCCTGCGAGAGCATCGCGACCGCGAGCGCGATGTGGTGCTCCTTCAGCCGCGCCGCGACCTTGGCCAGTTCGGCGTCGGAGAGCAGCAACAGGTGCTGCGTCAGCAGTTCGACCACCTGCACGTGGTTCATGAACTCCGGCCAGGGCGCCTTCTCCGCAAAGAACAGCGTGTCCCAGCTGCGGTGCGCTTCCGGATCCTGGTAGCCGCCCATGTGAAACCAGATTTGCGGCGGCACGCTGCGCGATGGCGTTTGCGCCCATGCCTGTGGGCCGACGGCGGCGGATGACGAGAATGCGAGGCAGAGCATGAGTCCCTGGCAGAGCCAGCGCCGCAGCGGATTGCGGGACATGAGCTTCCTTCCAACCTGCAAGGCTGCATCCGGGCCGTCGAGACGATGCCCGCGGACCCGATCGCCGATGCAAATTGCCGGGCGGTCGCTTAACCCAGCATGAATGCCTGGCCGGCGTTTGACCAGCCGCGCTCACGATCTGGCGATCTGGCGCGGAGGAACCCGACGCACTAGATGTGCGCCATGCCAGACAATGCCCTCGAGAATTTCATCGCCGGCCACCAGCGCCTGTTTGTCCTGACCGGGGCCGGCTGCAGCACCAATTCCGGCATTCCCGACTATCGCGACAGCGACGGCAACTGGAAGCGGACCCGGCCGGTCACCATCCAGGCGTTTTTGGGCGAGGCGGCAACGCGGCAGCGCTATTGGGCGCGCAGCATGGTCGGCTGGCGGCGGTTCGGGCGCGCAGCGCCGAACGGTGCGCATCGCGCGCTGGCACGGCTGGAACAGCAAGGGCGCTGCGAGCTGCTGTTGACCCAGAACGTCGACCGGCTGCACCAGGCCGCGGGCAGCCAGCGCGTGATCGACTTGCACGGCCGGCTCGACGTCGTTCGCTGCCTCGGCTGCGGCGCCACGATGCCGCGCGAGCAATTTCAAGGGGAACTGGCGTTGCTGAACCCTATCTGGCTTACGCTCGATGCCGCCGATGCGCCGGACGGCGACGCCGACCTCGAACAGGATTTTTCATCCTTCGTGGTGCCGGCCTGCGCTGCCTGCGGCGGCGTATTGAAGCCGGATGTGGTGTTCTTCGGCGAGAATGTACCGCGCGATACGGTGGCGACGGCGCAGGCACACCTCGAACAGGCCGACGCGCTGCTGGTCGTCGGCTCGTCGCTGATGGTCTATTCCGGGTTTCGCTTCGTCCGGATGGCGGAGCAGCGCGGCCTGCCGATCGCCGCCGTCAATCTCGGCCGCACCCGTGCCGACGATTTGCTCACCCTCAAGGTCGAGGACCAGTGCGAAAGCGCGCTGGCGTTCTTGCTGTAAGACAGCCGTCGTTGCGAGCCAATGGTCGCAACGACGAAGCTGTGCCCGCTTATGCCCGATGGCGCGGCGCCTTGGCCATCGGAAGATTGGCGTTCCAGTTCGTCCAGCTAACGCTGGCGAGGCTGCCGAGATCCGTCGCCAGCGGGCGGCGGGTGCGGCGCTCATACTCGGCGATGCAGCGGCCCGACTCGCCGATCTTGCGCTGCAACTGATCGATCGTCATCTGCGTCGCGCGGCCGCAATTGGCCTTGCCGAGCTGATCGGCCTCGATCTCCTTCAGCGCCGCGCGCAGCTTCTTCAGCTGTGCGCGCTGCCATGCAATGTGACTGTCGCTGTCTGCCGTCATGTGGCCGCCACCATCTTTGATCGTTGCACGCCGTTGGGAACCTCGATGTCGACCTCGAGCATCGAGACGAACTTGCCGCGGTCCATCCGGACCACCACCTTGTCGGGATCGACATCGATATGCTTCGACACCACGCTCAGGATCTCCGAGCGGAGCGTTTCCAGAAGGTCGGGCGCACCGGTCCTGCCGCGCTCATGCGACAGCAGGATCTGCAACCGCTCCCGTGCGACGGGCGCCGATGCAGCGCGGCCGCCGAACAGCCGCATCACGTTCATCATGCCGCCCTCCGTCGCAGCAACCGGTCCATCAGCCCCTTGCGCTCGACCGGCACGACCATCTCGACCGCCTCGCCCATCAGGCGCCGCACCGCATCGGTATAGGCCCGCGCCGGCGCGCTGCCCGCGGCGTTCAGCGTCACCGGGCAGCCGACGTTGGAGGCGCGCAACACGTCCTGGCTTTCCGGCACGATGCCGAGCAGCGGTGTGGCGAGGATTTCCAGGATATCGTCGATCGACAGCATCTCGCCGCGCGCGGCGCGGGCGCTGTCATAGCGGGTGACCAGCAGATGCTTCTCGACCCGCTCGCCGCGCTCGGCGCGGACGGTCTTGGAGTCCAGCATGCCGATGATGCGGTCGGAGTCGCGCACCGACGACACTTCCGGGTTGGTGACGATGATGGCCTCGTCGGCGTAGCGCATCGCCAGCGTCGCGCCGCGTTCGATGCCGGCCGGGCTGTCGCACAGGATCCAGTCGAACTTGGTCTTGAGGTCGCCGATCACGCGCTTGACGCCCTCTTCGGTCAGCGCGTCCTTGTCGCGGGTCTGCGACGCCGGCAGCAGCCAGAGATTTTCCAGCCGCTTGTCGCGGATCAGTGCCTGCGGCAGTTTTGCGACCCCCTGCACGACGTTGATGAGGTCGAACACCACGCGCCGCTCCGCGCCCATCACCAGATCGAGATTGCGCAGACCGACATCGAAATCGATCACGACGACGCTCTGGCCCATTTGCGCGAGTGCCGCGCCGAGCGCAGCGGTGGAGGTCGTCTTGCCGACCCCGCCCTTTCCGGACGTCACGACCAAAACCTTGGCCATTCTCTTTCTCCTTATCGTCGGTCAGTTCAATGCAGTGATGCGCAGCATTTCGCCCTCGAGCCACGCCTGGGCGGGCCGGTTGCGCAAGCTGTCAGCGATTTGTTCCGCGGTCTGGTAGTAGCCGTCGATGGCGAGCAGCTCGGCTTCGATCTTCTGGCAGAAGATCCGGGCCGCCGAGTTGCCGTTGATGCCGGCCATCGCACGGCCGCGCAGCGTGCCGTAGACATGGATCGAGCCGCCGGCGACGACCTCGGCGCCGGAGCCGACCGAGCCCAGCACGGTGACGTCGCCCTCGGCGAACACGATCGACTGGCCGGAACGAACCGGGGTCTCCAGCAGCAAGGACGGCAGCTTGGTCTTGTCCTTGTCTTTGTTTTTTTCCTGCGGCTGCGGCGTCTTCGGTTCGACATGGGTGATCGCGCAGGCGCGGCCGCCGGTCAGAAGCGGCGGCATATTGGCGGCGAGCCTCGATTCGTCGACGCCCTCGATGCCGAGGATGCGGATGTTGCGCTCACCGAGGCTGCCGACGAGGTGCGCGATGGCGGACTGGCTGAGATCGACCGCCGAGAGGTCGAGCACGACTGGCTTGCCGGTGAAAAAGCCAGGCGACTTCGCCAGCGTTGCGTCGATCTCGGCAAGCCAGGACACGACCGGCACCACGGGCGAGAAAACGAACGCAACATAGGAACGGCCGCGCATGCGGACCTGCTGACGTACGGCCTGTTGAGTTGCGTCCATCGCCCCTGACTCGGTTGTCTTGTCGAATGGTTAACAATCGGCCCGCATGGTTAATCATTGGTTAACAAGGGTAGGGGTTTTCACGGATTTGCGACGACCGCTATGCGGTCTATCGCACCGTCTCCGGCGCGCCGGCCGCAAGCATGAGGTCCCAGGGCGGCATGTCGCCGAAGCTCGAGTTCAGATGCTCGATAAATCGGCGGAGCTTCAGGGACACGTGCCGCTTCGTCGGGTACACGGCATGAATTGCCAGCTCTGACGTCTGATGATCTGGCATCAGAACAGCCAGATCTCCCCTCGCAATGGATTCCCCGAACACGAAGCTTGGTCCATACGCAACGCCGGCGCCCGCCAATGCCGCGGCGAGCAGCATCTGCATGCTGTTGGCCGCCAGCCGCACCGGGCCATCGATGACGTGAGTCCTGCCCTCTGGATCGACGAGCGTCCAATCGCCGGCTGAAACCGCTTCGCTGAACGCGAGGCGTGGCGCCTGGCGGAGTTGTTCGACGGTCTGAGGCACGCCGTGCCGAGCCAGAAACGACGGGGCTGCGCAGAACGCCATCCTGCAAGGAGCAAGTCGTCGAGCGACGAGGTCGGAATCAGCCAGCCGCCCAATTCGGATCGCCACATCAATGCCATCCGCCAGCAGATCGACATAGCGGTCGCTCAGCGTGGTCTCGACTGCGACGCCGGGATGTGCGGCCAGATAACTCGCCACCACATTGCCGAGATGCATCGCCCCGAAAGTGGCCGGCGCCGCAACGCGCAGCACGCCGCGCACCGTCTGCTGCGCGTCGCCGGCTTCCCGGTTCGCGTCCTCGTATTCTTCCAGGATGTGCTTGCACCGCGTGTAGTAGACCTGCCCCACGTCGGTCGGCTTCAGCATCCGCGTGCTGCGCTGAAGCAGACGCACATTCAGTTGCTCCTCGATCGCGGCAACATGCTTGCCCGCCATCGAAGGCGACAGGCCGAATCGCCGGGCAGCGCCGACGAGACTGCCCTCCTCCACCGCGGCGACGAACACCGCCATGCTGACCAGCCGGTCCATATCCACTCCAATTCGATAATGTGATTATCAGATACTGATAGAATGACGGCAATTATCGATCAAAGGTCGAGAAGGTATCTCTGCTTCATTCCAACCGGATCGCCCGGTTGGTTCCGAAACGGGAGACTCACGATGAAAGTCGCGTCGAATGGCCTTGCTATCCATGTCGAGGAACAGGGCGAGGGCGATCTGTCGCTCGTCTTCCTGCATTATTGGGGTGGCTCGTCCCGGACCTGGAAGCATGTCACCGCCGGACTGGCTCCCGACTTCCACACCATTGCGATCGATCATCGCGGCTGGGGCGAGTCCGACGCCCCGGCCAGCGGCTACGCGCTGGCCGATCTCGCCGCCGACGCCGAAGGCGTGGTCAAGGCGCTGGACCTGAAGCGCTATATCCTCGTCGGCCATTCCATGGGCGGCAAGGTCGCACAGCTCATGGCATCGCGCCAACCGGCTGGTCTGGCCGGCCTGATTCTCGTCGCTCCGTCCCCGCCGCAGCCGATGTCGATACCGGCAGAGGCGCGGGAGATGATGGCGGGCGCCTACGCCACCCGCGACACCGTCGAGGCAACCATCGATAACGTACTGACAGCCAAGCCGCTCACCGCTGAGGACCGCGAGCAGGTGATCGCAGATAGCCTGCGCGGTGCGTCACCGGCGAAGATTGCGTGGCCGAGAGCCACCAGCCTGGAAGACATCACGGAACAGGTCGGCGCCATCGGCGTACCGACCATGGTCATTGCGGGTGAACTCGACCGCATCGACAGCCCCGAGCTGCTGCGCGCAGAAATGATTTCACGCGTACCGCAGGCCGTCATGCATGTCCTGCCGGGCACCGGACATTTGTCGATGCTGGAATCGGCCGATGCGCTGGTCCCGCTCATCGAGGGCTTCTGCGCTTCGCTGCGGGAGCGCTGACATTTGTTTAGCGCCGACCCAATGGCGATCGCTCGGCCTGCACGGAGGCATCGAACACCGCACGGCATGATGGGCTGAGCTGCTCGACCCGGGCGGCCATGCAATCCCGGATCCTGCCGCGGTTCGGGATGTAGGCGCTGCACAACCGCATCGCGTCACCCATGCAGGCTTGGCGCTGCATGGACTCGTTGGGGCCGGACTGGGCCATCGCAGGCATCATGGTTGCACCAACAAGGACAATGGCTAGACGAAGTTTCATGGATCACTCTCTCACTGGCAGGTTGAAGTGTCGGCCGAGGCCGGGCGTCAGATCGCAGGCTTGTTGCGATCACGGGAGGCGTGCTCGGCCTCGATTTGCGCCGACGGCAAATGCAGCAGCGTTGCGATCGTGGTGTCGAGCAGTTGCGCCCACGCGGTCTCGGGATCGATCTCGGGCGCGAACCGGCCGAGCAGCATCGGAAAGGTCGGCGGCTGGTTGAGTGCGGCGTTGAGCAGCGCGAAGAACAGCGCCGGATGGCTGCTGCGGATGATTCCCGCCGCGATGCCGGCCTGAAACAGCTCACGCGCACTCTCGTAGGCCGGACGCAGCAGCTTCTCGGTCACCCGCGTAGACCGCTCGGGCGTCTCCGCACCATGGCGAACCACGAAATTCCTCAGTTGCGGATGCGCGGCGTAGAACGTGGCGACGCGGACGATGAGATCGCGCAGCCGGTCACCCAGCGAGCGTTCCGTGTCGGCCGCGATCGCCTGCACCTCGGCCATCACCGGCATTGCAAGCACGACGATGCGGTCGAGGCAGGCTTCCCACAGCGCGGCCTTGTTGCCGAAATGGACGCGAATGAGATTCGGCGCCACGCCAGCCGCCGCTGCGACACTGCGCAGGTCGGCGCCGTCGAAGCCTTGGGCCGCAAAGGCCTCCGTCGCTGCGATCAGCAACGCCTGGCGGCCATCCGGCATGTCCTTGCTGCGGCGCCCCTGGGCCGGGAGACCGGCGCGGGTGCCGCTTTGCTGGTATCGATCATCGTTTGCTCTATATGTTCAATTGCACATATAGGCGCGAGAACAAGCTATTCAAGAAGCGATCGAAGCGGCCGGAATTATTCGAGAATCCCCTTCTAATCAATATATTAGGCCAGACGCAGATCACTTTCCTGGTCGGCACCGGCACCCCCTCCCGGCATCACCCGACCGGAGACAGAGCCCGCTGAGCCCCAAACGAAAAAGCCGGCGTCAATTGACGCCGGCTTCAGCCATCGCGCGATCTCGCGAAGAGAGAGTTAGCTCTTCACGTCGGCAGCCCAGGTCTTCTCGATCTGCTTCACGACGCTGTCCGGCATCGGGATGTAGTCGAGTTCCTCGGCGCTCTTGGCGCCCTTCTCGAAGGCATACTTGAAGAACTTGAGCGCTTCCTTCGAGGCCGCCTTGTCGGTCGCATCCTTGTGCAACAGGATGAAGGTCGAAGCCACGATCGGCCAGGACTTGTCGCCGGGCTGGTCGGTCAGGATCAGGTAGTAGCCGGGCGCGTTGGTCCAGTCCGCGTTCGAGGCCGCAGCCTGGAAGGCTTCGTTGGTCGGCTGGATGGTCTTGCCGGTCTTGTTGATCAAGGCCGTGTAGGTCAGCTTGTTCTGCTTGGCGTAGGCATACTCGACGTAACCGATCGAGTTCTTGGCCTGCGCGATATTGCCGGCAACGCCTTCGTTGCCCTTGGCGCCGACGCCGACCGGCCATTCCACCGCGGTGCCGGAGCCGACCTTGCTCTTCCAGTCCGGGCTGACCTTGCTCAGATAGTCGGTGAAGTTGAAGGTCGTTCCCGAACCGTCGGCGCGGTGCACGACCGAGATCGCCTCCGACGGCAGCTTGGCCTTCGGGTTGAGCTTCTTGATCGCCGCGTCATCCCATTTGGTGATCTTGCCGAGGAAGATGTTGGCGAGCGTCGGGCCATCGAGGACGAGATCGCCGGCCTTCACGCCGTCGAGGTTCACCACCGGAACGATCGCACCCATGATCATCGGCCACTGCGCAAGGCCGTCCTTCTGAAGCTGGTCGGACTTCAGCGGAGCATCGGTCGCGCCGAAGGTCACGGTGTTGGCCTCGATCTGCTTGATGCCGGCACCCGAACCGATCGACTGGTAGTTCACGCTGCTGCCCGCGTCCTTCTTGTAGGCATCGGCCCACTTCGAGAGGACGGGGAAGATAAAGGTCGAGCCGGCGCCGGTGATGTCGGCTGCGAAGCTGGGCGTAGCCATGGCCACCATGCCGGCAGCCACGATCGTCTTGACGAATTTCATGCTGATCTCCGTGGAAACGCGAGTGGTCTCGCGTGCTCAATGCTCTCGTTAGCAGTCGCAACGTTTTTTCGAACGCCGGTGACGATGGGATGACAGCAGCGGCTAACCTTCGGCCTACATCGAAAGTCCGAAAACGGCAGGGTTTCTGCCATTTTCTATCGCGAGAGCGTGATGCAGGAACCTATTCCGCCTTGATGTTGGCCGACTTGACGATCGGCCACCATTTTTCGACCTCGGCAGCCTGATGATCGCGCAGCGCAGCCGAGCCCTGTTTGTCCGGCGGCGGAATCTCCTGCCCGAGCTCGGCAAAACGTTGCCGGACCACAGGCTCGGCGAGCGCAGCCATCACCGCCTTCGACAGTGTCGACACGATCTCGGCGGGCGTGCCCTTCGGGGCCCAGATGCCGTGCCAATAGGCAATGTAGAGACCGGGCAGTCCGGCTTCATCGACCGTCGGAATCTCCGGCGCCGATGCGAGACGCGAGGATTGAGTCACTGCAAACGCCTTCACGGTTCCGCTCTTCACCTGAGGCAGCGAGTTCGATGCCTGATCGAACATGATGTCGATATGCCCGGCCATCAGATCGTTCAGCGCGGGGCCGGCGCCGCGATACGGCACGAAGGAGAAGTCGGTGCCCGTGAGCTGCTGGAAGAACACGCCGGCGACATGCGCACCCGAACCGGGACCCGCGGTGCCCGACGTCGCCTTGCCGCCATTGGCCTTGAGCCAGGCAATCAGCCCCTTCAGATTCTGCGCCGGCAGATCAGGTCGGCCGATCACGAGCTGCGGGCCGCTCGCGATCAGCGCAACCGGCGCGAATTCGCGTACGTCATATTGCAACTGATAGATCGCGCCGTTGAGGCAATGCGTGCCCCAATGCCCGATGGTGATCGTGGAGCCATCCGGCGCCGCGCGCGAAGCGCGCAGCCCCGCGACCGTACCCGAGGCGCCCGTGACATTCTCGACAATGACGGGGTGACCGAGCGTGCCGCGCATATACTCGGCGAGGATCCGCGCCAGCACGTCGGTTGGCCCACCGGCCGCGAACGGCACGATCAACGTGACCGGACGCGCGATGGTTTCCGCATCTGCACCCGGCGATGCAAATGGCAGCGTCGCCGCGCCGAACGCGAGTTGCAGGAATGGCCGCCGAGAGATGCCGGGCAATGTGCGTTCCCCCATATGTCGTCATCGGGCCGCCGCTGCGCAGCGGCCCCATGACGGGTTGCACGATCGATAGCATCATTCGGCGAGCGCGAATATCCGCTCGGGCCGCCGAACGATCCCGGTCACGGATCCCTGTTCTTGTTCTTCAGGCTGGCGCGATAGGCCTTGTTGCGGACGATCCATCGGCGTTTCTCGGCGGCGCGCGCAACACGATCATCCTTGCGGTCCAGATGCGCCAGCTCGCGTTGCAGCTTCTGGAAGCTACGCCAGCGATCCGGGTCGAGTTGCCCCGACTCCAACGCCGCGCGCACCGCGCAACCAGGCTCGTTGCCGTGGCCGCAATCGCTGAACCGGCAATCGCGCTCCAGCGCCTCGATGTCGTCGAAGGCTGTGCCCAACCCCTCCTCGGCATCGATCAGCCCGAGCTCGCGCATGCCGGGCGTATCGAGGATCAGCGCGCCGCCAGGCAGCCGTACCAGTTCGCGATGCGTGGTGGTGTGGCGGCCGCGTGCGTCGTCCTCGCGGATCCCGGCGGTTGCCATCAGCTCGGCGCCGGCAAAGGCATTGACCAGCGTCGATTTGCCGGCACCGGAGGAGCCGACCAGCACGCAGGTCTCGCCGGGCCGAAGCTGCGCCGCGAGTTGGGCCATGCCGGCGCCGGTCATGGCGGACACCGCGAGCACCGGCGCGCCAAATGCCACGGCCTCGGCCGCCGCCACGACTTCATCCGGGCGATCGCACAGATCGGCCTTGGTCAGGACGATCACCGGCCGCGCACCGCTCTGCCAGGCGGTTGCCAGATAACGTTCGAGCCGCCGGACATTGAAGTCGGCGTTCATGGAGGCGACGAGCAAGGCCATGTCGATATTCGCCGCGACCACCTGCACCGTCTGCACGGTGTCGGCGGCCTTGCGAACGAACGCGGTTCGGCGCGGCAGCAGGGCCTGGATGGTGGCCGAGCCCTCCTCCGGGCGAGCCGCGGCGGCAACCCAGTCGCCGACGACCGGAAGGTCGCCGTCGCGGCCACCTTCCTGGACTTCGTGAACCAGACGTCCGGCGAGTTGCGCCCGCAGTTCGCCGTGGGCGGTAACGAGCGTATAGAGGCCGCGCTGCTGGACGACGACGCGTCCCGGCACGTAGCCTTGCGCCTCATAGGGCGCGAAGGCCTGACCGTCGCGGTCAGACCAGCCATAGAGATTGATCAAGGGAGAGATCCTTCAGGTCGGAATTGGCGTGTTTCGCCGCCGACATGAAGGCCGCGCCATCAAGCGCGCACAGGCCTAGTCGGCGACGCCTCGAAGGGCGACGCGAGCAAGATCTGTCATTTTGCGGGCCCTCCTGGTTCGCCGATCCGCTGGGATCAGTGGGAATCGATCGGGCAGCATGTGCCCGGCAATCATGTCAAAGCCGTGGCAATCGTCCTTCCCTGCTAAAGCAGATGAGATGAGGTTGAATCGTCATCTCATCTCGCTTTAGCTTCCTGTTTGCGCATGATCTTTTCGGAAAACCGCTTCGCACTTTTCCGGATCATGCCTAGCTTCGCGTTTCGCCCGCGGCCAGGCCCATCATGCGGCCGTCGCCTTGCAGGTCTGCCGGCGACGCCGAGCCCTCGGCGAGCTTCCGGAACCTGCGAATGTCGGCTTCCGGATTGATCAGGATCAAGCCGATCAACGCGCTGATGATGACGATCATGCCTGCGATCAGAAAGCCGACGCGAAAGCCGTCGACCGCGGTTCCGCTGGCGTCGATGATGCGGCCCATGACGATCGGTGCCGTCGGACCGGCGAGCGTGGTCACCGCGGTGCCGATGGCAAGCATGGCGCCGCGCTGCCGGCCCGGCACGATCTCGGCGGTGACGACGGGAGCCAGCACGAAGATGGCCGAGCCGACCGAGAAGGCAATCGCCGTGCAGGCGATCGACATCACCGGATCCGAGGAGCGCGACAGCAGCACGGTGGCGATGCCGGCGATGGCGCAGCAGATGACCGCGACGACGCCGAACGACAAGCGGGCCGAGAACCCGCGCTGCCGCAGCCGTCCCGCGATCATGCTGATTGTCGGGGTAAACACGATCTGGACCAGCGACGGCAGCGTGACGATCCATCCCACCGCCCATGGCGAGAATCCTGCGCCCCTTTCGAGATAGGCCGGCAGCCACACGATGCCGAGCGTCAGCATCCAGTAGGCGCTGAAGCCGACGATGGTCTGGCCAACGAAGGTGCGGCACGTCAGCAGCGTGCCGTAACCGACATGCGCATGATCGCCGCCGCCATAGGCTTCGTTCGAGGTCAAGGAACCTTCGGCACCGACGACGAGCCAGACCAGGCACCAGACGAGACCTGCCAGGCCGAGCGCGCCGAACGCCATGTGCCACGAATAGTGCACGATGATGTAGCTGACCACGGGCGCGACGACACCGACGCCGACCGCCCCGCCGAGCGCAATGATGCTGGTCGGAAGCGCGCGCTTCGCACTGGGAAACCATTTGTAGACTGCATGGACGGCGACAGGATAGGCCGGCCCCTCGCCGGCTCCGAGCACGATGCGGTTGGCAAACAGCATCGCGAGTCCCGTGGAAACCATCATCGGCAACTGGCATATCGCCCAAACCAGGCCCATCGCCAGCAGCACCCATTTGGTGCTGATGCGGTTGACCACGAAGCCGACCAGCACCGCACCGATGGAGAAGAACGCGAAGAAGCTGGTTCCGATCAGCCCGAATTCGGCATGGGTGAGGCCGAGCTCCTTCATGATCGACTCCGCGGACAGGCCGAGCACGGCCTTGTCGGCGAAGTTGATCAGCATGAACAGGAACATCATCAGGACGATGATCCACCCCTTCCTTCCAGTCTCTTGCGCGTTCATGAACTCCTCCGGCTCTGTTCTTTTTTGCTTTGGTGGCGCGCGATCACTCGCGGAATCGGGCTCCTGTCGCGAGCCGCCGCAACGCGGCGTCTGTTTCGCCGACGAGCTTCTGCATGGTGTCCGCGACCGTCGTGAGCTTGTCGAAGTAGCCGACGCTCTGGCCGGCCGGGACGTGGACCAGCGGCTCGATGTCGTGCTCGTCGATGGCGCCGAGCAGATCTCCGACCAGGATGTCCTGGTAGGGCATGCGCAGCGGCTTGGGCGCATCCGGCGCGCTCCATTCGTCGCTCCAGGCACTGCGGATCTGGCGCAAGGTCTTGCCACTGTCCGCACGGCTGATGACGGCATCCTCGCTGCGCGCCGCAAGTACCTTCTTCAGCGCGGTCGGCGCCAGCGCATGCTCCTTGGTTGCGAGCCAGGCGGTGCCGAGCCAAACGCCCTCGGCGCCCATCGCAAGCGCGGCCGCGATGTGCCGGCCGGTGGCGACGCCTCCGGCAGCCACCACCGGGACGCCGCCGGCGATGTCGACGACCTGCGGCACCAGCGAGAACGTGCCGATCGATCCGGTATGGGCGCCGGCGTCGTAGCCCTGCGCGACCAGCACGTCGATCCCGCTGTCGAGCGCGCCCTTGGCATGGCGCGGCGAACCGATCAGTGCAACGGTCAGCTTGCCGCGTGCCTTCGCTTCAGCGACGGCCGCCGGCGGCGCACCGATCCCGCACGCGAACAGATTGACGTCGGAGCCAAGCACGGCCTCGATCTGCTGCTCGGCCATCTCGACCGAACGCACGAAGCGCGAGCGCATGCCGGCCTTGGTGGCCGGCGGCACCCCATACTGCTGATAGAGCCCGGCGACGAAACGGCGATGGGCCTCGGGCAACTCGCGCTCGATCGCTTCGCGGTCGTCGCGCGGCGGCATCCCGTTCGGCAGCACCAGATCGACCCCGAATGGCCGGTCGCCGACCAGCTTGCGCAGCCGCTTGAGGCGTTCGCGAATTTCCTCGGGCGTGTCGCGGGTCGCGCCGTAGATGCCGATGCCGCCGGCATTGCTGACCGCCGCCACGGCATCAATGGAATGGGCAAAGCCGAAGATCGGATACGCGACACCGAGGCGACGCGACAATGATGTCGCTAGGGAGCTCATCCGCGAATCCTTCGTGCATTTCCCATCATCGGTTCCTCCCTGGCTTGTCGGCGCAGCCACATCGCTCGCGTCGTGACGCGCCAGGCATTCAAGTCCGCCGGTCTCCCGCGCGACGCGCCGGAAGCCGTCGCTACAGAAATCGTCATTGCCCGCCGGCATTTCCGCATGCCGGCAGTGCGATCGTGGAAGGCGCTCAGGCCCGGGAAACGGCAGGCCCGCATGGCGAAGCGCAACGGGGCCAAGCCGTGGATCGCGCGATGGTCGGCAACCAGGCTTTCGGACGACCGCTCCGTACGCTTCCAGATCATGCTCTACATGTTCCGCTGAGCCCGAAGCAGCAGCAGAAACGTGTCCTGATTCTTGAGCTCATATGTTGCAAGCGGCTTGCCGAGCGCTCCGCTCGACATCACCGCCGTCCCGGCATAGTTCTGATCGAGATGGGTGTAGGTCAGATCAGCCGAGAACGTCAGGTTCTTCACCGGCGTCCAGCGCGTGATGGTGCCCAACTGCGTGAGGGAGAAATCCGGGTTGCAGCTTGTCACGCCGGCACCGAACGTTGCCTGAAACGAGCCGATCCCCGCGCCACCGCCGCAGATCAGGGTTTTGGCCGCAGCGTTGTACGAGACCTTCGCATACGCACCGTACACCGCCGTGTTCCAATCCTCGTTCCAGTTGTGGGTGTAGGCTCCGTTGAGGCCCCACGTCTGGATGAGTTGCTGCTGGGTGCCGTTTGCGAAGATGGTGTCGGGCGCCATGCCGAGACCTACGCTCTGGTAAGCCCCTGGCAGGCTCGAGCCGCCATACACCGTGTTGGCGGTCGAGAAGGCGGAGAGATCCTGGATGTTGTAGCGCGTGGCGCCGTCGGTATAGACGGCCTGAAGGTTGATCGTGTCGCCGGGTCCGGTCGGGATGTTCTTGATCGACAGCGCCAGTTGAGCGGCCCAGCCCCATTTGTCGTCCGGATGGCCCGCCAATTCGGTGCCACCGTTGGGCAAGCCGGCGCCGCCGTAATACGCGACATTGTTATCGTGCGCCGCGGCCGAAGCCTGAAACAGGCCCCAGGCCTGATCGACGCGGAACATCGCCACGATATCGGGAACGGTCGTTCCGGCGTAATCGCTGACGCCGTACGCGCCGCCTGCGCTGAGATTGTTGACGCCGGCCTGATAATATGCGGTCGGATCCTGCGCGGAAATCGTCGCCGCAACTCCCTGACCGAAGTCGGCAGTATACGAGAACTGGTTGACGCCGGTGACGGTGCCGCCACCGCCGACAAGTCCGTCAAAGTTGTTGCCGGGGTAGTTGATCCAGGGCGCACTGAACTGCGAAACCGCCCGGCCGATCGTAAAGCCTGCGAACTGGATGAACGCGTTGTAGAGCGCGAATCCTCCGGCCGCCACGTTGCCCGTGGTCGCATTGTTCGGCGCCGGCACCGTGCCGATCGCGGAATAGATCGTCGAGCCCGGCGCAGCCGGGTTGGCGGTGTAGCTGCTGCCCATCCAGACGAAGACCGACTCCATGTAGGTCCGCACCGTGCCGTACTCGGTTTCGGTGCGGGTATCGATCCGGACGTTCGAGGTCGTCTTGGTGGTGTAGCCGTTGGTGAATCGATTGTTCGCGCCGGCCGGCCCGCCGGTGTTGCCGACATTGTCGGTGTTGCTGTTCACCAGCATGTCGGCACGAATGAAGCCTCCCAGCTTGATGCAGGTATCGGTGCCGGGGATGTAGTAGAAACCTGGACCATAGGCGGAGCAGATTTTCACATACTGAATGGCCTTGGCCTTGACGGGCAGATCTGCCGCCTGAGCGGCGCCGGCCACGGCGATCACCGCGGCCGATGAAAGCAACAGGCTTCCAACGAACTTCATCATTCCCCCCTTGGTGTTTTTTCTTCGAATTGTAGAACGTCACAAATCACGTCATGCCGCGTATCCGAGTAAGCACCTTTCTTCCGACTGCCACGGTTGACTTCAGTCGACCCGACACGCCGGCGATTGAGTGAAGATGTCTCCGGTTCACCGCGATCGGCAGATCCCGTGCGGCGGTGCCGGATCACTCCTCGCGACGCACGACCTTGCTCGGCATGCGCAAACTCGGATGCTGCACGCGACCGGCTTCGCTTGGGCGAACGGACATCGCGGCAACGCCGTAATCGACGAGACCGACGATGAGAGTCTGGATGTTTTCGCGCGTCTGGCGCGACCGCGGCGTCCGATATGTCCAGCGCGCCAGCGCATGGACGATACTGTCGCCGAACCAGCGACGACGCGCGGACAGAATCACGCGCGGGATGTCCGGCAGGCTTTTCTCCACCAGCCGCCTGAAACGGCGAACCGACGACAGGTTGGCGTCGCTCACGCCGACGTCGCCGAGCAGATGGGGCCGGAACGTGACTTGCGCGAGAATTTTCACGTAGTCCGCGCCCCAGGGCTCGTCGACCACGACCAGCGCAAGCGCTGCGACATGCGCCTCCATCAGCGCCCACAGCTCGCCCTCGGAGCCTTCGATCTCGTCGAGCAGGCGATGACGGGTTTGGTTGATGTGCGCGAGCCTGCGGTCCAGTACCGCGGCAACCACCGCCTCGCGCGTTCCGAAATGATAGTGCAGGGCAGATCGGTTCTTCTTGCCGCTGACACTGACGATCCGGGTGAGCGCGACCTGCTCGACGCCTTCGGCGGCAAACAGCCGCTCCGCGACGTTCAACAACTCATTGATCGTCTCTGTGCTGTCGACGGCCAAGCTGCATCCTCCCCTGATACGCGATCTAATATCCTATATTAGATCGCAGCGCAACGGCCTTGAGACAGCGACGTGTCGCAAAACCGTATCCTTTCGGCACGCCCAGGCGCGTCCCGCGTCCGCCTCACTGCCTCGCCAGGTCGGCCAGCACATCGGCCCGCGACGCCTGCCTGGCTTCGGCCGACGTCCGCTCCGGAATCTCGATCACGACCTCGCCAAGCTTGCCCTGGAAGACGAACGGCGCCGCGTAGTCGTCGCTGACGGCGACGCCAGGATCGGAACCGAGATTGAAGGAGCCCGTCGAGAAGCGGCGCACCAGGAACGGAATCTCGACGCTGCCGCACGGCTCGCCGCCGATCAGCACCGTGGCGCGACCGACCTTGCCGAGCCGCTCCACGGCGACGCTCACGGTGGTCTTGCCGGTGGGCACCTGCCGGTTCGAGACCAGCTTCAAATGCTGGCCGAACACGTTGTAATCGAAGTGCAAACGGCCCCGCAGCAGGTACAGCGCAAGACCGCCGCGCCCATCGCCGAAGCTGACGACACAGCCGTCCTGATCGGCCGTTTCGCGCTCGATCGCTGCGGTGATCGTGAAACTGCGATTGCCGAGCGCGGGCGCCACCGACATGCGCATCTCGGGGAGTGGCGGCCGGTAGACGTAGCGCGACTGGCTGCGCGGGTCCGCCCATCCGGTGCCCGCGCGCCAGAGCTCGGCGCGGCGATCATCGAGCGGCAAGACACCGTTGCGACCGGCTTCACTCCACCACAGCTCGATCATCTGCCTGAGCTTCTCGGGCTGCTCGCCGGCCAGGTCGCGGCATTCCGAGAAATCCTTGTCGAGGTGATAGAGTTCCCACTTGTCGGATTCGAACGGCGTTTCCGGCTCGTGATAGGCGACGGCCTTCCAGCCGTCGGCCCAGACGCCCCGGTGCCCGAACATCTCGAAATACTGCACCTGTTTGGTGGTCGGCGTTTGCTTTGCCTCCGGCGGGAACGTGTAGGCGAGGCTCGTTCCGTGCATCGGCATCTGCGGCACGCCGTTGACGGTCTGCGGCCTGTCGGCACCGACGAGCTCGAAGATCGTCGGTGCGATGTCGGTGACATGATGAAACTGGTGACGGACGCCGCCCTTCTCGGCCAGCCCCTTCGGCCAGTGGATGATCAGGGGATCGCGGATACCGCCGCCATGGGTGTTCTGCTTGTAGCGCTTGCCCGGCGTGTTGCCGACCTGCGCCCAGCCCCACGGATAGTTGTTGAATCCGTTCGGCGTGCCGATGTCGTCGAGGCGCGCGATGCTCTCCGCGAGATCCTCCAGCCGGCCGTTGAAGTAGCGCGAGTAGTTGACCATGCCGCGCGGTCCACCCTCCTGGCTGGCGCCGTTGTCCGACGTCAGGATGAAGAGCGTGTTGTCGAGCTCGCCGGTTTCACGCAGGTGGTCCATCAACCGGCCGATCTGCGCGTCGGTATGCTCGAGGAAGCCGGCGAAAGCCTCCTGCAACCGCAGCGCCAGTCTTTGCTCATCCGGCGACAGCTCGGCCCACGGCTTGACGCCCGGATTGCGCGGCGCGAGTTCGGTATCCTCGGGAATGATCCCGAGCTGCTTCTGCCGCTGGTACCATTGCTGCCGGACGACGTCCCACCCGGCGTCGAACTTGCCGCGGTACTTGTCGATGTATGGCTTCGGCGCCTGATGCGGCGCGTGGGTCGCGCCGAAGGCGACATAGAGGAAGAACGGCTTGTCGGCGACCGCGGCCTTCTGCGACTTCACGACCTCGATGGCGTTGTCGATCAGGTCCTCCGAGAGGTGGTACCCCTGCTCCGGCGTCTTCGGCGGCGCCACCGAGCGGTTGTCGCTGGTGAGTTCCGGATGCCATTGGTCGGTCTCGCCATCAAGGAAGCCATAGTAGCGGTCGAAGCCACGGGCCAGCGGCCACTGGTCGAATGGACCCGCCGGCGAGGTATGCTCGATCGGCGTCAGGTGCCATTTGCCGATTGCAAACGTCGAATAGCCGGAGGGGCGCAGCACCTCGGCAATGGTCGCCGCGCTCTTCGACACCGTGCCGGTGCAGTTGGGAAAGCCCGTATTCCAGTTGGCGAGGCCGCGCATCCCGACCGAGTGGTGGTTGCATCCGGTCATCAACGCAGCGCGGGTCGGCGAACACAGCGCGGTGGTATGGAAATTGGTGTAGCGCAATCCGCCGGCGGCGAGCTTGTCGATGTTCGGGGTTGCGATCGAGGAGCCGTAGCAGCCGAGGTGGGAGAATCCGAGGTCGTCAAACAGCACGACGACCACGTTCGGCGCATCGGCGCGCGGCCGCGGCCACTCCGGCCAATGCGGCGTCGATTCATGGACGGTACGACCGATCTTGCCCTGAAATGCGGAACTCATTGAAACTCTCCTGTCGGCGACACGCTTGTTTCAGTCGTAAAATCGCGCACGCAGCGGAAGCCGACATGCCCCGTCGTGCTGTCCGCCGTCGAGGCCGACCGCGCCCCGTTGCGATAGCGCCAGCAGTAGGACGGATGGCAGAGATAGCTGCCGCCGCGCATTACGCGATGGGTCCCCTGAACGGGACCGCGCGGATTGACGAGCCCTGCCGCTGCGCCATCCGCAAAGCGGTTGCTGGCGAACCAGTCGCTGCACCACTCCCACGCATTGCCGGCCATGTTGTGCAGGCCGAAGCCGTTCGGCGCGAAGGCATCCGCCGGTGCGAGCCCGTAATATCCGTCGTCCGAATTGTTGCGGCTCGGAAAGGTGCCCTGCCAGACGTTGCAACGGTGCTCGCCATTCGGCGTTTCATCATCGCCCCAGGGAAAGCGCTGGCCTTCAAGGCCGCCGCGCGCGGCCTTCTCCCACTCCGCTTCGGTCGGCAGGCGCTTGCCCGCCCAGGTACAGAAAGCGAGGGCGTCGTGATGCGACACGTGGACCACCGGCAAATCCGATCGCGATGCGAGATCGGAATGCCTTCCTTCGGGATGCCGCCAACTGGCGCCATGGACCTGGCGCCACCAGGGCGCGGCGGCAACGCCACGCGTCTCCTCGAAATCATCGGGCAACAGGCCCGCGAATACAAACGACCAGCCGATCCGTTCCGCGTCGGAGATATATCCGGTCGCGGCGACGAAGCGTTCGAAGCGCGCATTCGTCACCGCGCAACGGTCGATCCGGAACGCATCGACGTCAACCCGGTGTGACGGCCCTTCGCCGTCGGCAGGATTGCCCTCGCGACGGTCGCAGCCATAGGCAAAGCTGCCGGACGGCACCACCGCCATGTCATCGTCGCCTTCGCCCGCAACGCCGGGCGAAGGCATTGCCAGGTCGCAGCCGCGCGACGCCCTCGCCGCGCTGCTGCCTGGACCACAGCACGATGTCGCAGCACCGCTCATTGCCGCGACATCTCCACCTTGGCCTTCACGGCAGCGGCCTCGGCTTCATCCTTCTTCGAGCGATCCGGAAGCTCGATCACCAGCCGGCTGATCTTGCCCTGGAAGACGAACGGCGCCTCGTAGTCGTCACTGACCGCCGAGCCGCCGTCACAGCCCGCATCCATCCCGTTGGACGAGATCATGCGCAGGATTTTCGGGATCTCGACGCTGCCGCAGGCGACGCCGTCGATCGAGACCGTCGCCCTGCCGCGCTCGCCCAGCTTTTCCAGATGGACCGACAGCGTCGACTTGCCGGCCGGGATCGGACGGCTCGAGATCGCCTTGTAGTGATGCGTGAACAGGTTGTAGTCGAACACCAGCCTGTCGCCGAGCACGTAGAACGCCAGGCCGTTATTGCGCGTCCCGAGACCGAAGATGGCGCCCTCCGACGTCGCGGTCGGTCGCTCGACCTCCGCCGTCGCAACGAAGCTGCGATTGCCGAGCGGCGGCGACACCTCGCCGGTCATGTGCGCGACCGGCGGATACAGCACGAACCGGCGCCGGTTGCGCGGCGTGCCCTGTCGCGGCGTCGGCCGCCACAATTCCTCCCTGCGATCGTCCAGCGGCAACGCGCCAAAGCGCCCCGCCTCGGACCACCACAGATTGACCATCTCCTTCAGCTTCGCAGGGTTATCCTTTGCGAGATCCCGGCATTCGGAGAAATCGTTCGCGAGATTGTAGAGTTCCCACCGGTCTTCATCGAACGGCTTGCCGGCGGGATGAAAGGTGACGGCCTTCCAGCCATCGGCCCAGATGCCGCGATGACCGAACATCTCGAAATACTGCGCGCCCTTGCGCGACGGCTCGGCCTTCGCCTGCGCCGGGAAAGTGTAGGCGAGACTGACACCATGGATCGGCATCTGCGCGATGCCGTTGACGTTCTCCGGCGGCGCGACGCCAACGATGTCGAGCACGGTCGGCGTGATGTCGGTGACATGGTGGAACTGGTCGCGGATGCCTCCCTTGTCGGAAATGCCGTTCGGCCAGTGCGCAATCAAGGGATCGCGGATGCCGCCGCCGTGGGTGTTCTGCTTGTAGCGCTTGTTCGGCGTGTTGCCGGCCTGCGCCCATCCCCAGGGATAGTTGGTCTGCGACTTCGGTCCGCCGATGTCGTCCATCCGGGCGCTGATCTCTTCCAGCGTCTCGGGGATGCCGTTGAAGTATTTGAAGGTGTCGATCACGCCAAGCGGTCCGCCCTCCTGACTGGCGCCATTGTCGGACATCAGGAGGATCAGCGTGTTGTCGAGTTCGCCGATGTCCTCCAGGAAGGACACCAGGCGGCCGATCTGCGCATCGGTATGGTCCAGGAAGGCGGCAAACGCCTCCTGCAACTTCAGCGCCAGCTTCTTCTGGGTGTCGGGCAGTTCGTCCCAGGGCGCGACACCCGGGTTGCGCGGTGCAAGCTCGGTATTCGGCGGAATGATGCCGAGCTCCTTCTGGCGCTCGTACCATTGCTGCCGGATCGCATCCCAGCCGGCGTCGAAGCGGCCCTTGTACTTGTCGACGTAGCTCTGCGGCGCCTGATGCGGGGCGTGCGTCGCGCCAAAGGCGAGATAGAGGAAGAACGGCTTCTCGGGGATCGCCGACTTCTGGCTGCGCACCATGGTGATGGCCTGATCGACCAGGTCTTCAGTGAGGTGATAGCCCTGCTCCGGCGAGCGCGGCGCGTTGACCGGATGGTTGTCGCAGTAGAGCTCCGGCGTGAACTGATCGGTCTCGCCTTGCAGAAAGCCGTAATAGCGATCGAACCCGCGCGACAGCGGCCACTGGTCGAACGGTCCCGCGACCGAGGTCTCTTCCATCGGCGTCAAATGCCATTTGCCGACCGCGAAGGTGGAATACCCTCCCGGCCGCAGCATTTCCGCCAGCGTCCCCGCGCTCTTCGCGACGGTGCCGGTGCAGTTCGGGAAGCCGGTGTTCCAGTTGGCGAGGCCGCGCATGCCCACCGAATGATGGTTGCGGCCGGTCAATAGCGACGCCCGTGTCGGCGAGCACAGCGCGGTGGTGTGAAAATTGGTGAAGCGAAGACCGCCCGCCGCGAGCCGGTCGATGTTCGGGGTCTCGATCGAGGAACCGTAGCAGCCGAGATGCGAGAAGCCGAGATCGTCGAACAGCACCACCAGGACGTTCGGCGCACCATCGCGCGGACGCGGATAATCGGGCCACCAGGGCTTCGACTCGGAGACCGTGCGTCCGATCCGGCCCTTGAACTCGTTTGACATCGCTGCTTCCCAATTGTCTCAGGGTTTCGATTGCTTGATCAATAGCACCGCATCGAGGGCCATCGCGCCCTTGCCCTTCGGCAGCACCACGAACGGGTTGATGTCGATGCTCTCGAGCTTGTCGCCGGCGGCGGCCGCATAGCGCGACAGCGCGACCAAGGCGTCCGACAACGCGTCGATGTCGGCGGCCGGCGCACCGCGCCAGCCGTCGAGCACGGCGCGCGCCTTGATGCTGTCGATCATGCGGTGTGCCTCGGCCTTGCCGAACGGAGCGAGGCGGAAGCTGACATCGCGCAGCGCCTCGACCAGAATGCCGCCGAGGCCGAACATGACGACGGGACCGAACACCGGATCGCGTTGCATACCGAGGATGCACTCGACGCCGCCCTTGATCATCGACGCAATCAGCACGCCCTCGATCCTGGCATGCGGCTTCGCCTGCTTGGCCCGTGCCGTCAGTTCATCGAATGCCTTCGCGACCTGGTCCTTGTCCTGCAAATTGAGCAGCACGCCACCGATCTCGGTCTTGTGCAGGATGTCCGGCGAGACGATCTTGGCCACCACGGGGAAGCCGAGCCGTTCAGCGGCCGCGGCGGCTTCAGCGCCATTGGTTGCCACCTGATGCGGCATGACCGGGATGCCGGCGGCTTGCAATGCCGCGAGAGCTCCGGCTTCGCTGAGCGTCGCATCGGCAAGCTGCACCGCGGGTGAGGCGACCACCTTCTCGGCGGACACACTGCTCGCGGCAAAACCGGCCAATGCGGCGATCGCGCGCACGGCGCGGCTCGGATCGGCGAATGCCAGCACCTTGCCGTCGTCGAGTTGCCGATGAAGCTCCGGCGTGAACAGGCTCGACAGGGCGATGACGCGATCCGGATACTTCGCGCGCATCTCGACGGCTTGCTGCACGAGTTCAGGCCCTCGCGGTGAAAGTCCCGCGGCGGATTGGAAGATGACGAGGTTGTCGTAGTTCGCGTCCTCCAGCATGAGCCTGTAGGACAGCGGCAACAATTCCTCGTCGGTGGTGATCTGCGCCGTGACGTCGACCGGATTCCGCGCGGACGCGAACGCCACGCGCGCCAGGATCTGCTTCTGTGCATGCTCGGGCATCTCACGCGCATCCAGCCCGAGGCTCGCGGCCTCGTCCGCCATCAGCACGCCCGCACCGCCCGACGCGGTCAGCATGCCGATAGAGCGGCCGCGCGGCAGTCCGCCGACCGATACGGCGTAGGCGACGTCGAACGCCTCATCGATGGTGGTGGCGCGGTGCACGCCGTATTGCTTGAACACCGCGTCATAGATCGCATCCGCTCCGGCGAGCGCCGCCGTGTGCGACGCCGCGGCCGCCGCACCGAGATCGGTACGGCCGACCTTGACGATGACGATCGGCTTCCTTGCTGCGCGCGCGTTGTCCAGCACCCGGACCAGTTTCGCGCCGTCCCGACAGCCCTCCATGTAGGCAAGGATGACCCTGGTCGATGCGTCGTCGATCATCCAATCGAAACAGTCGGACATGTCGACGTCGGCCTCGTTGCCGGTCGTCACCCAATGGCTGAGGCCGATTCCGCGTTCACGCGCCAGCGAATAGGCAAAGCCGCCGAACGCACCGGACTGGCTGACGAGGCCGATATTGCCCTGCTTCACGATGCCGGTGCCGGCGACGGGGCTGAAGGTGGCGTAAACGCCGCTCTCGCCGCTCATCACGCCGAGGCAGTTGGGACCGAGGACGCGCATCCCGCTCGTGCGCGCAAGCTCGCCGATCTGCCGCTGCACCATCGCACCGGTTTCACCGACCTCGGCAAAGCCCGAGGTGAACAGCACGACCGACTTCACGTTCGCCTCGGCCGCCTGCTTCAACGCATTGAGCGCGATGGCGGCGGGCACCGCGACGATGGCCAGATCGATGTCCTTGCCGACGGCCCTCACATCCGGATAGGCGCGCAAGTCCTGGATGGTCTGATGCTGCGGGTTGATCGGGAAGATGTCACCCCGATAGCCGTAGCGGAGCAGATGCGCGATCGGCACCCCGCCGATCTTGGTCGGCGTTGCCGATGCTCCGATGACGGCGATCGATTTCGGGCGAAACAAATTGTCGAGCGAATTGGCCTGGCGTGTGGTCATTGATCCAGTCAGAGCCCTCTTTCACCGAGCAGATAATGCGCGCTGTCGCCAGCGACCTCATCTGGCTCGAGCCGGTACAGCGTGCGCAGATGAACCTCGTCCGGACCGTCGTAGATGCGCATGGCGCGGGCGGCGGTATAGGCAGACGAAACCGGCGTGTCGTCGGAGACGCCCATTGCGCCGAAAACCTGTACGGCGCGATCCGCGATCGCGCTGAAGGTGCGCGCGACGGCCACCTTGATCATCGAGATCTCGCGACGCGCGGCGGCGGCCCCGCCCTCGTCGAGCAGCCAGGCGGTCTTGTAGACCAGCAGCCTTGCCTGCTCGAGTTCGATGCGCGACAGCGCGATCATGTCCTGGATGTTGGCGAACTCGCCGATCGGCCGACCAAATGCGCGCCGGCCTGACGCGCGGCCGCGCATCAGCTGGATCAGCACATCGCAACTGCCGAGGCTGCGCATGCAATGATGCACGCGAGCGACCCCGAGCCGGGCCTGCCCCATGGCGAAGCCGGCGCCTTCCTCACCCAGGAGATTCGATTGCGGCACGCGAACATTGCGCAGCACCGTTTCGGCGGCGAATTCCCTGTCGCGGCCGAAGGCCGGCACCGGCCGCACGATTTCGAGACCCGGCGTTCCCATCGGAACGATGACGACGGAGTGCTTGGCGGCGCTGCTGGCGTCCGGATCGATGACGCCGACGACGAGCAGCATCTTGCAATCCGGATGGTTGGCGCCGGAGATGTACCATTTGCGACCGTCGATCACGTAGTCGCCGCCATCCTTTCGGATCGACGTGCGAATGTTGCGTGCGTCGGACGAGGCGACGTCCGGCTCGGTCATGCCGAAGGCGGTCCAGATCCTGCCCTCGAGCAGGGGATCAAGCCATTGCCGCTTTTGGTCGACGCTGCCGAACTTCTGCAACATCTCCATGTTCGGCACATTCGGCGCATTGCAGTTGAAGACGATCGGCGCCCACGGCAGTCGGCCCATGATCGCGGCCAGTGGCGCGAATTCGAGATTGGTCAATCGGGTGCCGGGCTGGTCGTCCCTGAGGTCCGGAAGCCCGAGATTCCAAAGGCCCCGCTTGCGCGCTTCCGCCTTCAGCGCGGCAAGGAAGGGCGGCGCGGCGCCGTGCTTGGACGTATGGGCATGCCACTCGCGATTGCGAGGCAGGATCTCCGCACGAAAGAACTGTTCGAGGCTGTCCTGCAATGCGAGCGATTTGTCAGAGAAACGAAACTGCATCTGGCGTCGTCCTGCCCACGGTACAGCGGGCAATCCATCGGAACCTTCAATTGATACTCGATCTAATACTTGATATTAAAACGCGACGCAACAGGCCGATCGCGTCTTTCTCCGTTCTCATCGAGGGGGCGGGCTACCTGTTTCGCTTGGCATCAATGGATGGCCGCTCGCGCGGCGCCGGGCGATCGGGTGCGAGCATTCGCAGCGCTCGATGCGGACGTTTGTCCGCCACCGATTGCCTTCGAGTGATGTTTGCTACAATCGCCGAGGACCGTCGCTCCAAATCGGCCTGACGGCGTGCGAGTTGGCATCGCCTGGACGATCCATGCGATGCCGGTCCCAGCTTGGCTCTTCAGTCAGGACAGCTTGCTGCCGGCCACCGTGATGCGATGCATCAGCCGGTCATGCCCGTGATAATCATTGGCGGCGTAGTGCCACGTGCAGCGATTGTCCCAGAACGCAATCGAGCCGGCGCGCCAGCGGAAGCGGCAGGTGAACTCCGGACGGACTGCATGCCGATAGAGCATCTCCAGCAGCGGCCGGCTCTCGTCGGCGGTCCACCCCTCGAAGCGCAAGGTGAAGCCCGAATTGACGTAGAGCGCCTTCTTGCCGCTGTCCGGATGGGTGATGACAACCGGATGCGACACCTCGCCGACCGCGAGATGCTCGTTGCGCTTCGGCCGCTCGGCATTCGACCTGACGGATTTGGCGCCGAAGACATGTTCGGAGGAATGGATGGCACGCAGACTGCCCAGGGTCTGCTTCAGCCCGTCCGAGAGCGCGTCGTAGGCAAGGTACATGTTCGAGAACAGCGTATCGCCGCCCTCCTCCGGCACTTCGCGCGCCAGCAGGATCGATCCCATCGCGGGTTCGGCGTCGTAGCTGTGATCGGTGTGCCAGCCGCCACCGATATTGGTCTTCTGCTCCTTCTCCTTGCGCACCTCGGCGATCTCGGGATAGCCGGGCACCGGCACGAAGAACTTGTTGACGTCGATCGTCCCCCACCGGCGCGCGAACGCGATGTGCTGCTCCGGCGTCAGTTGTTGATCGCGGAAGAAGATCACGCCATGGTCGAAGAAGACGTGGCGAAGTTCGTCCCATTGGCGGTTGCTGAGATCGCGCGCCAGATCGAGGCCGTGCACTTCGGCGCCGCATCCACCGGTGAGTTTGGAGACGGTGAGGGTGTCGTATGACATGGGCTGCTCCCTGTTTTTGGTTCTTTTGCCAAACACTCTTCAGAGTGGTAGATCGATCTTGTAATATGAATATGAACTCAAATTCGAATTTCGGTCAAGGACAATGAGCCACGCTGAGCCCACCGACGTTTTGCCAGCCAAGCAGGCGCGCAGCCGCGCGACCCGTGACGCGCTGGTGCGCGCCGGAAAAAAGCTTTGCGAGATCAAGGATTTCGACGATCTGTCGGTCGCAGAAATCGCGCTGGCTGCCGGCTGCTCGGTCGGATCGTTCTACAGCCGCTTCGCCGACAAGGACGGGTTCTTTCGCGCGCTCGTCGGCGAAGCCGCCGAGCACGACCCAGTCCTGACACCACCGGCCAGCGATCCGAACCAGCCGATCGACGACATTCTGGCGGAGGTCATCGCCGCAACTCTTGCCGCTTACCGCAAGCGCCGCGGTTTGATCCGCGCAACCATCCGCCGCAGCATGGTCGAGCCCGCCTTGTGGGAGCCGTCCAGGAAACGCGGACAAGAGCACGCCGACCGTCTGGTGGCGCGGCTTTCGCTGAGCTCTCCCGACGATCCGAATCTCGAACACCGGGTTCGTTTCGCCTGCCAGATGCTGTACGGGACGCTGAACAACGCGGTCCTGATCGCGCCGGGCCCGCTGCAACTCGACGACGAAAACCTCGAGCCCGAACTGCTGCGTGCCTTCCGCAGGATCATCATCGATCCCTGAGGCGGCGCATCGCGCATATGCGCGTCCGACGCCGGCTTAGCACAGGCTCTCAAGCAATCTCGCGACGGCCTCCGCGCCGGGGTCGGCATGCCCCTGCAACTGTTCCGCACCGATGTAGGCGGCCCGTCCAGCATTTGCCTTGGACATGGTGGCCGTCAGACGTGCCCCCTTTCTTGCTGCGCGGGCTGCCTCGGTCAGCCCCTGCGGCAAGGCATCGAGCGCGGGCAGCAGCGCGTCGATCATGGTCCGGTCCCCGGTTGCGCGCCACCGATCTCCTGCATCCTTGCCAGTCCAACCCTGAGCGCATCGATCGGGCTATGCCCGTTAGATACCGCGTCCCCTGCCGCAGCGAAGAATATCGCAAGCAGAACACCCGAAGAGCCTCCCATGGTCTGGCTCAGTTCCTGCCCCAATGCCCGATAGAGTTGCGCGTGGTTCGACAGCGGAAGCTGACCAATGTTCTGGATCAAGTTGCGCGCTGCGCTGGCGAGCGTCGATCCGGTATCGCCGTCTCCTGCTCTGGCATCGAGCGCGTTCAGATCGGCCTCCGCGCCGATCAACGCCTTGCAACACCGGATGAGCAATTCTTCGGTTGCTGGGTCGGCAGAGGGAGTCGGCCGCACGCGAGCCAATCCATCGGGCAACGGCACGACGCGGGGCACCACGAAAGCTCTAAGCCCCGGCCAGCTACGCAGTGGCGTTTCCATGGCCAGCAGTTTTTCGTCCTCGGCGCTCAGCGAATAGAGCGTGAGCGAAAAGCCATGCATGTCGAGCGCCGTCATCATCGAGGCAGGACCAACGATATGGGACACCGCGGGCCCGATCGCGGACTGCCGCAATTCTTCCGCAAGGACCGACATTTCAAGCGCCGTCGTAGAACCAAGATTGTTCAGAAGCGCCGCATAACTCTTCCCGTTCATTCTTGGGAGAAACTTTGCGACGGCATCGGCCATGGCCTGACGTGCGCCAAGATAGGGAAGCTTCGCAGCACCGGCTTCGCCATGAATGCCAAGCCCCAGCTCGATCTCGCCCGATCGGATTCGGCTTTCCTTGGGCGAACCAGGCACGGTGCAGGTGTCCAGCGACATCCCGATGCTCATGACATTCGAGGCCGCGCGACGCGCGGCGGCAGTCACGGCATCCAGATCGCCGCCGCGCTCGGACACTGCTCCGGCGAGCTTGTGGACGAAGAGCGTCCCTGCGATGCCGCGAGGACGGTTGATGTCCGGGATGGCGATATCGTCCTGGACGATGACCATGGTCACCTTCCGGCCAAGTGCTCGTGCCCGTTCGGCAGCAAGGCCGAAGTTCAGGCGATCGCCGGTGTAGTTCTTGACGATGAGGACACACCCCGCCTCTCCCGTCACGGCCAGGATTCCCGCCAGCACCGAGTCGACGGACGGAGAGGCAAAGACGTCGCCACATACCGCCGCCGTCAGCATGCCCGGGCCGACAAAGCCAGCATGCGCCGGCTCATGACCGGATCCGCCGCCGGAGATCACCGCGACGCGGGACCGATCCCAATCCGAGCGAGCGACCACGCGTATGAATGGGTAACCGTCCAGCCGGACAAGCTGGCCACCAGAAGTGGCAATCAAACCGTCAAGCGCCTCTTGAACGATGTGTTCCCTGGAGTTGATGAACTGCGCCATTCTGACTGTCTCTTTGTTCGGAACATCAGGCCCAATGCAATACCTCGCCGGGCACCGCGAGGTAAGTGCCCGGCGAGGCAGCAGCGCCGAGAGCTGAGCTCGACCCTTCGGGTGACCAAGATAGCCACACTTCGGCAAGTGTCCGCCAGCGCCGCTGGTTCTATCAATTGATCACGTTGTTGTAGAATTTTGCTTCAACGTCGGCCATGTCGATCGCCGCGAGGTCGGCGGGCAGTACATAAGCATCGGCATCGGCATGAACCTTCGCCTTGTCGAAGTCATTCGCGCCGGCGACGAATTCATTGGTGACATAGCGGGCCGTATCGATGTCGATGCTCGACTGGCCAATCGTCTTCAGTATCTTGAAAAAACCGTCCCAGGCCGGAATGTTGTGCTCTCCCCAGCCGGCGCGTGTTGCCATATTGCCCTTGAAGGTGCGGTGGATCTGCATGAGGCTTTCCGTGCCTGCACGCGGACCGTAGTTTGCCTTGGTCGTCGGCAATGCCTTGAACACGATGTCTGCGGCTGCGCGCGGGTTACGGTCGGCGAACTCGCTGCCCATGGCCCAGCCCCTCAGGTACTTCTTCAGGAACTTGAGCCGATCGGGATCCTCCAGATCGGACCTCCGCACGACCAGCGAATTCGACGGCAAAGGCGAGCCGCGCATGCCAAGCCAGTAGTCGAAGTTGAGGCCCTTCGCGCCCAGATCGGCGCGCAGGCCCTCCCAGGCAAGGCAGGCATTGCCCTGTCCGCTGGCCAGTGCGGTCGTCCAGGTCGGCCAGCCGGCCTCGACGTAGGTGATCTTCTTGGGATTGACGCCGACGGCGGCGAACATGGGGTCGCAGATCGATTGCCAGGCCGCCGACCCCAGAAGCACGGTCTTGCCTTCGAGTTGCTTCAGATCCTTGACTCCCTCGCCCTTGCGGAAAGCGACGTTGAAGAGGTCGAGAAAGCCGCTGCCGAACACCGAGACGAGGTCCATCCCCGCATTGACCGCAAATGACAGGACGCCCGGCGAGGGAAAGCCGATATCGGCCTGCTGCACCGCCAGGAATTTCACCACCGCAGTCCCGTCTGAGGGGCCCGGCTCCATATCGGTCTCCACCCCGAGATCACCGAAATAGCCCATTTTCTTGGCCACCCAGTAAGGGTAGTCGTCCATCACCTCGATCGTGCCGCGCGGCGAAATCCAGGTGAAGCGGGACTTGTAGGGCTTGGCCTGAGCCGCGCCCGTGGTCAGCAGGCCGTCGCCGAGAACGGTGGTGGTCACAAGGCCGGTGGCGCTGATTTGCAGCAGCCGCCGACGCGTCATCGTTTGCTGAGTCATGGAGTTTCTTCCCTCGTTGGTTGGGCCGCGATGTTCGTATGTTCCGGGTCGAGCGCGGCGTTTCGCCCGTTTCCGTCTAGCTTTCCCAGCCGGCCAGCCGCTTCCCGAGCCAGAAAAAGAAGGCGTAGATCGTGATCCCGGTGACAGCGAGGATCACGATGCACGCAAAGAACTCCGGCATTCGAAGCGTTGAAGAATAGGTTGTCAGGCGGCTGCCAAGCCCGAATCCGCCGCCCGACATCTCGGCGCCAACCGCGGTGATCATGCCGAAGATCGCCCCGATCATCAGGCCTACGATCACCATCGGCATGGCCATCGGAATGCGGATCTTCGTGAAGATCTGGAGGGTCGACGCCCCGCAGGATCGCGCCAGCGCAATCTTCATCGCGTCGACGCGCCGAAATCCGGTGGCTGCGTTGATCATCACCATCGGACCGGACGCGAGAGCGACGGCGATGATCCGCGGCGTGAACCCAAAACCGAAGTTCAGGATCAAGAGTGGCACCAGTGCCAGCATCGGCGTCGTCACCAGCAACAGGATGTAGGGCGTGATCACCTTCTCCACGAACGGGAATTGCGTGATGACCGCGGCCAGCACCAACCCGATCGAGGCTCCGACGGCATAGCCTGCAAAGAGCTCGATCAACGTGTAGGAGTAGTGTTCGCAGATGGTCGCGATCTCGTGCGAGAAGAACACGCTGGCGATGGCCGAAGGAGTCGGCAGGATGTATCGCGGCACCTCGAACAGGCGCAGCAGCAGTTCTCCGCCGCCGATGACGAGCAGGGCCACCGCGATGATCGCGGCGACTTCCTTGCCTCCCTGGTCGCTGAGCCCGCTCGCAATTCCCGTTGCGCCCGCGATGCCGGTACCGGTCTGCGTCGGCTGGCTCATGGTGGCTCCCTCATCTTGCCATGACGGCAGCCGGCGTGGCCGGCCGCTGGTGCTGAATGTCGTGCTTGATCGTGTTGACGAGATCGAAGAACTCGCGCGATTCCATCAGGTCCAGCGACCTTGGCCGCGCAAATGGAACGTCCACCATTCGCGCGATTTGGCCCGGCCGTGCGCTCATGATGTAGACCTTGTCGGCCAGGAACACGGCCTCCGCGATCGAATGGGTGATCAGGACGACCGTCTTGCGGGACTCCAGCCAGATCTCCTCCACCAGCTTGTTCATCTCGTCGCGGGTGAAGGCGTCGAGCGCCCCGAACGGTTCGTCCATCAACAGGACCGCAGGGTCACTTGCCAGCGCACGCACGATGGACGCGCGCTGCTGCATCCCTCCCGACAGTTCGCGCGGCATCCTGTCGCCGAAACCGCTCAGCCCTACCCGCTGCAAGAACGTATCGATCCGCGCTGCGTCCGGCCGCATGTCCCGGATCTCGAACGGAAGCTCGATGTTCTTGCGGATCGTCCGCCAGGGCAGAAGATTCGCTTCTTGAAACATCATGCCGATGCTCGGATGTGGACCAGTGATCCATTCCTCGCCAAGGGCGATGGCACCTGAGGTCAGCTTGTGCAATCCGGCGATCGACCAGAGCAACGTGGTCTTGCCGCAACCGGAGGGTCCAACGACGGCGATGAATTCGCCCTGCCGCACGGTCAGGTCGACGTCCTTCAATGCGTGAACTTCACCCGATTGCGTTCGGTAGGTCTTGGTGGCGCCTCTCACGTTGAGCGCCTTGCCCTTGCTCTGTTGCATCTTGCACGCGTCCTCAGGCGCGGTCGTCGGGACATGCCCATCCGTTCCCCGAAACGACAGGACTCGGGGGCGATCTAGGACCGGGTTTGGAAATCGTCAGGTG
The DNA here is from genome assembly GCF_002831585.1 of Bradyrhizobium sp. SK17. Taxonomy (GTDB): domain Bacteria; phylum Pseudomonadota; class Alphaproteobacteria; order Rhizobiales; family Xanthobacteraceae; genus Bradyrhizobium. The sequence goes on along the minus strand of NZ_CP025113.1, from coordinate 1,814,159 downwards.
GCTAGCAGCTCGTTCAGATGACGATCGACCTGCTCCATGTATCCGGGCTCGAATCCGTTCAGCCCCATGTGGCCTTCAGGGGATTCGATCACCCGGAACAAGGCGTCCGGTAGCAGTCGATAGTCGGCCTCGCATTCCTGCGGGGGAAAGAAACCGTCGTGGCTGATGGGCATGACCATCGTCTTTGCCTTGACGCGCCCCAGCGCCCGGGGGAGGTCACCCGCGGTATGCCGCGATACGTCTGCCCGTTGCCACTTGTGCATCTCGCACAGCAGGACATTGGGATCCATCGGCTCGAAGTAAGCCTTCATCACGCCGTTGATGAAATCGTCCAGCGACGACATGCCAACGACGCTGCGCCAACGTTCCTCCTGGTAGAACTGCGCAGACCAGCCGAGTATCGCGACGATCCGCGCCATCCGGTCCATGCCCTCGCGCACAGCGAAGCCCGAGGCGTACCAGCCGGCATTCCAGCTCGGGTCGGACGTGATCGCTTCCTTGAGGGTTTCAATGAAGACCTGCTGGTGCAGCGAAATGCGCGCTGTCGCAGCGATCGGCGCGGCTCGTTCAACCATCATCGGATAGGCGACGGCCCATTCATAAACCTGCTGGCCGCCCATCGATCCACCGATCACGAGGGCTAGCCGCTCGATCCCGAACAGGTCTGTCAGCATCTGGCGTTGCGCGCGGACATCGTCGCCGATGGCAAGCTTCGGAAACTTCGCCATCGCCTGAGGCGCGGGCGTGTTCTGCGGCGATGATGACACGCCACTGCCGAGTTGATCCACGATGACGATGAAGTAGCGATCGGGATCAAGTGCGTGGCCCTGACCAACATAGACGTCCTCCATCACCTTGCCGGTTCCCGAGAACCAGGTCGTCACCAGGATGGCGTTGGACTTCGTTGCGTTCAGCTTCCCGAAGGTACGGTAAGCCAGCTTTGCACCGCGGAGCGTTTCGCCGCTTTCAAGGATGAGGTTGCCGAGCTCATGGAGATTGAACTCGCCTTGCGTTTCGCGGCCGTAGAACGGGTTCTCGATCATGCCATCACTCAGTTCAGGCTTTTGGAGACTACGTTGAGGCCAGCCTGCGCACAGCTTTCGTCCTGATCCTCGCTGCCGCCGCTGACACCGATGCCGCCGATGACATCGTCCGTCGCAGTCTTGATGGGGAGACCACCTGCGAAGGCCACCAGACCGGGAACAAAGGCCGCACCCGGCAATCCGGCATTAACGCCGTCGCGCTTCACACCAAAGGACAGATCGGCAAATGCCCGGGTCGGCGCGGCATAGAGCGACGACGTGATCGCCTTGTTCTGCGCAATGTCGGTGCAGGCCTTGCACGCCCCATCCTGCCGCGCGGCAGCAATCAACCGCCCCCCGTCGTCGACCACGACGACGTTGACCTTCGCGTACCCGGCGGCCGCCTGCGCCGCGAAACAGGCTGCGATCATCTTCTCGGCTGCGCTGTAGGTAAGCAGAGGCTTGTTCTTCAAGCCCTCGGCCGCGCCGAGCGTTGGCAAGCAAGCGATAAGCATCGTTGCCGCAAGCAATTGTTTGGCCATCTCCCCTCCCCCTTCGCAAAACCACCCATCCGGGATGGTTCAACGTGGCACGCTGGTTCACGTGCAACACGGGTCTACCAAGAGACGTGCGCGGCCATCTATCGCGAAGGTTCGCGATACAGATCAGGATCGATGAGGCACGGCTTCATCGGCCCGACATCTTCGAATACTGTTTTCGTCAAGCGGCGAATTCCGCGTCCGCCGGCGTGAATCCGACTTTCGCCGGCGCTACTCCGGCGGCTCCTCAGGCCTGCGGAAAGTCGGTCCGTGCAAGCAGGCTGACCAAGGCGGAGGTGCTCGAAGCTCCGGTCTTCTGTCGGATGCTCCTGAGTTGATGATCGATCGTGGAAAACGATCTGCGGCGAATCCTGGCGATTTCCTTGTAGCTCAGGCCTTTCGCGACCAGCCTGGCAACCTCGATTTCCGAAGCCGTAAGGGTGGCCAGCCAGGCCGTCGCGGAAAGGCCTATGGACAGGGTCAATGGATCGCGACCCCGTGTCGCTCCATTCCGACGCGTCGGGTCCCGATCGGCAATCTCCTTGGCAACCGCAACGATCGGGTTGAGGACATCGACCACCGTCTGCTCGAAACAATCATACAGGCCGGATTCCCAAGGGGCAAAATGCTCGGTCCAGTCGGCGCAGATCAGACCGTAGCTGCCCTGTCCGCTGCGAAGCGCCCAGGCGAACTTTGACTTCGTCCGTGCCCCCGAAAGTCTCTGGCGCAGCCGCATCGTGATTCGGCTGTCCTGCTTGATATCGGCAAAGATCACCGGGTGGGGATCCAGCCACATTGCCTGCATCGCCGCATCCCGATTGTCGACGGCTTTGCCGCCGAACGAGGGCACGTCGTAGTCTGCGTCCTTTGCTTCCGCAAAACCCGGGAAATAGTCCCTTGCCTGACGCATCCCGAAACCGGTGTCGACGCGCTGGCATCGCAGTTCGGCCCGCAGCCAATTGGTCGCAATCGACCAGCAACCCGGCAGGTCATCAAGATGGAGAAGCATGTGGGCGGCCAGATCGCGTGCAGGGGCAAGGCGAATCGCACCATGATCGAGAAGCCGTGCACGCAGCTTCCGCTGCTCTGCAAAGACATCCTCGCGGAAATCCTCGGCAAAGGCTGCGGTATGCCACGCTCCCTGGCCTTGCGCGCCCAACAACTCCCCCTGTTTCGACTTCCCATCGCGCGGGCCGACGCCTCGCGAAAATCACAGCAGATGGGCACCGCGCGACAAGGCGCTGTTGGTTCAATCTTATGCCACGCCCCCTCCGAGTCAAATCCGGATCGACCGGTGCAGGATTTCGCGGAATCGCTGAATGGCCTGCCAAGGGAATTGCTCGAGCTGGACACGCGCGCCCCACGACGTCGCAGCCGCATGACCAATGCTCGAACCGTATTCCGGCTTCTGGCGCAGACATGCGGTTCGCAACTTGCTGCGCGAACCGGCGCAGTGATGAGCGAACCTCAGGGAATGCGGAGGGCTGTGCCCGGCTCGAAAGAGCCGGCCATCGTGCCACGCCGCGAACTGGGCCTTGCACCGCTTCGACACCGCCGCTCGTAACGCTCGGCTGGGCCGTGCCGGCAATGCCGGGAAGAAGTGTTTTTTGACCGGATGGCGGAGAGAGTGTCAGTCAATCCCCATTGAAAGATAACACATTTTCGAGTTTTCCGGACCAAAACCCACGGCTTGACCTACGCCGGTATATCGGTGTTCCGCCACTGATAAAGCTCTTCCGCGTCGTCCTGTGGCATCAAGCATAGCTTCGTAGGACAGCGCGACGTACGGTTACGTGGTACGGTGGGGCTTGAGCAGCGTCTGCCCTCCGAAGGCAAATGTCACGCGTTCGAATCGTGTCGGGCGCGCCACTTCGGTATAAAACTGCGAACGCCACCAGCCGCCGATTCTACGCCGGCGGCGGCGACAAGTGTCCGTAGCAGTTCGGTTTTCGTGCCGAGGATACGGATTTCGCTCGGATCGACGACCTCGACGCGTTGCGCGAGCGCCCGCAAATGGTCCCGCCGATAGGTTCCATCTTCGTTCCGCAGCTTGCGTCGGGCAGCGAGCGCAAACCGGCGCAAACTGTCCGACGTGATAGCAGGCCCGAGCCGCTCCACAGCGGAAGTTGCGCGCTCCGCGTCGGCCTGCGCCTGGTCGCGCACGGCGGTTAGTTCTGCGATGCGATCCTTCAGCGATGGGTCGGCTACATCGACCACGCCGTTCTCGATCGCTTCGTAAAGGCGCTTCAACTTCGCTTCCGCTTCCGCGGCGCGCTTGCGTAGCTCCGCGATGTGCCCGCGACGCCGTTCATTCCATTCCTCTCGTCGCTCAAGTAACTGATCCATCATCGTCTCCAAACGCACCGGATCGAGCAGGCGCCACTCCAGGTGATCGACGACAGCACGATCGAGTTTGTCCATAGGCACTGTCAGACCGCGACAGCCACGCTCGCCCTGCCGCGCCTTCGTCGAGCAGGTGTAGTAGCGATACATGCCGCCGGCGCTGCCCTTGCCAGTCCGTAGCGTCATCGCACCGCCACAGGATGCGCAGAAGCAAATCCCGGTCAGCAAAGTCGGACCACTCACCGCGCGTGGCGGCATCCATTTCGGACTGCGCGCCTTCAGCGCCGCCTGGACTGCCTCGAATTCCACTTCGGTGACGATCGGCGGAACGTCCATGACCGCATGCTCGGCCTCGGGTTTTGCCGTGCGCGTCTTGTGGTCGCGCGTGTTGAACCGATGTTCGCCGATATAGGTGGTCCGCGTGAGTATCTGATGCACCGAGGCGATGCCCCACCGCCCGCCGTCGCGGGTACGGATGTTACGCTCGTTGAGATAGGTGGTGATCGACTTGATCCCCATCGGGCCTCTGTCGCCGTCACCATTGAGCGCCAGCCTGTAGATCAAGCGCACTGTGTCGGCGTGGATCGGATCGACCTCCAGCTTCTTTTTGATCTTCGCACCGCGTTGCTCGGCGGCGACGATGCGGTAGCCGATCGGCGGCAAAGCGCCGTTCCAATAGCCCTGACGTGCATTCTCCTTCATGGCGCGCAACGTGTGCTTGGCGTTCTCCTTCGACTGGTATTCGTCGAACAGCGTCATGATCTGACGCATCATCACGCTCATCGGATCGTCGCCGAGGTCCTGCGTGATCGAGATCAACCGCACGCCGTTCTTGGCCAGTTTGCGAACGTAGAACTCAAACTGGAACTGATCGCGGAAGAAGCGCGAGAAGGAGTGGACGATGATGACGGTGAAGGTCGGCGGCTTCACCAACGCGGCGTCAATCATCGCCTGGAACGCTGGCCGGCGATCGTCGGTGGCGGTGTTGCCCGGCTCAACGAACTCGGCCGCGACGTCCCAGCCTTTGGCTACGCAATAGGCGGTGATCTGCCGCCGCTGATCGGGAATCGACAGATCGCTCTCCGCCTGCCTTCCGGTCGAGACGCGCAAGTAGAGGGCCGCCTTGGCAAGCGCAGTCCCAGGCGTGGCGTCAGGCGATGCAGGTGCTGCGTCGGTCATGGTTCCACCAGTCGCTGGATCGCGTGCATCGACAGCACCAACCGAAGCGAATCCGGGAGGCGCACGAAACCATTTCCCTCATAGAAGGCGGCGGCGCGCTCGCTGATGGCGTCCACCACCAGCATCGAGGAACCGACCGTGGCGGCGCTCGCATACGCGCGCTGCACCGCGTCGGCGAGAAGCATCGCGCCAAGGCGCTCGCCCTGCCGCGCTTCCGAGACCGCCAGCCGTCCGACCAGCGTGGCGCTGACCAGCGGATAGCGCGGGATGTGCTTGCGGGCAGCGGCGGGCACGTTGCCCTGCGCCACGCCCGTCGCGCATAGCGTATAGTAGCCCAGCACAACCTCCGGCCTGTCCGGCTCGACCAGAATGAAGACCCCGTTTGCCTTGCGCCGCACATCCTGGCTCGCCTGCGTCCGGAGATACCTGTCGAGGCTGTCGACGCCGCAGGTAAAGCTGTCCCGATCGTGATGCGACGCGAGCGCCTCGATCTTCAAATCTGGCCGAGACGCCGTCATGCTTAGGAAGCGACCCGGCGCTTATGCTCTGCCAGGGCGCGGACCAGCCGCTCGCTCGGCTCACGCGGATTGACCAGCGCGTCGAAGAATGCCGCGCGGTCGCGATCGGACAGCACTAGCGTTTCATGCTCGGCGATCGTCCGGCGCGCGGTGTCAGTGAGCGCGGTCACGCAAAAGTCGCTGACCTTGCGCCGTGACAGATGCGCGGCCCGCTCGATAAGGTCCTTCGTCTCTTCATCCAGCCGGAATCCGAGGCGCTCGACGCGGTTAGGCGTTTCCCGTTCGATCTTGGGCTGCTTGCGCGGCATTGGGGTCACTCCCGACATGGTCTACGTTTCCCCAACAATGTACGTCATATGGACGAACAAATCAAGTTCCTATTTCTGCCGCCCATCAGGCTCGCGGCCCGAAAAGCTCGTCCAGCTCTTCGCCGAAATGGCCTTCCATGACCCTCAACTCGGCGTCCGTGATCGGCACGATCTCGGGCCAGTCGTCCGTCACCGTGATCGCCCCCTCCAAATGCAGGGGCGACCGCCCCGCGCGCGGCGCCGGCGGATACGCATAGTCATACAGGTCTTCAGGATCGCCGGACCATTCAGGCAGGACCCGGCGCATACGTCGCTTCTCGGCCATGCGTCATCATGGAACGATGTGCTGCACCCGCTGCAAGTGCAACGACGAGGCATCGTGCTGTGGCGTACAACGACAGGGGAACGGCGGGCCAACCCGCGCCTGTGCTCCCCAGTCTACAAGAGCAGGGCGCCGACCGGTCGCCGATTCACCTTCGCGTCAACTGAGCACTTTGTGGAACTTGAGGAGTCGTTCAAAAAACCGCGCGATGACATCTGGCGCGCCATCACCAACCAGTTCGTTCGCGCCGAAGCGGTAAATCTCGTAGCCGTTCAAGCGCAGATCCCGGTCAGCGGAAACCATGTCAGCATAGACGGCCAGCGAGGGCTTCCCGTCACGACTGAAATGGTGTGCGCCATCGACCTCGATGACGACCCGTTGATAGTTCGGCAAGAGCATCAAGAAATCCATTCGCTGCCGCGGCAGCGCGGCGCGGTGACGTAGGTTCTTCACGACGGCTGGATCATAGTGCAGGTAGACCTGCGGGATGAGCGCTGGCAGCGCTGACCCAAGGCGCGGCTTGTAGACGCGGAAGTACGCTTCGAACAGATTGCGCTCCGCGTCCGAGGCAAGCGAGACGTGGAGGCGCAGGCCGAGCGCGCGTGCAGAGTCCCCCGAGACCCCGCCCTCCTGTGCGCCCCACCAATCGACCAACTCGGACCACAGGAGGCCGTCCCGCCGGATCGGACGGTCAAAGATCAGACAACTCTCCTCATTCGAGAGAATGACTATGTCGTTGTTGATGGCGTCGCTGAAGCCGATCTCCGGCTTAGGCCCATTGGACGCGAAGATGAGATTTTTCGGGGCGCCGGTGACACCCCGTGTCGCTGATCTCAACCAATAGACCGGATAACCGGACTCCTCGCCCGCGACGGTGAGGATGTAGCCATCGCGCCGAAAAACCTCGTTCAGGTGCTCGGCCAAGGTCGCTTGAGCTGGACCGCGGCGGCCGAGAGGGTGCAGTGCCGCTTCTATCACGCGTGAGAACCGATCGCGCGAGCACGAGAACGCGCCAATCCTCTCGAAGAGGTATTCGACGGTCCAATCGCCGAAGTTCGAAATCATGTGTCGCTCGATATCGCTCGCCAACGACCGCCCGGCGAAGAAGTCTGCGCTCAAGGTGTCGATGGGAAAGAACCTGCGCACGAGTTCAAGGACATTCTGCTCGCCAGAGAGATCGTCGCCAAAGCACTTGGCCGCGTCCCTTCGGGTGATCTCGCTGATCGGGGGCTCTCCCTCTTCAAGGACCGCGGAGCCGGCCTCTTCGAGCGCATAGTCACCCCAGTGCGCGCCCAGCCGGCGAGCGACTTCACCCAGCTCACGAGGGGACTTACCGTCGAGGGCAGCAAGCGCCCTATCACGCTTGCTCATGCCCTCTGCCTCCGCCGCCATGATCAGGCCGGCTTCAAGCGCGACGCTCGGCATGACCTGGTGGGTGCAGCGGTCCTTGAGCGCCCCGGCGATCCGAAGCGCAAGATTGCTTGCGACGCTCATATGGCGATCTCCGGGACGCCGGCGTCGGTCAGCAGTTGAAAGAGGTCCGCTACCCGCCTGCGCTGGCCCCGTCCCTGGCAGAACGCGAAGATCGCCCTCTGCTTAGCTCGGGACAACGCCACAAAGAACGTCGCTAGACCCTCGGGATTCCCGGGCGTGTGGCTCCACCAAGCTTGATCGTCCAAGCCGACGAAGATGACCGTGTCGTACTCCAGGCCCTTGCTCTTGTGTACCGTCATCAACGGAATCTGTGCGACGCCTTCGAATGAGTCGAGGCATGCTGACCAGCTCGCAGCTCCAGCAACGGACGCCGCCAGGTGCAGCCCAAACGCTTCGACCATGATGGCCAGCAACTCACCCGTTCCATACTCAAGAAAGGTTCGAGCGACCGCACCCAGATCGAGAAATCCAAAGAGACGACCAGTAATGGTCTGGCTGTTCTCCACTGTTGGCGCGGCGCGCGCCATTTCTGCTCGAAGATCCCCCAGAAACACGGTGAGTTCCGCTTCGACCCTATGGCAAGCCAGCTCATCGTCGGGATCGACCGCACGCAGGCTTTGGAGCGCGTTCGACGCCAGCCGCCACGCGTCGGGCGCGCGCCGGAGCGCTCCTAGGCGCAGTAGCGCGATCGCGATGCGAGCGAGCTCGTCAGCCAACAAATCCTGCAGCGTGGTGCGGCCGAGCGCATGACTCTCATTTCGTAGCCGCAAGCCCGCCTGGGCAAGTGGCGCAGAGAGCTCCGCTTCGTAGTCGTCCGACTTCTGTCGAACAAGTAAGGCGTAGTCGCGCGGCGACCGACCGCGACGCGCCATGTCCTCGGCGAGCCATCGGGTGAGATATTCAGCTTCGCCATCTCGCGTTTGACTGTTCCAGACCTGAGCGACATCGCCATCCACGAGCTGAGCAGCCTGCGCCACGCCTGCGATCGCGTTCGCGTCCAATGCGCGGGCGACCACATGCTGAATCCGCACGAGGCCCGGCGACGACCGAAAGTTGAAGGCCAAGGGAATCCGGACGGCACCAAAATCCGCCTCAAACCGCTGAAACGCGTCCAGCCGCGCACCAGCCCACGCCATAATCCGCTGCTTATCGTCTCCCACTGCGGTTACGGTCGTCCGGCCGTCGGCGAAAGCAGAGAGGAGGAAATCGTACTGCGCGTAAGTCGTGTCCTGGAATTCGTCGACGAAGACGAAGGGATACGTCGCCCGCAACGCGTGGCGAATCTGCGGGTTCGCCCTCAACAACAGTTCGGCGAGGCGATTGAGGCTGACGAAGGTAAGTGACGCCCGCGCCCGCCCTCGAATTTGGCCGTGCCACCAACGATCGACAGCATATTCCTCGCCAGACGCCGGCTCGGCGCGAATTACCGGCAGGCGGTGACCACCCACATGTCGCGACTCGAAATCTCCGACCCCGAAGCCCGCAATCGCGGACTGCCATTGCGGCGGGGCGCCGAGGCGCGTCTGGTCGAGGAATCCTTCAACCTGTCGCCGTGTCGGGAACGCGATATCGTAGGGCCGACCTGGGCGCCAATCGGGCGGGATGGCGGTGGTGAAGCGGTCGACCAAGCCCTTGGTGAAGGCGTCAAAGGTGAGCGAGACGAAGCGGCCCGCCAACTCGGGCGGACACCGTTGCCGCACGCGCGCTGCGAGATTGTCGGCCGCATCGGTCTTGAACGAAATGGCGAGTACCCGATAGGGCGGCGGACAAGCGCCTGTCTCGAGCAGATAAACCGCACGCTGCGCCAAGAACTCCGTCTTGCCGGCGCCAGGCCCGGCGACGACACAGGTGCAGCCGGCCTGACGGAGCGCTCGCCAAGCCTGGGGTTCGAGGTCCTCTATCCCTCGCGGTCGCCAGTCGTCCGGCCGAACGCGCGGCATGGTCAGGCTTCCACCGGCGCCGGCGGCTCAAGCCGTGCGACGATCGCGGTGAGCAGCGCGCGCAGCTCCTCCGGCGCGCCGGCCGCGAGATCCGCGGCCGCCATGCCACTCAACACCCGGACGTGCGTGCTCGGCTTGCCGCGGCCGAGGAAGAGGTAGCGATACCAACGTAGCAGCCCATCCTGATCAGCTGGATATAGCGCTGGTAATCCGTCGTCGCCGAGTACCGCCGTCCGTGGATCGCCGCGGTTCGAGGGTCCCTGCCGATTGGGCTCCGCCACCTGATACGCGGCGGGGAAGGCGCGCAGCATCGAATAGTCCAGATCGAGCGGCGCGCAGAAGAACACGCCAAACTGGCGCAGCCACTTTGCCCAAGCATCAAGATTGTTGGAGTCATCGGCAGCGAGGCGATCGAACGCGGCGAGGTTCGCGGCCGGGCCATCAGCTTGAAGGTGTTCACCGAACAACGCACGCGGCGTGACGCCATTTTCTAGCAATTGCGTGCACGCCGTCTTGACGCGACCCCAGCCGCCCCCGGCCCGACCCCAGTCGAGGTCCAGCAGCGTCGCGTAGGGAATGTCGAGGTCCGTTAGGAGGCGCCAGAGATGGTTCACATGCCGGCCGCCGAGCGGAACGACGGCCACGAACGAGCGATCGATCGCGAAGCCGAGCGCGTCTGCCAACCGCGGCAACACGACTTCCTCCGAAGCGCCTTCTCCCAAAACCGCGAAGCGCGCGAAATATAGTTCTGGATAGGTTCGCACTGCCTCGCGCACAAATTTCGATGCCGCTTCCTGACCTTCGGGCAGCCGGATCGGACGAACCTTCGCCGTGCGGTCGGCCGGATCGAGGCGAAAATGCCGGACTTGTGTCGGGTCGATGCGCGCGAGAATGCTTGGCGAGTGGCTGGAGACCACCGCTTGTGCGCGCCTCCCGCGTGTCAGGTCTTCGATCTGCCGGATGATCCGCGACAGATAAAACGGCGCGAGATTGTTCTCTGGCTCCTCGACTGCGATCAGAGTCAGGGCAGGCAGCGAGACACCGTCCGCCTGGAAGCCGATTCCAGCCGGGTCCGCAGCGATTCGCGCTTCGACATCAAGAATGGCGGCGGTCATGGCGAGATGGAAAAGCGAACGCTGCCCATCGCTGAGATCGTCGAGACTGCGCTCGCGACCAGCTTCGTCGGGGTGAAAGACGACCTCAACCTTGCGGATGAATTCCTGAAACCGCAGATCGAGCGGTCGAAAGACAGGAGTCGTATCGGTGCCCGCGCTATGCACTTCCTGCCAGCGCCGCTTGACCGCCGCGGCCACCAGATCGACGGCTGCCTCTCCGCCGAACGCCCCGTTCAAGGTGGCGCCGGCTTCGGCGAAAACGTCCCTCACTTCCTGCGACCAGTCGATGGCGCGCCAAAGCCGCCCGCGCAGGAACGCCGTCACCTGCGAAGCGCCGTCGCGCGCCGCAGGAACGTAGATCATCTGAACGCGGGCGCGGTCGATCGCTTTCAACTCGATGCAGTCGGTCTCGGTGAAATCGCCGAATGTTCGGATCGCCCAGAATTTCTGTTCGATGGCGCCGTCAAGGGAGCCGTCTTCAGTCCAAGTCGCCTGTAGGCGTAGGCGACATTTCAGCCTGCCAGCGTCGTCCGCGGCCATCTGGTGGAAGAACTCTGGCACGGCGGCGTTGTCGCCGCCTTCCGCATCGAGCTCGGGGAAGGCGAGGATCGCTTCGATCACGAAGGCCCGCTGTCGCGCCGGTGCGGCTTCGGCGACCGGCACATGGAAGTCCTGACGCCGCAGGCGGCGTTGGTCGCCGGTCACCCCGAACAGGCGTTGCAGTGCCTGCATGACCGCTGTCTTGCCGGCACCATTTACCCCCACAAACGCGGTCAAGCCGGACGCCAGGTCGATCGATCCGGGTTCGGGACCGAAGCAGCGGAAATTGGTCAGGATCAAGCGTTCGATGAACATGAAGTCAGCGGCATACCCGCCCCCTTGACGAAAGAGGCCTTGACGAGAAGGCCATGTAAGATTATCTTACCATATGTCGGATGAAGGAGCAACCCGCATGGATGCCGCCAAGCTCAAAGAGAAATTGATCGCCGTCCTCGGCCAGATTCAGGCTGATAGCGGCCTCGAATGCCCGCCGCTGACGGGCGCGACCAAGCCGGTCGAAAATATCCCGAGGTTCGACAGCAAAGTCTGGCCTGTCGCCACGACTATCCTGTCGACCGAGATCGGCGCGTCGATCCCGAACGACGTGAACATCTTCGTCGACGAGACGACCAAGTTGCCGCGCTCTATCGACGAAACAGCCGCCTTCGTGTGCGAACTGCTGAAGAGGCAGACCGAGAAAGAAGCGGCCGCCGCATGAATGACGCCGAAGCCGCCAAGCGCGCCCTGATCGCCGAACGCCTTAAGGAGGCGCGCAAACTCGCGGGGCTCTCGCAGGGCCAGGTGGCCAAGATACTCGGCTTACACCGGCCGTCGGTCTCGGAGATAGAGGCCGGCAACCGCCGGGTCTCGGCCGACGAACTCGCGCGCCTTGCCGAAATCTATGATGTGGGCGTCGCCTGGCTGCTCGGCGAGGCACCGGATACCCTCGATGCTCAGGATCCCCGACTCGAACTCGCCGCCCGTGAACTCACCAAGCTCAAGCCGGACGACCTCGACCGCCTGCTGAAGCTCCTCGCAGCCATGCGCAGCGATTCCACCCCGAACGCCGAGGGAGGCGATCGGTGATGGACCTGATGCGCACCAACAAGCCCAGCTTCAATCGTCGCGCGCTTGCGACCCAAGCTATGCACACGGCCATTGCCACCCGAGCGAAAGCCAAGCTCGATCAGCATGGCCCGATCTGCATCTATGGGCTTTCCGAGACGCTCGGCGTCACGGTGCGTTTCAATAACATCAACATGGAGGGGATGTACCAACGCGCCGCGCCGCCGCGCATCCACCTCTCGGCTCGCCGCCCGCTGCCTCGGCGCGCCTATAATTGCGCGCACGAGCTTGGCCATCACGTCTTCGGCCACGGCTCGTCGATCGATGAGTTGCGCGAAGGTGCTAAGGAGAACCCCTGGGAAGATCCCAAGGAATTCCTCGCAGATACGTTTGCGGGCTTCACCCTGATGCCGACCATGGGTCTGCGCCGCGCATTCGCCACACGCGGCTGGAAACCTGAGACCGCGACGGCGGCGCAAATGTTCATGATCGCCTGCGACTTCGGCGTCGGCTACCGCACGCTCCTCACCCACCTCTCGGCCGGTGTGAACATGATATCGCGGGCGCGCGCCGCCGCCCTGCAGCGCGTGACGCCAAAGGCCCTACGCGCCGACATCCTCGGTGCCCTGACACCCGAACCCCTGATCATCGCCGACCGCCATCGAGCGGGATCGACCCTCGACGCTGAGGTGAAGATGCTGTTGCTGCTTCCGCCGGGAACGGAGACGACCGGCGCTAGCCTCGCCTACGAGTGCGAGCTAGCGAGCGGTCGTCTGTTCCGCGCGGTGCGGCCTGGAATCGTTCAGGCAAGCGCCAACAGCGGCGCTTGGGCGGTGTTCGTTCGTATCGCACCCGAGGCCTATGTCGGGCTCGCCCAATACCGCCATCTGGAGGACGACCCGGATGAGTAAGTCGAAAACATCGGCCGCGCCGGAGCCCGTCATGATCAACGACGACAACCTGTCGCGTGCTTGGTCGCGCCTCCTGCTCAGGGTTCTCGACGGCGCCGGCACCGAGGTCTCGCCGCTGGTGTTGAGCGTGACCGGATTCGACGGCAATGGTGTAGTGCCTGAAGATCCGGCCGTGCGCCAAGCCGTCGATCAGCTCCTCAAACGCAAGGGACGTCTCAAGGTCGAGGATGTCGCCTTCACCATCTTTCCTCAGCGCCTTTGGGAGATGTCGCGTGGCGACCGCACCCGCCTTTTTACACTCTATCGTGCGACATTCCCGCGCTGGCAGGCGATGAATAAGAAAGCCAATGGCCGCGGCCTATATTTCGAACGCATGGTTATGTACGGCCGCGGGCCGTGCGACGGAAATCAGTTGGAGTGGATATTGTCACAGTATGGTTCGCGAGCGGGCGTGCGCCGCTCGATGTTGCAGGCGACGACGTTCGACCCGGGCCGCGATCATGTCGCGAGCGCGCAGCTCGGCTTTCCTTGCCTGCAACAGGTCAGCTTCGAGCCGACCACCGCCGGCTTGGTCGTGAACGCCTTCTATGCGACCCAGCAAGTTTTCGACAAAGCCTATGGCAACTATCTCGGCCTCGCCCAGCTTGGCGCCTTCATGGCCCATGAAATGGATATACCGCTGGCGCGGCTGAATGTCATGGTAGGTGTCGCCAAGCTGGAGCGCATTACTAAGAGCGATCCCGATTTCGCGCCGCTCGTCGTCGCCGCCGAAGCACTGGTGTCTGGCTCTGTCGCGGCGCCGGCACGGCCCGCAGTTCCGGTCATGGCCATCGGGGCAGAGTCTTGAGGAAGAAGCTCCCAAAGCCTGCCGCCAAACGCCCGCGCGGCCGCCCGCCAAAACAGCGCATCGATCCCACAGCCGCCACGCTACCGCTCGACCTACCCGTCGTGCCGAGGGCGAACGAGGCATCTGCCACAGCCGCGCCGGCGCCGATCATTCTGCGCCATCTCGCGCCCGCCAAGGTCTCGGAGGTCTATGAGAGCTATTGGCGCTTCGCCGCCGAACGACAGGACGTCTTCTTCCGACGAGCACGCGGCGAGGAGCGTCCTTGGACCGGCAACGCGGTGCTCACGACTTACAAGTTCACCAACGCCTATCGGGCTTCGGATCGGGCGAGCCAGTATATGATTCGGCGCGTCATCTATCGCGCCGATTTACCGAATTCGCCCCGAGAAGTCTTCTTTCGCATTCTGCTGTTCAAGCTGTTCAACAAGATCGAGACCTGGGATCTGCTGGAACGATCGTTCGGACCGATCACGTTCGAGGATTACCACTTCTCGCGCTACGATGAGGTGCTCGCACGGGCGATGCGTGACGGTCGCCGCATCTATTCGGCCGCCTACATCATGCCGCCGGGAAGCAGCGCGTTCGGCAGGCCCGCCAAGCATCAGAACCATCTGTTGTTGCTTGAACGCATGATGGAGGATCGGCTTCCAGAACGGTTGGCGCAAACTCGCACCATGCAGGAGGGCTTCGAGAAGCTTCGCGCTTATCCGACCATCGGCGATTTCCTCGCCTATCAGTTCATCACCGACATCAACTACAGCGAAATCACCGATTTCAGCGAGATGGACTTCGTCGTGCCAGGTCCCGGCGCGCGAGACGGGCTGCGCAAATGCTTCGCCGATCCCGGAGGACTCAACGAGCCCGAACTGATCCGGCTCATGGCAGATCTCCAGGAGCAGGAGTTCGAGCGACTTGGGCTAGATTTTCAATCGCTTTGGGGCGGCGGCTCCAATTGATCGACTGCCAGAATTTGTTCTGCGAAGTCGACAAATATGCGCGCGTCGCGCACCCGCAGGTCGCGGGGCGAACCGGCCGCACGCGGATCAAGCAGAAGTTCGAGCCAACTCTGACTCCGATCGAGCTCTTCTATCCTCCCAAATGGAAGTTGAACGAGAAGATACGCGCCGGCGCCGACACGCCGCTTGGCGCAGTCGACGCGGCCAGGGCCGCCGCTGGATGAAGCGCCGAAGGAGACGATGATGGATTTCGACCGCTATCAGAAGGAGGCTCTGCGCACTGATCGCGTCCCGGCGCGCCAGGGCTCGGATGATGTCCTTTCCCTCATCGTTCCCATGCTAGGTCTCGCCGGCGAAACCGGCCAGCTCCTGAGCGAATACAAGAAACATCTGCGCGACGGCGAAGCGCACCGGCTCTTCAAGGAGCGCGTGTCCGAAGAGCTGGGCGATCTGCTCTGGTACATCGCGAACGTCGCCAGCAAGTTCGACCTGACTCTCGACGAGATAGCGGTTTCGAACCTTGCGAAGGTGAAGGCGCGCTGGGCGACGGAGCGCACCGAGCCGCTGTGCTTCGATGCGACCCTGCCCGAAGGCGAGCGCCTTCCGCGCCGGTTCGAGGTCGAACTGGTTGATGTCGAAGGCGAAGATCGCCAGCGGGTTCGCGTGTCGATCAACGGCAAGCCGTTCGGCGGGGAGCTGACTGATAACGCCTATGATCCGGATGGCTACCGCTTCCACGACGTCTTCCATTTCGCATATGCCGCCGTGCTGGGCTGGTCGCCGATCACGCGCGCGCTGCTCCGCCGCAAGCGCAAGAGCCGCCCGCTGCTCGACGAGGTCGAGGATGGCGGGCGCGCCGCAGTGATCGAAGAGGGTGTGGCCGCGCTCGCCTTCGATTATGCCCGGCGCCATCATATGCTCGAGGGCGTTAGCGTGCTCGACTTCCAGCTCTTGCGCACGATCAAGGACATGACCTCGCATCTGGAGGTCAAGCAGTGCACGACGGGCGAGTGGGAGCAGGCGATCTTGCAGGGCTTCAAGGTATGGCGCGCGGTTCTCGCCGCGCGCGGCGGCCGGATCGCGGTCGATCTCGACCAGCGCCGCATCGATTATACCGGCCCGGCTGAAGCTGATCAGGCGCGATCGGATCCGTCGCCGTGAGGCGCGCCGCCGATCGCGATGGCGCTCGCCATGGCCATTGCGCCAGCATGGCTGATGCTCAGCCGCCATTCGACGATGCCAAGTGCAATGGCGACCTTTGCGGCACCACCCGTGAGCCGGACCTGCGGCGGCGCACCCGCCACGCGATGGATGATCACGTCGGAGAAAGCGACGCCCGCTCCGAACCCTGTACCCAGCGCTTTCAGAACAGCCTCCTTCGCAGCGAACCGGCCGGCCAGGCGCTCGACCCTGTCGGGGCCGTCGCCGATTTCATCGATCTCCTCCTCCGTGAAGCAGCGCGGAATCAACGGATCGCGCGGATCGTCGATCCAACGCCGAATCTCGACGATGTCCACCAGATCGATCCCGTGCCCGACAATGTTCACACCTACCGCCGATCTCCGCCGGGTCGCGCGCTAATCGCAGCGATCGGCCATGCGCTTAGAAGAGCAACAACAAGGTGTCCAAGCGGGTAGAGACTCACGACTCCGCGCTGAACATCCCGGGGGATGAGGATACGCCATGACCAAGACGAACGCGATGTTCTGGAGTAGGGAAACTTTGCGCGAACGGCTGGCCCCGCTCATCGAGCCCTTCGCGCCCGAGCGCGTCGACTGCGCGGCCAATAGAGGGAGAGGACTGCGGCTGTCGCCGTGACGGGTTGAGGGTCGAGAGAGAGGCTCCCGGCCGGCCCGTCTTGGAGATTCCGCCATGACCCAGATAAGCACCATCGCCGATGACGACGCCTTCGGCGCGCCGCCGGTTTCAGCCGGCTATAAAGTCGACATCTCACGAGGCGAACGGATCGGGCGCGTGTCGTCCGAATGGTTTTCGCGGCCCGACGACGAGCGCTATCTGTCGCTCAGCGCCCTCTATGCCGCCGTTCGCGCGCGCGCCGACCGCGCCACCGCCCGCACCATCGAGACCCGGAGCCTTCGTGTCGAGGCGAGTCGTGATAACGCCGAACGCCTGGCCCTGATCGTGCCCGGTCGCGAAGAACCCATCGCTCCGACACACTGGTCATTCGGTCAGATGTGCAGCCTGGTCGGCGCGCCCGCCGGCTATATGCGGCAACTCCCTGCGCTGCTTGCCGGCATCAACATGCAGCACGGGCTGCTCGCGCACCGGGCCGAGCTGGTGAAGACACTGGAAGCGGACGACGGGCGGATCGAACTGCGCGCCGTCACCGGTCCGGACTATGGCCGTATCTGGGACCATGAGCTGGTCGCCGCGGTCATGAAGATCGCCGGCGAGGGAACAGGCGATACGCGCTGGAAGGTGCCGGGACTGCTCGATTGGTCGACCATGACGCACAACCCGTTCGTCGAGGTGACCAAGGATACGACCACCCTCTATGCGTCCGATCGCGATGTCTTCCTCTTCCTTGTCGATGACGCCCATCCGATCGAAGCCGGCCGCCTCCCGAACGGCGATCCCGATCTCTACTTCCGAGGCTTCTATTGCTGGAACAGCGAAGTGGGCTCCAAGACGCTCGGCATGGCGTCCTTCTATCTTCGCGCCGTCTGCATGAATCGCAACATCTGGGGCGCCGAGGGCTTCGAGGAGATCTCGATCAGGCACAGCAAATTCGCCAGCCACCGCTTCGCGCATCAGGCGGCGCCGGCGCTGGAACGTTTCGCCACGTCGTCGCCCGCGCCGTTTCTGGCGGGGATCAGAGCGGCTCGCGAGCAGATCGTCGCCCGCAAGGATGACGATCGCGAGAGCTTCTTGCGCAGGCGCGGCTTCTCGCGTCCCGAGACCGAGAAGATCATCGCCACGGTGCTGGAGGAGGAAGGGCGGCCGCCGGAATCGATCTTCGATTTCGTGCAGGGGATCACGGCGCTCGCCCGTGCCAAGCCACATCAGGATGCGCGGCTGGAGCTGGAGGGCAAAGCCGCGAAACTCCTTTCCAGCGTCCGGTAATACCGGGAGGCGTGGAGCCGGATCCACGGCTCCACGCCTTTGCGCTTCCGCGCAGCCCCAGCCTCCTAGAGGAAGAGGGCTGCGCTCGCTTCGTGACGGGTTGAGGTCGAGAGAGAGTCTCACGGCCGCCCGTCATGGAGAATGACCATGACCCGAGTTCAGAAGATCATACTGTCCTCATCGCGGGACATCCCGTTCAACAAGCTGGTGCTGAGCCAGTCCAATGTCCGCCGGATCAAAGCCGGCGTCTCGATCGACGAGCTGGCCGAGGACATCGCCCGGCGCACGCTCCTGCAGAGCATCACCGTGCGGCCGGTTCGCGATACCGAAGGCGCCGAGACCGGCATGTTCGAGGTTCCGGCTGGCGGCCGGCGCTTCCGCGCGCTTGAACTTCTGGTCAAGCAGAAGCGCTTGGCCAAGACCGCGCCCGTGCCCTGCGTCGTGCGCGAGGACGGCATTCCCGAGGAAGACAGTCTCGCCGAGAACGTCCAGCGCGCGCCGCTACATCCGCTCGATCAGTTCCGGGCCTTTCTGGCGCTGCGTGAGAAGGGTCAATCCGAGGAGGACATCGCCGCGGCCTTCTTCGTCGCCGTGTCGGTCGTCAAGCAGCGCCTCCGCCTCGCATCCGTCTCGCCCAAGCTGCTCGACATCTATGCCGACGACGGCATGACGCTGGACCAGCTTATGGCGTTCGCCGTCAACGGCGATCATGAGCGCCAGGAGCAAGTGTTCCAGCGGCTGAGCCAGTCCTACTCCAAGGAGCCGCATATCATCCGCCGAATGCTCACCGAGGGCGCCGTGCGGGCGTCGGACAAGCGCGCGCAGTTCATCGGCCTCGACACCTACACCGAGGCGGGCGGCGTGATTCTGCGCGATCTGTTCCAGGGCGACGATGGTGGCTGGCTGCAGGATGTCGGTCTCCTCGACATGCTGGTGGCGGAGAAACTGCGCGAGCAGTCCGAGGCGATCCGCGCCGAGGGCTGGAAGTGGATCGATGTCGCGCCCGACTTTGCCTACGGCCACACCTATGGGCTGCGGCAATTGCGCGGCGAGCAGATTCCGCTCACCGACGATGAGCAGGCGACGCGCGATGCGCTGCAGGCCGAGATGGACGGCCTGGAGGAGACCTACGCCGAAGCCGAGGAGCTGCCCGACGAGGTCGATCGCCGGCTCGGCGAGATCGAGACGGCGCTTGCCGCCTTCGATGATCGCCCCCAGGCCTTCGATCCCGAGGAGGTCGCGCGAGCTGGCGCCTTCGTCAGCATCGACGGTTCGGGCGTCCTGCGCATCGAGCGCGGCTATGTCCGCCCCGAGGACGAACGTCCGATCGCACCGGAGAACGACGCCGAGACCGATCCGGCCAACGAGCCGACGATCGCGGTGCGAACCGGGCATGACGGTGCGAGCGTCGTCGCAGGCACGGAGCCTCCGGCGGATGAGCCCGAGGAAGACGGTGGTATCAAGCCGATCCCCGATAGGCTGATGACCGAGCTGACGTCCCATCGGACCCTCGCGCTTCGCCACGCGCTGGGCGAGAATCCTGACATCGCCTTCGTCGCCGCGCTTCACGCCCTGTGCCTCAAGGTGTTCTACCGCTATGCGCAGGACACCTGTCTTGAGCTCGATCTGAAGAGCACCGGTTTCAGCGCTCAGGCGCCGGGCCTCGCGGACAGCACGCTCGCTGTCGCTTTCGACGCGCGGCATCAGGCTTGGCTTTCTGCTCTGCCCAAGGAACCCGCTGACCTCTGGGACGGGCTTATGGCGTTCGACGGTGACAGCCGTCAGGCGCTCTTCGCGCATTGCGTCTCGCTGTCGGTCAACGCGATCTATGAGGCGTACAATCGCAAGCCTCGCGCGCTGGCCCACGCCGACCGGATCGCCCAGGCCGTCGATCTCGACATGGTCGTAGCCGGCTGGACGCCGACGATCGGCACCTATTTCGGCCGGGTGACCAAGGCCCGCATCCTGGCGGCCGTGCGGGAGGCGAAAGGTGCGCGCGCGGGCGACCGCATCGAGCACCTGAAGAAGGCCGAGATGGCCGAGCAGGCCCAGACGCTGTTGGCGGAGTCCGGATGGCTTCCGGAACCGTTGCGCACGCCCGGTCGCGACGTGCCGAACGCCGTTGAGACCGACGCCATCGACGCCGCGGAAGCAGACGCCGATACGGCGGGCGTAGAAATGGCGGCGGACGGCGGCGAAACGGCCGTGGTGGAAGATGAGGAAGTGGCCGAGGATGACTCGGTCGCGCTCGAAGCCCACGCGACCGCGGCCGAATAACGAAGGAGCCAACCGCACTGCCAGGGGCCCGCCAGCGATGGCGGGCCCTTTTCGTCTCGGAGGATACGATGTCGGACAACGCATCCGATCTGGCGCGCCGTATGGCCATGCAGGCTGAGGCAGTCTGCCGTCATTATCTTTCCAACGGCCGCCGCGAGGGACACTACTGGCTGGTAGGCGATGCTCGCAACACGCCGGGGCGGTCCATGTTCGTCCGCCTAAAGGGCGCCGAGTCCGGCAAGGGCGCCGCAGGCAAATGGACCGACGCCGCTACTGGCGAACACGGCGATTTGCTCGATGTCATCCGCGAGACGCGCGGTCTGGTCGACTTCAACGATGTCGCCGATGAGGCGCGAACCTTCCTTAGCCTTCCGCATCCCGAGCGGCAATCAAGTCCGCGACAGGCGCCAGCGCCGACCGGATCGCCGGAGGCGGCACGCCGGCTCTTCGCCATGTCGCAACCGATACCGGGCACGGTCGTGGAAACGTACTTGCGCCAACGCGGCATCACGGCTTTGCACGGAACCGGATCGCTGCGCTTCCATCCCCGATGCTATTACAGGCCGGGCGAGCACAGTCCGACCGAGAGCTGGCCGGCGATAATTGCATCCGTCACCGACCTTGGCGGCCGGATCACCGGAGCGCACCGCACCTGGCTTGCACCCGACGGCGGCGGCAAGGCGCCGGTTGATACGCCCAGGCGGGCTATGGGCGACCTCCTCGGCCACGCCGTCCGGTTCGGCGTGGCGCATGACGTAATGGCGGCCGGCGAAGGCATCGAAACCATTCTGTCGCTGCGAATGGTCGCGCCCCGTATGCCGATGGTCGCCGCTCTATCGGCCGCGCACCTCGGAGCCGTCCTGTTCCCGGCAACACTCCGCCGACTCTACATCGTGCGTGACGACGACACGGCCGGCGACATCGCGCGAGATAGCTTGGTCGCACGCGCAAACGCTGTCGGGATCGAGGCGATTGCACTGTCGCCAATGCTCGGCGACCTCAATGAGGATCTCAGGCTGATCGGCATCTCTGCACTTCGGGCCAACGTCCGCGTCCAGCTCGCCCCGGAAGATGTCGCACGCTTCATCGCGACAGAGGCGGTGTAGTTCCGGAGGGATGAGACCAGAGCGGCGGCAGCGTCAGCGCTATCGCTCTGGCTGCTTCCCATCTCGCCGGAAAGACCGCGACCCGGCCTTCGAGAGGGCGATCGGCCGTCAAACGGTCCGGCCCGGCAATGGCTGCGCCCGGTTCTTTTCCGCCGGCCCTCCGGGCCTTTGCATCGCGAAGCAAAACAACCGGGCTTCGCCATCCTCCGCTGACGCTTCGGCCCTGCGCTTCGCTCTGGGTGCAGGTCCGGCCCGCCCGACGGCTTTCGTCGCCAGAAGGCCGCGAGGGTCGCGGTCAGACCGACGAAGGAGCATCCCATGACGAGTGATCGCGACGACTTCGAGCCCCATCACGCTTCATCTCCCACCGACCACGTTCTCACCGAACTTCAGCTTTACGGCTTCCGTCCCTTCCAGGACGAACTCGACCCGAGGCCGCTGCCCGAGGGGAACGCCGTCGCCGGCGCCATCGCCGACATCTTCGATGCGCTGATCGTCACCTTGCAGGACACCCGCCTCGAGCCCGATCTCGACGATCTGCTCTGGTCGACCGTCAACCTCTTCCATCGCGCGACCGGCCGGATCGAGCGCGAGCTCGACGACAACGAGCAGGCTCAGCGGCGGAGCCAGCGGGAACAGGACGGCTCCGAGGTGAAGTCCGTCGAGCTGGAGCGGCTTACCGCCGAGGGCCAGACGCTGATCGAACGCCGTGACGCCTTCGAGTTGATGCGCGACCAGGCCGCCCAGCATTTCGAACGCCACACCAACTCATCGTGGCGGCCACGCAGCGGATCGATGGTCAACCATCGCAATCTGACCTCGGCGATGATCGACAGCCGTGACTTCCTCGCCGCCAGGAAGCGCGCCAAGAACGAAGTCCTTCTCCCGGCTGGCTCGAAGATCGCGCTCACCGGCGGCCTCGACTTCAACGATCATCGGCTCATCTGGGCCAAGCTCGATCAGGTTCACGCCAAGCACCCGGACATGGTGCTGTTGCACGGCGGCAGCCCAAAGGGCGCCGAACGCATCGCCGCACGTTGGGCCGATCATCGCAACGTGCCGCAGATTGCCTTCAAGCCCGACTGGACGAAGCACGCCAAGGCCGCGCCATTCAAGCGCAACGACCAGATGCTCGACGTCTTGCCGATTGGCGTCATGCACTTCCCGGGCACGGGCATTCAGGACAATCTCGCTGACAAGGCCCGCAAGCTCGGCATCCCGGTCTGGAAGTTCGGCGGCGCGTAAGCGCCGCCATCTTTCACCTTCCGCCATCCTGATCGGCGAAAGAGTTCAAGGCTGCTGGCGCCAGAACTGCGTGCTGTAATTGTTCAACCCGCGGGAGTGAGAATCGACCGTCGCCTGGAAGGTGTCCGGAATCTTGTCTCCGTCACCGCCTTCCCTGAAATAGTCCCTGACCGAATAGAGCGCACCTCTCATAAAGTGCTCCCAGGTTTGATATAGCCTGTTTTGTAGGTCCTGCTCCTGCTTGGCGGCGCTCGGCTTTCGCTTGGGGCCGGTGTCGTATAGTCCGGACGAAGATCGACGTCGTGGACGAACGTTATGCTGCCAAACGTCCACTCGTCATCGACAGTTCGGCGCCACCGATAGCTCACCCTGACACTCAGATGCTTGCTGAAGCGATGAGGCGGTATGATCTGGTCATCGACGATGAAGAGCTGCGCTTCCTTCCGTTCGGTTTCCAGCCGTTGCTTCATGGCCCGACGGCGAAGGACAAATCATGGCCTGCACGTCGAAGGGCGTCTCCTGTTTCCGCCCGCTTTCGTGGCGCCTTGGCCACGCGGTGTTTCGCCAGCGCCTGTTCGAAGTAATGGAGTTTTGTCGAGATGTAAGGACCGCAGCTTGTGAGAGGGAGACCATGCAGATCGCCCGATCGTTCTTCCCGGATCGCCTGATCGACAAGCCTGTCCAGATCGTTGGTGTCTATCGCTTTGAGGGCATTCTGTTGATCGCGAGGGATGTTGATCTCTCCCATGCCTTGCTCCCTTACGTTTTGTCTGTTGCGGCTCGAGTGATTGTGACGACCTCTACCGCGCGCCGACTCACAGTCCATTCTAGCCGATCAGCCGTCGCATCGTGACGGTAACGATGTTCCAGCCGAGAGCCACGCGGCCCTGACAACCGGACTCCTGCCGGCGGGCGCCACCCTGCTCGCAGTAGCGCTGATCCTTGGTCCGGCCGAGGGCCTGACTGTCAATCGGCTTACAAATTTGACCCCGTATCGGCGTCCAATTTTGACCCCTTCGCGCGGCGTGATTTGAGGGTAGCGCTCGACTCGTCGGAGCTGGCCGGGATTGCGGAGACGAGACGAGCGCGGGCGGCGTGATCGTCGTCGCGGCTTTTGAAGCGCCAGCTGTCGTTGCCGGTCTCGACGATGTCGCAGTGGTGGGTCAACCGATCGAGCAGCGCGGTGGTCATCTTGGCGTCGCCGAACACGCTGGGCCATTCGCCGAAGGCGAGATTGGTAGTGACGATGACGGAAGCGCGCTCATAGAGCCGACTGACGAGATGGAACAGAAGCTGGCCGCCGGATTGGGCGAAGGGCAGATATCCGAGTTCGTCCAGCACGATGAAGTCCATCCGGGTCAGATGTTCGGCAAGCCGGCCCTGACGTCCGTTACGGGTCTCGATCTCGAGGCGGTTGACGAGGTCGACCACGTTGTAGAAGCGACCGCGGGCGCCGGATCGGATGCAGCTTCTGGCGATTGCGATGGCCAGGTGGGTTTTGCCCGTGCCGGTCGAGACAGCGTCACAATGCCGGGTGTCCGGCGTTCGAGGTTTTGATCCTCTATCCGTTCCATCCTCGGGCCGGGCAGATGGTGCAGGTCGAGCACCGCAAGCGCTTCGCCGGCGAGGACCATCTGGTCGTGGTGCAGCCCGACGGGACACTCGCCCTGATCCCGGCCTGGATGAGCGAGGATATTGCTCGCTCTGCAACGCTCACAGCAAGCCCTCGGTTGGCTGTCGAAAGGCTCGTCGAGCTGCGGGCGCGAATCGATGTGCTTATCGCCTCTCAAGGCGGGGCATGGCCCCCGCGTGAAGGAGGGGATCATGCAACCAAGACGCCACTTGCAACGGGGCCTGTTCGAGGAGGATCGCCAGACGCCGGAGATTCCGGCGTCGCAGAGAAGCACTCTCGTCCGCCTGATCGAGGGGCTGCTGGTCGAGGCCCTCGCCGACGGCGCCAATATCGAGACGGGCACGCCAACCACAGAGACGAGGGAGGCCGCTGATGAGCAAGATCACGCCTGAGCACCTCGCCCGTCAGGCCGTCGTCTACATCCGTCAGTCGACGCCTGATCAGGTCGTCCACAACCTGGAAAGTAAGCGCCGTCAGTACAATTTGCCGGAGCGCGCGCGACAGCTGGGCTGGAGCGATGTTGCCGTCATCGATGACGATCTCGGCCGCTCCGGCGGTGGCGTCGCGCGGCCCGGCTTCGAGAAGCTGCTGGCCGCCATCTGTGAGGTCCGCGTCGGGGTCGTGGTCTCGATCGAGGCGTCGCGGCTCGCACGCAACGGTCGTGACTGGCACACGCTGCTTGAGTTCTGCGGTCTCGTCGGCACACTGATCGCCGACGAGGACGGCGTCTACGATCCGCGACAGCCCAACGATCGCCTACTGCTCGGCATGAAGGGCACCATGAGCGAGATGGAGTTGTCGGTACTGCGCCAGCGCTCGCTCGAAGCGCTGAAGCAGAAGGCGCGCCGGGGCGAGCTGTTCATGACGGTCGCCGTCGGCTACGTGCGGGTCGGCCACAACCGCATCGAGAAGGACCCGGATCGGCGCGTCGGCGAGGCGATCGCGCTCGTCTTCGCCAAGTTCACCGAGATGCAGTCGGTGCGTCAGGTGCACCTCTGGTTCAGACACGAGCGCGTTCCGTTGCCCGCCGTCACCTATGGCGCCGAAGGCCGCCTGGTCGAGTGGAAGCTGCCGGTCTACAACACGATCCTGCACATTCTGACCAACCCAATCTATGCCGGCGCGTATGCATTCGGGCGCACCGGCAGCCGCATCAGCATCGAGGCCGGCCGCAAGAAGGTGGTTCGCGGCTTCAAGAAGGAGCGCAAGGATTGGGAGGTGTTGATCCCGAACCATCATGAGGGTTATCTGAGCTGGGCGGACCATGAGAGGAACCTCGGCCTGATTGCGGACAACGCCAACGGCAAGAACCCGATGAGCCGCGGTGCCCTGCGCCGAGGTGAGGCTCTGCTCGCCGGCCTGCTGCGCTGTGGCCATTGTGGGCGCAAACTTCACGTCGCCTACTCCGGCAAGAACGGCAACACCGGTCGCTACCATTGTCGGGGCGGCGCCAACAATCATGGCGGTGACCCTTGCATCTCGTTCGGCGGCATGCGGATCGATCGTGACGTGGCCGCCGAGGTGATCGAGCGCCTGCAGCCGCTCGGTATCGAGGCGGCACTCGCCGCGCAGGCTGCGCGCAGCCGTGCGAACGAAGACAAACGCGGCCAAGTCGAGCTGGCGCTGGAGCAGGCTCGCTATGAGGTGGGGCGCGCGCGCCGCCAATACGATGCCGTCGATCCCGACAACCGCCTCGTCGCCGCCGAGCTGGAAAAGCGATGGAACGACCGGCTGGCGGTCGTGCGCAATCTGGAGACCGAGCTGGAGGGACTGACGGCTTCGCCCGCTGTTGATCTCACACCTGCTGACAGGGAGCGGCTGATGACGCTAGGCGCCGACCTGGAGCGTGCTTGGTCAAGTGCCGGCGTGGCACCCGAGACGCGCAAGCGGATCGTGCGAACGCTGATCGACGAGATCGTCGTCCGCGTCGAGGACAACGCGCTCGATCTGGTGATCCGCTGGCACGGCGGCGACCACTCCGCTCTCAAGGTCAAGAAGAATCGCTCCGGCCAGCACCGCTGGAGCGCAACGGGAGAGACAGTCGATCTCGTGCGCGTGCTGGCGCGGCAGATGCCGGACAAAGCAATCGCGTCGGTGCTCAACCGCTCCGGCAAGACCACGGGGCGCGGCAATGGCTGGACCAAGTCGCGAGTGTGCAGCTTGCGCAGCCACAACGACATCGCAGCCTATCGCGAAGGCGAGCGCCGCGACCGCGGCGAGGTCACTCTGGACGAGGCGGCCGCGGCCCTCTCCGTCAGCCCGTCAACCGTGCGACGTCTGATCAAGGACGGCCAGCTCGCGGCGAGCCAGCTTTGCAAAGGGGCACCTTGGATCATCAAAGCAGCCGATCTTGAGCGTCCTGACGTCAAACGAG
Organism: Bradyrhizobium sp. SK17; assembly: GCF_002831585.1. Taxonomy (GTDB): domain Bacteria; phylum Pseudomonadota; class Alphaproteobacteria; order Rhizobiales; family Xanthobacteraceae; genus Bradyrhizobium. The sequence goes on along the minus strand of NZ_CP025113.1, from coordinate 1,787,401 downwards.
CTGCCACCGCGCGGCGCCTCAGACGTCCGCCGTCCGGCAATCCGCTACAAAAAGAACTGGAACTCTAACGAGATAGAAAGGTGAGCATTATGAAGCGGGCTCGGTGCCGCCGACGAGCACGACGTTGCGCTGCTGGGCGATGAAGCCGCCGACGGCGAGATCGTTGACGAGCGTCTGATTGATCGGCGTGCCTTCGAACTGGAAGTCGTCGAGATCCTTGGCCAACGGCAGCTTGGCGATGGTGAGCTGGTACTTGATCGACCGCGCCTGCTTCTCGTTGATCTCGGCGCTGAGCAGGTCGCCGACGATGCGCTGAGGTTCGTGCTGGCGCTTGACGGCCGTCGCCATGATCTCGTCGAAGGCAGCCCTCATGCCGTAGAGTTTGAGCTCGCCCATGAGGTCGAAGATTTGGGTTCGTTCCATCAGATGGTCCTCCGGAGGTTGTCGTAGCGGGCGCAATCGGCGATCGGCGCATGGCGGAGCGTCAGTGCCGCCGGCGTCATGATGTTGGCCGGTGCAGCGGGTTCGCGTTGGCGAGCCAGGATGTTGAGAACGACGTCAGCGGAATGGACGCCGTGACCAAGCGCCTCGGCGCAGGCGGCTTCGACCGCCGACAAACCGTCAGTCAGCACCGCATTGAGGATGTCGACCATCTGTCGATTGCCGTCGTCGGTGCTGGCGAGCCTGCGCCGGATCCGTTCGATCGCGGCCGGCAGCACCCAGTCCTTGAAGGGTGCGCCGTTACGCAAGGCCCCGGGTTTGCGCGCGAGCACCGGCACGTAGTGCCAGGGATCGTAGGTCGTCTCGCCGCGTCCGAACGACCGCGGATGCTCCGCAACGATCCGTCCATCCTGACGGATGACGATACGGTCGGCATAGGCTTGAACCTCGACCGGACGTCCGACGGCGCTGGCCGCGACCGAGTATTTGTTATTGTCGAAGCGCACCAGGCAGGTTTTGGAGACCGATGCCGGCACCGCATGGAATCCGTCGAACCGACCGGCATAGGGAACGAGCTTCGGCCGTTCGGCTTCGAACACATCCCAGATCGTCTGATCGGACAGCTCCGGATGCCGATGCGCCTTGGCGTAGGCGATGCATTTGTCGAGCAGCCAGGCGTTGAGTTCGTCCAGCTTTTTGAACCGCAGCCGCGGCGTGAAGAAGCGTTCCCGGACCAACCCGACCTGGTTCTCCACCTGGCCCTTCTCCCAGCCCGACGCCGGCGTGCAGGCGACCGGGTCGACGAGATAGTGGCTGCACATCTGCAGGAAGCGGCGATTGTAGCGGCGATCCTTGCCGACGAAGATCGTCTCCACCGCCGTCTTCATGTTGTCGTAGATGCCGCGACTGCAGGTGCCCTTGAACAGTGCGAACGCCCGGTCGTGGGCGTCGAACACCATCTCCTGCGTCTCGCGCGGATAGGCGCGCACGAACAGCATGCGGCTATGACACAGCCGGACGTGGGCGACCTTCACGAGTACCGTCACGCCGTTGAGGAGAACGATCTCGTGGCTCCAGTCGAACTGATAGGCTTCTCCTGGCGCAAAACTCAGCGGGACATAGGCCGCCGCCGTCGATTGCCCGCGCTCCTTGCTCCAGCGCCTGGCGTAACGCCGCACGGCATCGTAGCCGCCGTCATAGCCGCGTCCGCGCAACTCTTCGAAGATCCGGATCAGCGTCAGTTGTTCGCGCGCGGATTTGGCTGCGTTCGCCGCCAGCAGTTCATCGAGTTCCGCCGCCCATCGTCCAAGCTTGGGCCGCGGCTGCACCTGACGCTCATACTCGAACGAAGTCTCTCCGGATCTCAGCACCTTCCGGACCGTGTTCCGCGACACCTTCAGGTCACGGGCGATCTCCTTGATCGTCTTGCCCTTGATGAAGTGCTCGCGCCGTATCCGCGCAATCGTCTCCACGATCAGCATCCCCGACCACCTGCTTCATGACAAAGCAGGCAGCGCAACAGCCAATCTATAGGGGGTCAATTTTGGACGCCGATCCCCCGGCTCAGGGGGTCACTATTGCAGGCCGAATAACAGGCCTGACGCCATCAACCCGTAAAGGGTCGGCTTACGCGAAGCGTGCCGCCGCTGCGTCTTCGCCTTCGCGGTGATTGCGGCCCTCTGCCGAACACATCGGGCGCCTGTCGCGCGGGGATGGTCCCCGCCTCTGCACAGGAGCCGGATCGATGTCTCAATCCCTCGCTTTCGCTAACGGTTGGAACCTCGCCACCACCCTCATGGTCTGCGTGGTCGTCTTTCATGCTGACACTGGCAACTATGGCGTCATGCCGGCCGCCGAATATGACGGCGATCCCGGCGCCGTGATCCACGAATTCGACCCCTTCCAACCATGAAGGGGCGTAGTGCCACGTAAGCTGCATCGCAGAAGGCCAGCGGGATTTCCACTCCTGCTGACGCCTGTTTGCGGCTATACTCGTGGTCGCGCCGGGGTGGTGGTGGAAGGCGCGACCGTCAGACCTTTTCTCACGGGAGACCATCGCCATGATCTTCATTGGCATCCTCGCCAGCATCGCCGCCATTGGCATGCTCTGCTGGCTCTTGTTCACCCTTGCTGTATTCGCGCTGCCTGCCTTCGTCGGCGTCACTGCCGGAGTCTGGGCCTATCAGACCGGCGCAGGCTGGATCGGCGGCATCGTCGTTGGCCTGGTTGCCGCCGCACTGACGTTCGGCATCAGCCAGTTCCTACTCGCCTTCGCGAGGCCGCTCTGGCTGCGCCTCGCGATCGCGTTCGCATTCGTCGCGCCCGCGGCGCTCGCCGGCTATCACGCCACCCACGGCATCGTGCAGCACACCATGCCCTCCGATACGTGGCAGGTCATCTTTTCCGTCGTCGGTGCGATTGCCGTTGGCATCACCGCGTTCGTTCGGGTGACAGCTATGGCAGCGCCCGGACAGTCGGGGCGGGGCTTGGCGCGTGCCTAACGCTAACAGCAGCGGAGGGTGGAACCTTCGGCCGATCTTCACCGCGCCGCCCCCCGTCATCGAAACCCCGAGATGGCGATAGGCGCGCAGACCTAAGCCTCGGCCGACCCGTGTCGCGTCATCGCAGTCTTCCGCTGGAGCAGCGTGACGCTGTTCGGTCGCGCGATCAAAGCATCGGTGCGCTGGCTTTCTTGCCAGAGCTCTGTCGGCATCGGGACGCGGTCAAGCCTGGAACCGCTCCGTGGAATCGCCGACTCTGTTGCTGCCGAAATCGTGACGGCAGCGCCGTGCCCGCCACGTTCTCCTTGATCAATCTCTGTCTAACCGACCGCTCCAAAACGGCCTCTTCAATGGGCTGATCTGACCGAAGGCCGGCTGCGCCTCGATCGCCTATGCGGCAATGGCGCCTATCGACTTTCTTCCCCTGCCGGCTGTGCCGTCATTCCTCGCGAAACAACAAAGTCGCCTGGCCCCCATCCTCCGCTGCGCTGCGGTCGCAAGCGATGTCGCGTCGATCGCCTCCGGCCTGCCGATCGCCATCGAGACCGCAATGGTGCGGGCTCGGAACAGAGTTCAAGGAGAACTATCATGGCGACCATCGGCACCTTCAAGAAGACCGGCAACAACTTAGGTCATGTGCTGAGAAGTGTCCTTTAGCGGCATTGCCTGAGAGCCTGGCACGCAGACGTCCGAGTCAAGCGTTCCCGCAGCGTAGCGAGGACAACGCTTGACGCGGCGGCGACACGACAAGCTATTTGAAGGGGTGCAGGCGAAGTCCTGCACCTCTGCCACGTGGCGAACGGGAGAGCGCGAGGGGAACCCCTCGCATCTCAAGGAAGACTCGCGCCGAAGGCGCTCCGTGTATCTTTTATTCGCGTGCTGTCATCTGTCAGTTTCATCGACACGGTAAGCACTTGGGCGATGTCGATGTCCTCTTGCACCTCCGGGTGCTTCGTCACCGGAGAGCAGGATGGTTTCGATTGTACGGGCAGTGCCCGGTGTTGAAGGGATTCCGGCAGGCTTCCCCATCTTGCTCGACGCGCAGATGTCGATTGTCGAACCTGCCTTCGGCTACCTGATCGAACTCGCCACCATTCCCGGCCGCTCGCATGCGATGGAGACGCTGAGGACGTATAGCGAGCACCTGCATGACTGGTTCGACAGCCTGGAGCAGAGCGAGCTGGACTGGCGCCTCGCCGATGAGGGAACGATCGCCGGCTACCGGAATCGGATGCTGGCAACGCCGAGCCCTCATACCGGGCGACCTTATGCCCGGTCCACCGTGAACGATCGTATCCGGACGGTCTGCCGCTTTTATACATGGGCGCATCGACGCGGTCTGATCGAAGCATTGCCCTTCGACTACGTTGAGGTGTCGCTCCGCTCAGTGCGTCGTCAGGGCATGCTGGCGCATTTGCATCATCGGCCTGCGACCGTGATGGCGAACACTCTGACGGTTTCGGAGGTTGAACGTCTGCCGCGACCGCTGCGCGTCGATCAACTCCAATCGCTTTTTCAGCATCTTTCGTCGCCCTATGACCTGATCGCCGAATGGGCTTTGGCCACGGGCATGCGCCGCAAGGAACTATGCGGCTTGCAGCTCCATCAGGTGCCGGATGTTGCTCACGTGGACATCGACGTGGACCCACTCGTCGGAATGCCGCTGACCGTGACCAAGGGCGACCGGCCGCGCACCGTCTATCCGCCGCTGCGGCTGATCGACCGAACCCACTGGTATGCAGGAGAACAGCGTGCGGCGCTGGTGAAGCTCCGACGCAGAACCCGCCCCGGTTATCGGCCGTCATCAGCGCTGTTCCTCAACAGCAACGGCGATCCCGTGTCGAGAGCGAGGTTCTCCGCTGCGTTCAGCACGGCCTTTCAGGCGGCAGGGCTGACAGGATCGGGCCATTGGTTGCGCCATACATTTGCGATGACCATGCTCGTGCGCCTGCAGAAGCAGGCGGCGACAACACCAGATCTCAATCCGCTGAAGATTGTGCAGGTCCTGCTCGGACACGCCTCGATTCAGTCAACGGCAATCTATCTGCGCTGCGTCGAACTTCATGCCGACACGCTCGCCGAGAGCCTGGCCTATCTTTACGGCGAGTTGGTGCCTCATGGCCGCGCGTAAAAGGAAGTCGATCAATCGGCGCATCACGGTTGCGGCGCCGGACAATGCGGCAACTGACCTCATCACCGATAAGGTCATATTCACCGATGCCGGAGGTCGGCCAATCCAACGGTTCGACCCCGAGCAGCTTTCCGGCCTGCCTGCCGACCTGCGCGGGCTCATGGTCCAGGCTTTCCGAGAGCATGGCGTCGGCCAAAGGCCCACGACCCGCCGAACGACCTGGGCAGCGATCCTCCGCTTTGCCCGCTACGTTGTCGACGATGAGACGATTAAGACGGCGGCTGATGTCGATACCGCCGCGCTCGGCCGCTACGTGCTCTGGCTCAAGGCGCAGTCGACCTCCCGCGCGCCGCGCGGTGCGCATGCCACGGCCTTCAATACATTTCGGCCGCTCCTCGCATGGTGCCAGCGCAATCGACCTGGAACGCTCGCACGCGATCTTGAGATTCCCTGGAATCCCTTTCCCGGCAGGCGAATGCATCAGCAACCGCGCCGGCGGCTGCCGTCCGATCAGATCAAGGCGATCCTCAGCGCCTGCTACGAGGAGATCGACGAGGTCTGGGCCCGGTTTCAACATGGGCAGGATGTCATCCGGCGCACCGAGCTTCCGCCCAAGATACTGCGCGGTCAGGGGCTCGATCGATGGATTTGGCGGATCAGCCGCATCGAGGACGGTCGCATGCCCGACAGGGCTGTTCTCGAAGAACACGGGATCAAGTCCGCCACGCTCGTCAAGTCTTGGGGCGGCTATCGCACCATCACGCAGTATTTTCACATCACTACCGATACGCTCGTTCCGTTCTTTCTGGCGATCGCCATCCAGACCGCCGCCAATCCCGATCCGCTGCGTCATATCCGTCGCGACTGTCTCATCCCGCATCCGCTCGACGAGCATCGCGTGATCATCGACTGGAACAAGGCCAAGACCAATGCGCGTCTCCAGAAGGCGCAGCGCCGCTCGTTCGATCGGCGTCGACGATACGCCGCGCCGAACCTGATCGCGATGATGCTGGCCCTGACTGAACCGCTTGTTGCAGATGCTTCGCCCATGCAGCAGGATCGGCTATTTCTGACGCGCAGCATCTATACCGAGTCCACCCGCCATTCGCTTCGTAGCCGCACGGAGGTGGTCGAGCATTCCGTCCTCAGGCGCGCTATCCTCCGATTCACGAAGCGCGCCAACCATCGCATCGATGAGTGGAACGCGGCACATCCCGACAGCACGCGTTCCCGGATCGCCGGCTTTGCGCCCGCTTTGTTTCGCGGCACTGTCGCAACCGAACACTATCGCGCCTCCGGCGGCGATATTCTCGTGGCCCAATCGATCCTCAATCACGCCAACGCCGCGACGACCGAGACGTATCTCAAGAGCGAGGAGACGACACGCTTACAGCGCCAGACGATCGCTCGCTTGCAAGACCTGATGATCGCATGGGTGCGCGGGGACAAGCCTATAGGCGCGCCGTTGCGGCTTGGCCAACGTCGTGGCACCGCTTCCTTCGCCCATGATTGTCTCGCGCCGGTCATTCCTGGTCGAGATGGCGCCGAGCGCCTGTGCCCGCATTTTGGCGGATGCCTTGCGTGTCCCGGTCTCGTGATCCCGATCGACCCTGAACATCTGGCGCGTATCCTCGCCGCCATCGATCGGTTCGAACAAGCCCGCAACCGGCTCGACCCCCAACGGTGGAATCTCCTCTACGCGCCGTCGTGGCGGATTCTCACCCAGGACATCCTTCCGGATTTCCCGGCTGCGATGCATGAGGCCGCGCGTGCGCTTGCCAACGACATGCCCGCCCTGCCGGAGCTGGAGTAATCATGCTGCTCCAAGCTGATCCCACGCATGACGTTGATCCGCCGCAGAAGGTTTCGGCAGAGTCGCTATGGTCGGACCCGCAATGGCATCTCGATGGCCTGCGATCCGACCTGCGGAGATCGCAGCTCCAGATCGATTGGGATTTCGAACTGCCAGACGGCAGCCGCTTCACAGACCCATGTTGGGGCCGCTGGCTGGAAGATGCGCGCATCTTTTTGTGGTCGCTTCGCCTCGATCCGCCGCCAGGCAGGCGGCACGCCCGCGCGAGAACCCTTGTTGCCGCGGCCGTCAAGCTCCGCATCCTGATCCGATGGATGGCTGGCCAAGCAATGCGCAGCTTCGGCGACCTCGATCGCGATGCCGCCGCCCGGTTCATGCACGACATTGCCGGGCGACGAAGACACAATGGCGCGCTGATCAGACCTGGGACCCGTCACGACTACGCCAACCTTTTGCTCGCCCTCTACCAGCAACGGCGCAAGCTCGCATGCCCACCACCAGAGCACCCGTTCGACGAAGACCGCGTAGGCGCTCATTCCGGATTCAGCCGCCATACCGTGCAGCGCCTGCCATTCACGCCCGATGCCATCGCCGTGCCGCTCGTCTCGGCCGCGATCCGACTCATCGGACAGCCGGCCGATGACGTGATCGCACTACGCGACCAGGCCGTGCCGTTTCGCATGGATGATCAAAGTCGCTCCTTCTTCGTTCACCGGCAGGCCGTCCGGGCACTCGTGTCTTCATTTCGGTTTTCCACGATCGAGGGCGAGAACGTGCCCTGGCATCCGCCGTTGACGCGAACGAGGCACCTGCGCGGGCTGATCAATCGCATCCAGGAAGCTTGCTTCGTCACCATTGCCTATCTGGTCGGCGCAAGAGCCTCGGAGATTCTGACGCTCAATGCTCACTGCGTCGAGGAGCATCCGTCCGCAGATAAGACGGAAGCCTTTGCTTATCTCCGCGGCCGGATATTCAAGACCGCCGGCAACGATGCCGGCGTGCCGCACCTCTGGCCAGCGCCGCCGCCCGTTCTGCGTGCCGTCGACGTCTTGCGCCGTCTCTCAGAACCCTTGCGCGCTCAGAGCGGCCGGTTGGACCTGTGGCTCTCCATCGCCGGGAACGGCATCATCGATCGCCGCGTGCCGGAGGTCCCAACGGGCAGTTCTCTCGTTATCCGTCTGAACGAGAGATTTGCGGCTTTCATCGACATGCCGCTCAACGACGATGGAACGCCTTGGCGTCTGACCACGCACCAAGGCCGTAAGACCTTTGCCCGCTTCGTCGGCAAGCGCGACCGCACCGGCCTTCATGCCTTGCAGCATCATTTCGGGCATGTGACCCGCATTATGACCGACAGCGCCTATGTCGGAACAGATTTTGATCTCGGCGAACTCGTCGATGCGCAAACACTCGACGAGACGCGATCTGCGCTCGAGGAGTTGCTCACCGCGTCGCGTCTTGGCGGCAAGGCGGGGCGCATGCTGTCGTCGCGGTCGCGCTTCCGCGGCCGGACCCGCGACGGCGAACTCGCCGGCTATGTCGATTTCCTCATCGAGGAGAGCGGCATGCGGCTCGGCGTCTGCGACTGGGGGTATTGTGTCTATCGCGTCGAGTCCGCCGCTTGCATGGGGGACGAACGCGGTCCGAACCCGCTGTGGCGCACCGAGAGCACCTGCATGAGCTGCGCTAACTTCGCAGTCACTGAGCGGCACCGCCCGGTCTGGCAAGCGCGCCTTGATCGCAACATCGCTTTGGTCGCCGACGATCGACTCGATGCATCGAGCATCGCTCTCGCCAGAACGCGCATTGCCGAGTGCGAGCGTGTCCTTTCCGATCTTTCCGCTACAGGAGGAGCCCATGCCGAAGATGACGGCCGCAAACCCACTTGATCGGCGCGTGCAAGCGACAGCCGAGAAGCTGCGCGCTGCCCTCGACCGCCTGGCCCGCAGCTCCGTGGGGTCTCCGATGATCGAACGGCAATTGACCGTCGCAGCTCTCGCGAGGGAGGCGCGCGTTGGACGTAATGCCATCTACGCCAATCACCGCGATATCCTCGACGAGCTGATCCGCGTCCGTCAGCAGCGGCGGGCTCCTGATCGGATCGCCGCCGTCGCCGAGAAGGCCGCCGAACAACGCATCGCCGTCGATATTATGCAGGGTCAGCTTCGCCAGCTCGCGACCGAGAATGCCGGACTCCTGCGGCGCGCGACCGAAGCGGAACGCCGTGCCGACAGGGCCGAGCACCGCATCGCGCAGTTAACGAAGGAGCTTGATCACCGTCGTCGCCCCCAGTTGCTACGATCGTCGGTCGGTGAGCACGGAGAGGGTCGATGATGATGTCGTTTCCCGCCCAGCCTTCTTGCCGCACGATGCACCGATAGCTCGTTGCCGGACGAAGCTGGATCATGTCGTCCTCGCAGCTTCTCGGATGACGAGGGTGGCCAATGCGCAGGAAGTGTCTCGATAGTCCGTCAGACCGTGGTCGTTGGTGTTTCTATGCCGTAAGCCAGAGTCTCTCCTTCGCAGGGCTGTCCAGAAGTGCGTCCATTGCGGCCTTTCTTGCTGGCGTATCTCACACCGCGTTCGGCTGCTGCGCAGCCCGCCCTCGTTCCCGCAACAGCGCGATGACGACCTTCTTCCCCGCCGTGCTCGGCTAACGCCTCCGCGCGGCTTCCTCGCGAGGCAAGAAGCTCGTCCCTGCGCCGCCTTCCACTGCGTTTCAGCCCTTCGGGTGCGGGCCGGTCGCCCGGTGTTTTCCGATCGCCATCAAGGCCGCGATGGTCGCGACCTGATACAGCAAAGGAGAAGACCTATGGCTCAGATCGGTACGTTCACCCGCAACGAAGACGGTTCGTTCGCCGGAGTCATCAAGACCCTCAACCTCAGCGTCAAGGCTCGCCTGGTCGTCGCCGAGAAGGACAGCGAGAAGTCGCCCGACCTCCGCGCGCTCGTCGGCAACATCGAGATCGGGGCTGCCTGGAAGAAGGTCGCCAAGGAGACGGGCCGGGAGTATCACTCCCTCAAGCTCGACGATCCGAGCTTCCCCGCTCCGATCTACGCAAGCCTCGTGGAGAACGAAGACGGCTTCGCTCTCATCTGGTCGCGCTGAAGCGCTCAACCATCGACGCGGCGCTCCATCACGGGGCGCCGCGATCGCGCTAAAGGACATCTCGGAAGTGTCCTCCAGCAAATAACGAAGCAAACACCGATGCTTCGTTTCAGAAGGACAGTTGACGGCTGACCTAAAACGGCTACACCGGCGAAATCGTTACCCTAAGCGTTCAGGCCAAGAACGTCCGCATCGTCCCCGAGGAGACTCGCTCCAACGACAACGCCCCTTCGCACCGCGTCTTCGTTGGCAAGGCTGATTATGCGTAGCGCGGGATTATGCGGAGTCGTTGGCTGGTGGCCGCGGTTTTCAAGGGCTTTGCCGCTGTGTCGCTCCGCATAATGACGGGGCGCTGTCCGCGGCGCCTCGCGTGTTTGCGAGACGCCGCGGTGTAGGTCAGCGCGACCAGATCAGCGCACACTCGCCATCGTCGCCTTCGAAGAGGTTGGCGTAGATGGGCGCCGTGAAGGACGGATCGTCGAGCTTGACCGAGTGGTAGGAGCGATTGTCCTTCGAAGTCCGGCGCCAGGCGGCACCGATCTCGACGCCTGAGACGATCACGCGCAGGTCTGGCGCCTTGTCGCTGGTGGAGGCGGGATCGCTGGGGACGATGCGGGCCTTGGCATCGATCGCGAGCGTCTTGATGGTGCCGGTGTAGGTGCCATCGTTGCTGCGGGTGAACGAACCGATCTGGGACATGGTGGATCTCCTGTGCTGTGTTCAAGCCCGCGACCATCGCGGCCTTGTGGCGATCGAAAGCCCCGGGACGGCCGACCCGCACCGTCAGGCCGCAGCGCATGCGAAGGACGGCGTGCGGCGATCTTGTTGCTCCGCGAGGAGCGGCGCAGCCGCGGGGAAGAAGATCGACGCACGCTGTTGCGGGGAATAGGCCGGGTCGCAGACCGCATCTCGGGGCAGATCCGCCGACAACAGGCCCGTCGGTCGCAGGGCATCACGGCGCGCCTGGAGAATCACCGGCTCCAGTCGGTCACGCATGGGACGAGTGCACGCGGCACAATCACTGACTGACGTTCCGAACAGCAACCACCTCGACCATAGTCCTGCCTCCACATGCAGAAGGGGGCGACATGCCGACAGGTGTTTATGTCCGTCAGAACGCGGTCTCTGACCGATTGAAGGCGGGAATGGCCGCAGACCACGCGGTCGACTTTGCGCGATGGCTCCGTGAGCGCCGATACACGCCACTTACCATCGTCGAGAGGATGCGGCTGCTTGCGAGTTGGACGCACTGGGCGCGCGGGGCAGGCTACACGCTGGCTGCAATCCGTGAGGCGCACGCGGCCTCGTTCTCCTTGATCGAAGCGGGACATCGGCCGCGCTTCCGCGGCGACCTCAACAAGGACGCGGTCGAGTGCGCCAAGCTGTTCATCGCCTACCTTGAGGATCAAGGCCAGTTAATGCGATTGCCGGCTAAACCGGCAGCGCCAGTGGTTGTCGAGTTTGCCGCTTGGGCCCGCGAGCAGCGCGGCCTGGCCGAAACGACGCTCGCGGCGTATCTTGGGACGATTACTCCCTTCGTCCAAGCGCTGGGGGATATCCCGACCTCCTACGACGCCGTAACGATCCGGGCATACATGATCGAACGTGCGAAGGCCGTATCGGTCGAGCGCATGAAGGGCATATCGGTCGGCATCCGCGCGTTCTTGCGCTTCCTGATCGCGAGAGGACGATGTCCGTCTGGGCTCGACCACGCCATGCCGAATGTTGCGGGATGGCGGCTGGCATCGATCCCGCGCTTCCTGCCTGATGCTGATATCGCGCGGATTATCGGTGCATGCAATGGAGAGCGGCGCCTGCGCGACCGCGCCATCATCCTGCTGTTGGTCCGGCTTGGGCTTCGGGCGAGCGAGGTGGCGCGGCTCAGCTTCGATGATATCGACTGGCGGCAAGGCAGCATCCGCCTGTGCGGCAAAGGCCGGCGCGAGGAACTGCTGCCGCTCACCCAGGAGATCGGCGACGCGCTGCTCGCCTACATAGAACGCGGACGGCCGGCACTGGGCACACCATCCCTGTTCATCACCGAATATGCGCCACTGCGGCCAATCGACCGCCTCACGGTCAAAGACCTGGTCAAGCGCGCGCTCAAGCGTGGGGGCATCGAGAGCCGCTACAAGGGTGCGCATATCCTGCGCCACTCGGCGGCCACGGCGATGCTCCGCCACGGCGTCAGCCTGCCGGGCGTGAGCACAGTGCTGCGCCACCGGTCGCAGGCAATGACGGCGCATTACGCCAAAGTCGATATCGCCCTGCTGTCGGCCATCGCGCAGCCCTGGCCGGGGAGGTCGCCATGCTGATCGATGATGTTGATCGCTACATCGAGCTGCGCCGCTCGCTCGGCTTCAAGCTCGCAAAGACGGCCCGACACCTCACCGCGTTCGCGCGCTATGCGGTCGACCGCGGCGATACTCATGTTCGCCGCGAGACCGCGATCGCGTGGGCGGCGGCCGTCTCGTCGACCCCGGGCAGTCACCAACGGCGGCTTCAGGAGATCGCGCTCTTTGCACGCTTCCTCTACGCCGAGGATCGCGAGCATGAAGTTCCGCATCATCCCCGCCGCCCTGCAACACGTCCCGCGCCCTATATCTATACGCCAGAGGAACTGGCTCGCATGCTCGACGCTGCAGGCAATCTGCGGCGCCAGAAGCCCAGCCCGCTAAGGCGCCACATCTATGTGATGCTGATCGGGCTGCTCGCATCGACCGGTCTGCGGATCTCCGAGGCTCTGAACTTGAAGTTGGGCGATCTGCTGCCCGACGGCGTGCTGCACATCCGCCAGACCAAGTTCAACAAGAGCCGGCTTGTGCCAATGCACCCCAGCGTGGTCGAAGCGCTGCAGGCCTATCTCGAGGTCCGGCGGCGGTTCGCCGGTCTGGATGACCATGTGTTCCTGTCTGTGGATGCCAAGCCGATGTCGGTTCGGACCGCCCAGACCAACTTCTATGTAATCCTGCGCAAAGCTGACGTCGGTCAGAATCGGTCGCGACGTCCGCGTATCCATGATCTGCGCCACACCTTCGCGACGCGCGTGCTGGAGCAATGCGCGATGCGTCGTGATGACGTTGCGCGCGACTTCGTCGCTCTCTCCACCTATCTCGGTCATGCGGACATCCGGCATACCTACTGGTATCTGGAAGCCACCCCGGACCTCATGGCCGATATTGCAGATGCTGCTGAGACGCTGATCGCCGGGGAGGTCGCATGACGCCGATCGCCCCGCTCATCACCAGCTTCATGCGCGAGCACATGCCGCAGCAGCGCGGCTACAGTCCGCACTCCTGCGAGACCTATGCGTATAGCTTCCAGCTATTGTTCGCCTTCACCGCCCAGCGCCTGCACACGCGCCCCTCTCTACTCCAGCTCGAGCAGATCGATGCAGACATGGTGGTCGCGTTCCTGCATCACATCGAACATGACCGCGGCAACGGTCCGGCGACTCGCAACCTGCGGCTCGCCGCGATCAAGTCGTTCATGCGCTACGTCGAGCTGCGGCACCCTGGCGCGTTGGAGCAGGTCGCCCAGATCAATGCGATCCCAGGCAAGCGTCATGACCAGAAGCTCATCCGCCATCTGACCATGGACGAGATCCGCGCCGTGCTTAATGCTCCCGACGCGACGACACGCCTCGGACTGCGGGATCGGGCGATGTTGCATCTGTGCTTCGCCGGCGGCCTGCGCGTCTCCGAGTTGATCGGCCTCACCCTGGAAAACGTCACGCTGCAACCGAGGCCAAGCATCCTGGTGTTCGGCAAGGGCCGGCGCGAACGCAGCCTTCCGCTATGGAAGGAAACCGCTCGCGACCTGCGCGCTTGGCTATCAGTGCGAGGGAAGCCGCCAGCGACAGAGCTGTTCGTCAACGCCCAAGGGATGGCGATGACCCGCGCCGGCTTTGAGTATATCCTCGAAAAGCACGCAAAGGCCGCCGCGGCTCGATGCCCTACCCTGAGCGGCCGCACGCTATCGCCACACCTTCTGCGGCACAGTTGTGCGGTCCTGATGTTGCAGGCCACACGCGACATCCGCAAGGTGGCGCTCTGGCTTGGCCACGCCGATATCCGCACCACGGAGATATATCTCCGCATGGATCCCTCTGAAAAGCTGGAGGCGGTGGAAGCGGTCATTCCGCCGGCGCTGCGCCGCGGACGGTTCAAGGCACCAGACGCGCTGATTGCCTCGCTGTCGGAGAAAGCACCTCTGCCTTCAGGGTGAGAGACGTCGGGCAGCCAATCGCTACGACGAAATACCTTTGATGCGCTGTGACGTCGCGGCATCACCGCGCCGTCCCGCATGAGCAATCGAGCGCTTCTTCATTAGGTTGGGATCGGCGAAGCAAAGCGCTGTGGCTCAATCGCGCTTGCTGTGATGGTGTCGCCGTCGCGGCGGTGGTGATGCCTTTGAGCCGTTACTCTCCTGTCGGGCTGTTTGGCCCCACGTCCATACCGGCCTTTTGCTGGCGGATCACGCGCCACAATACGCTCACTGCGCTCGCCGACCTTTACCCGCAATGGCTTGTTCGCGATCTTCTTCCCCTGCCGCCAAGCGGCGGCATTCCTCGCGAGGCAACAAGATCGCTCAGCCCGCCATCCTCCGCTGCGCTGCGGGCCAGAGGCTGCGGGCCGGTCGTTGCGGCGCTCAGAGATCGCCATCAAGGCCGCGATGGTCGCGGGCTTGGGAACAGCAACAGGAGATTACCATGGCTCAGATTGGCACCTTCACCCGCGCCGAAGACGGCTCCTACACCGGCACCATCAAGACGCTCTCGCTCAACTTCAAGGCGCGCTTCCTTCCGGCCGAACCCTCTGAGAACGAGAAGGCTCCGAACTTGCGCGTGGTGGTCGGTAATGTCGAGATAGGTGCCGCGTGGCAGCGGACCTCCAAGGACAACAACACCGTCTACCACTCGGTCAAGCTCGACGACCCGTCCTTCCCGGCGCCGATCTACGCCAACCTCGTCGCGGTCGATGACGGCTACGCGCTGGTTTGGTCGCGCTGATCCGCAGGCCTTGCGGCGCCTCGCCTCGAGCGAGGCGCCGCGGCTTCTCTCCACGGGATTATGCGGAGTGTCGCCGCCACAAAAGCCCTTGAAAACCGCGGCCACCAGCCAACGACTCCGCATAATCCCGCGCTACGCATAATCGGTATTATGCGGTGCACCGCATAAGGTCGAGATCGGCGCCGCCTGGTCCAAGCGCTCGAACGAAGGCCGCGACTATCTGGGCCTCAAGCTCGACGATCCGAGCTTCACCGCCCCTATCTTCGCCAACCTTTTCGACGACGAAGGCGGCGAGGGCTACAGCCTCATCTGGTCCCGCCCCAGCCGCCGCAACGCGGATTGACCGACTGGCTCAGGACGCCCCGCCCGATCATCGGGCGGGGCAAGTCCTTTCAGGGTTCGCCGATCCGGCTTTTGGCGCAACGTCGGTTTTACGCGTTAGCGGCTTGCCGGCTTTGCACGTTTCCGTCGATCCGACTGTGCGGATCGCGCCGGCGAGTCGGGATTCGCTCCGCGACTCGCTGAGACTTATGTCTCAGCGTCCTCCACCGTCTCATCGAGAAGGTCGGCAGGTCTCACACCCAACGCCTCCGACAAATGCCACATCGTCAACAACGTCACATTCTGCTGGCCCCGCTCCATGCCGCTCACATAGGCGCGGTCCACGCCCATCTTCACGGCGACCGCTTCCTGGCTCAGACCGGCAGCGACGCGATACCTCCTGACGTTGGCTCCAAAAACTCTGCGAATGTCCATCCGCAGGTTAGAAGGCAATCGTGCATTATAGCGCTACGTGTTATAATACACGGCCGCGAAGCCCGCTCGCGATGCCGCAGATGGTCCGGCGCGATGCGTGAAAAGCATCGGGAAATTTCAGTTGTCGGTCTGGTTTGCAGTTGCGATGTGGATACGATCGATTAACCAAAGAAAATGAGCGCGTCGATGACCGTCATTACTTTTCAGGATCGTCCGCCCGACGGTGACCGCCTGACAGGCTACGACGAAAGCCATCTTGCGCTCTATATCCGGCTCCTCGACGCCGCTGCCGAAGGCGCCGATTGGCGTGAGGCGGTGCAAATTCTTTTCGGGCTTGATCCCGACGGCGATCCCGACCGCGCCCGAACGATTCACGACAGCCATCTCGCCCGTGCCCGCTGGATGACCACGACGGGTTATCGCGAGCTCCTCCGTCCCCGTGTGTCCTAGAGCAGGACACTCTTCCCGGTTGTGCGGGGCATCGCGCCCCGCGGTTTTGGGGACTTCCGCCGCGCCTCGGCGGCGGCAAGCTTAGTGTGCAGGGGGCCACTCAAAGCGCGGACCAGGAGACGCGTATGGCCGAGCCGCCCGATTGGCGATTGCATACAACCGAACGCGCGCTGAACCGGCTGGAGCGGCAAGGGTTCGCGTGGGAATTTCTGCGCCGGAATCCCGACTATCGCGGCGACTATGACCGGCTGCGCGGCATTTCGATCAGCCGGTCAGACACCTCATTGCCTCGCAGGAGCGCAGCCCTGCAATGGGGGTTGCGATTTCCTGCTCGATCCCGACCGCTCGGCCAGCGAGACCGCGATTTTCTGGCGGCCCGAGCTTGTCGCAAGTGTTCTGATGCTTGAAGCCGCGCCAGCCGTCTTTCGCACGGCCCGGCGGCTCGAACAGCTCGACCTGACCGACGCCACGCTGCACGCGCACCGCGATGATGGAAGCGCGATCATCCTGGCCGATCCCGATGGTGACCACTATTTGATCGCCGACGCTATCAGCCCGGCTCAACCGCTCGCCGTCCTGATACCGCTCGACGACAGCTTCCACATTCGCGCCGAAGCGGCGTTGCGATTCCAACGCCGCCTGTTCCGACGCGCCGCCGGTCCGCTACCGCGCGCGCTCACACTCACGCCGCGCCACCGCTTGCGGCTGGTGCGCATGGTGCGCGCGCTCGATGGCCGATCCGCGGGCGCGACTTATCGCGAAATCGCCTGGGTGCTGTTCAACAGGCAGTGGCAGTCCGCTACCGAATGGAAGACGTCGTCCATCCGTGCCCAGACGATCCGCTTGGTCAAGGATGCGCACACAATGATGCGCGGCGGCTATCTCCGCCTGCTCGCCGGCCGCTAACCCGCACAACAGTTCGCCTCAACCATCGCCGAGAGGGGTACGCGCACGCGGGGGCCTCACTCCGTCATCCACCTTGACGCCCGTGCTTCGCCATCGTGGTCGTCGCTTCGCCACCGCACGCTGGAGGCGCAGCCGACACCCGGAGGCAGCCATGCCAGCAGCGCGACTCGACACCCCTCCACGCTATCTCCGCACGCCCGAGGCGGCGCGCTTCCTGGGTCTGTCCGGTCGCACTCTGGAGAAGCACCGCACCTATGGCACCGGACCAGTCTATCGCAAGCTTGGCGGCCGCATCGTCTATGCCCTCGACGATCTCCAGGCCTGGGCGGATCGTGGCACACGCCTATCCACGTCCGATCCAGGCCATGACGTTGTACATCCGGCCAAGCCGCATGCGAGACTCACCCAGGCGACTCCCACCCGGCGCGGTGGCGGTGCGTCATGATCGTCGCGCTCCTCAGCCAGAAGGGTGGCGTCGGCAAGACGACGCTCGCGCTGCATCTAGCCGGTGAATGGGCCAGCAGGGGAAGGCGCGTTCTATTCATTGACGCCGACCCGCAGGGCTCGGCGCTGGACTGGTCACAGCAGCGCGGGCGCGAAGGCCTGCCGCGCCTCTTCGGCGTTGTCGGTCTGGCGCGGGACACGCTTCACAGCGAGGCGCCTGAGCTGGCGAGAGACGCAGATCATGTGGTGGTCGACGGACCGCCCCGCGTCGCCAGCCTGATGCGCTCCGCGCTGCTCGCCGCCGACCTGGTGCTGATCCCTGTACAGCCCTCGCCGTTCGACGGCTGGGCCTCCGCGGAGATGCTGTCGCTGTTCCGCGAAGCGCGGATCTATCGTCCACAGCTCGCCGCCCGCTTCGTCCTCAACCGATGCGCCGCGCGCACCATCATCGCCCGCGAGACGGCCGAGACACTGGCCGATCACGATCCGCCGGTGCTCGCGTCCACAATTGGCCAACGTGTCGCTTTCGCCGACACCGCGCGGTCTGGACGCCTCGTCTCGGAAATCAACGGGCACGGCCCGGCAGCGCGCGAAATCACTGCGCTGTGCGCCGAGGTCGGGAGGATCGCGCCATGACGGAGCGATTCCACAAGCGTGCCTTCACTGCACGTCCAGCCGATCCTGAGAGCTGGGTAAAAGCCCCCGATCCGCGCGCCGCGCGCGGTGGCGACGCCGCCAATTTCACCGCGCGCATCACCATCGACGTCACGCCCGACATGCGCGGCCAGATCAAGATCGCCGCGTTTCAGCGCGGCGTCACCGTCGCCGACATGCTGCGCGAACTGCTCGCCCGCGAGTTTCCCCCAACCGAAGGAGATACGCCATGAACGGCGCTGCTCATTTGCGCCGTGTACCGGCGGCGCTCCTCTTCGACGGTCTGACTCGCGTCGAACTGACCTGGATCGAGAAGAGGATCGAATACTGGATTCGGTTCGGCCGAGACGTCCAGGAACAGATTCTCGACCGCCGCCAGCGAGTCGTCAGCTTCCCGCCCCATAGCGTCTTCGCCTTTGTCCGTTGGGCGGCCAATGACTTCGGGACGATCATCTCACGCATCGACATCCTGCGCGCGGTCTCGCCGGGCGAACCCTATCAGACGCTGCCCTTCGTGCGCCCCGGCGGCGACATTCTGCTGAAGGCCGAGAGCTGGCCGAAAGTCGAACGCGTCCTGCAGATTGTCGACGCCATCGAGGCGATCGGCATCAATCCGGCCGAGGTCTCGCCGCATCACTGGCGGCACGTTCACAATCGTCTCTCTGCCGGCCAGGAGCCGCGCAGCTACACGGCCGACCAGCATCGAGCCATCCTTCTGCGTCGGAAGGTCGAGCCATGACCCGCTTCGGCTACGTCATGACGACGTACTTCACCGTGATGCTGATCGGTGGCCTGTCTTTCATCCACGTCACGCCCAGGCTGATCTGGAATGCGTCCGCCAGTACGCCGGTCGGCCTCTATTCAATCGATCGGTCGCCGCAGCTCGAAGTGACCGACTTGGTCGCCGTGAACGCACCCGAGCCGCTCGCCTCGTTCCTCGCCGAGCGCGGCTACCTGCCTCGCGGCCTCCCGCTCATGAAACGCGTCGCCGGTCTATCGGGGCAACAAGTCTGCCGCACCGGCGCACACGTCACCGTCGACGGCATCGCAATGGGCGATGCGCTGACGCGCGACCGTCTCGGCCGCGATCTTCCCATTTGGCAGGGCTGCCGGCGCATCGCCGACGGCGAGATCTTCCTCATGAACTGGTCCGTCGAGGACAGCCTCGACGGTCGCTACTTCGGTCCGATCTCCGCCCGCTCGATCATCGGCCGCGCAACGCCCGTGTGGACCGATGAAGACGGCAGCGGCCGCTTCGAATGGCGCGCCGCGACGCGGTGAACGACGCGCCTACTCGACCTCACCGCATAACAAAGGAGTCTTTCCATGCCGCAGATCGGCGAATTCACGCGCACAAAGAACGGCTACGCCGGCCACATCCGCACACTCTCGCTCGACCTCGATATCGTGCTTGTCCCCGCCGAGCACACCGACGCCGAGAATGCGCCGGACTATCGCGTTCACCACGGCAACGATGACGGACCTGAGATCGGCGCCGGATGGAAACGCACCGGCGAAAAGGCCGGCGATTACGTCTCCCTGCAGATCGACGATCCCACCCTGGCCCAGCCGATCCGCGCGAACCTCTTCCAATCGACAGAGGACAAATCCGCCTGGAGCCTGCACTGGAATCGTCCGCCCAAGCGCGGCGAGCGGGACTAAACGATGTCCGGCCCGCGCCATCAAGCTGTCGTCGGGCGGCCAAACGCCGTCCGACCGACAGCCTTCCTTCTCCTTTCCGGCCTGCTCCTCGCCGCGCCACTAAGCGCTACAGCGAACGCTCAGAATGCACCCGCCACCCGCACGGCGCCGACCCATCCGTTCGCGGCCAACATTGACGAGGCCGCACGGCGTTTTGGCATTCCGGCCGCGTGGATTCGCGCCGTCATGCGTGCGGAAAGCGCTGGCGATGTGCGCGCGATCTCCTCTGCCGGCGCGATGGGCCTGATGCAGATCATGCCCGGTACGTGGGCGGAGCTGCGCGTCCGCCATAGGCTCGGGCGCAACCCATACGATCCGCGCGATAACATCCTGGCCGGCGCTGCGTACTTGCGCGAGTTGTATGATCGCTACGGTTCGCCGGGATTTCTTGCGGCCTACAACGCGGGACCAGGGCGCTACGAAGAGTATCTCGCGGGCCGCCCGTTGCCGGCCGAGACCCGCGCCTATGTAGCCGCGCTGGTCCCTTCCTTCGGCGGCGGTGACCTGCCCGGTGCAGTCACCGTCGCCGCGGCTGATCCTCGCGCCTGGACTCGCGCACCGTTGTTCATCACGCGCGCTGGCGGCACCACCGCTGTCGATCCAGCGCAGACGGAAAGCCCTCCGGATGACGCTCCGGCAGCAACTCCGGCGCGCGAGACTTCTGCGATCGTCCCGCAATCCTCGGGCCTGTTCGTGGCGCGCTCGGATGGTGGAGGCCCGCGATGACGGCGCTTCGCCCGGATCGCGGTCTGGCGGGCTCCAGCGCATCATGGAGTGCGTGGAGGGGGAAGCAGGGCAGCACAACCGCACGATGGCAGGATAAAGGGGCGCGATGTGCGCCTCGGTTCGGTTGTGCTTTTTCAATGGCTTACGCTGCGAATTCGCGAGGTGCGCCTGTTCGGCGCAGCCTGCGGCTCCGGCGATTTCATAAGCAAATCAGCGCTATCGCGCGATGTGCGGTCTTGCCGCCATGAGCGACGACAACGATTTCCGCGTCCGGCCAGGCCGCATCCGCTCGACGCGCGCGCAGCGCGCGAGACCGTTCATCGCCCAAGCGTTGGCCGCCGCCCAGCGCGCGGGCGGATCGGTCTCCCGGCAAGGGACGATCGGTCCCGGCCACCGCTCTCGGTTCGGCCGCGGCCAGCGTGCATCGTTGCAGGCCAATCGGCTCATCACCTCCCGCTCGCGCGGCGCTGTCGTCAAGGCGCGTGTGGTCCGCCACGGCGGACGCAACGCACCGCTCGCGACCCACCTGAACTATCTGCGCCGCGAGGGCGTCACCCGGGATGGAGAGAAGGCCCGGCTGTTCGGGCCTGGCGCCGATGACGCTGACCCGAAGGCGTTCGCGGAGCGGTGCGAGAATGACCGGCATCATTTCCGGTTCATCGTATCGCCCGACGACGCCGTCGAAATGGCGGACCTCAAGACCTTCGCGCGCGATCTCGTCGGGCAGATGGAAAAAGACCTCGGCGCCAAGCTCGATTGGGTCGCCGTCGACCATTGGAACACCGAGCATCCGCACCTCCACCTGATTGTGCGTGGCGTGCGCGAGGATGGCGAAAACCTCGTCATCTCCCGCGACTACATCAAGGAGGGCATGCGCGACCGGGCGCGCGACCTGATCACCCAAGAACTCGGACCGCGCACCGATCATGAAATCCGCCGCACGCTCGAGCGCCAAGTCGACACGGAGCGCTGGACCAATCTTGATCGGCAGCTCGCCCGCGACAGCTACCGCACCGGCGTCGTCGACCTCGCGCCGCGGCCCGACCGCCAGCCTGACGAATTTCATGCGCTCAAGGTCGGACGCCTGCGAAAGCTTGAGTCCCTCGGCCTCGCCGATCAGATCGGTCCCGGCCAGTGGGCGATTTCGGAGAACGCCGAGACGACGCTACGCCAGCTCGGTGAACGCGGCGACATCATAAAGCGCATCCATCGCGGCCTGACCGAACACGGCATCGAGCGCGGCGCGTCCAACTATGTGCTCGCCGGGGAAAGCCTGGACGATCCTGTCGTCGGCCGGCTGGTCGCCCGCGGTCTCGACGATGAGCTGAAGGGTACAGCCTATGCCGTGGTCGACGGCATGGACGGCCGCACCCATCACATCAAGCTGCCCGATCTCGACGCCGCCGGCGATAGCGCGCCCGGCTCAATCGTCGAGCTGCGCAGGTTCGACGACGCGAAGGGGCAGCGTCGCGTCGCGATGGCGGTCCGATCAGACCTCACCATCGAGCAGCAGATCACCGCGACCGGCGCCACTTGGCTTGATCGACAGGCGATCGCCCGCGAGCCGGTTGCGCTCGGTGGCGGGGGCTTCGGCGCGGAGGTGCGCGACGCCCTGGACCGGCGCGCCGAACACCTGATTGGGCGAGGTCTGGCCGAACGTCAGAACCGCGGCGTCAGCTTCAGCCGCAACCTGATCGAGACGCTCCGCCGGCGCGAGTTGGACGCCGTGGGCGCCAAGATCGCGGCAGAAAGCGGCCGCCCATTCAATAAGGCTGCGGCGGGGGAATACGTCGCTGGCGCCTACCAGCGGCGCATCGCGCTCGCCTCCGGCCGCTTCGCGATGATCGATGACGGCCTCGGCTTCCAGCTCGTGCCCTGGTCGCCCTCACTCGAAAAGAAACTCGGCCGGCATGTCTCCGGTCTCGCGCGCAGCGATGGCGGCATCGACTGGAGCTTCGGCCGCAAGCGGAGGCTGGGCCTGTGAACAGCACGCCTCATCAAGAAAGGACTCCACTATGTCGGCCACCAAAATCCTCTGGGGCCAGATCCTTGTCGTCTCCCTGATTGTGCTCGCGACCACCTGGGCCGCGACGCAGTGGACGGCATGGCAGCTCGGCTTCCAGCCGCAGCTCGGCCGGCCATGGTTCGAACTCTTCGGCTGGCCGATCTACTATCCGCCGGCCTTCTTCTGGTGGTGGTACTTCTACGATGCCTATGCACCGCACGTTTTCGTCGAGGGCGCCTATATCGCGGCATCCGGCGGCTTCATCGCCATCGCGGTCGCCATCGGTATGTCGGTCTGGCGCGCGCGCGAGGCCAAGAATGTCGAGACCTACGGCTCGGCGCGCTGGGCGCGAGCCGATGAAGTCCGGGCGGCCGGCCTGCTTGGACCCGATGGTGTGGTGCTCGGCAGGTTCGACGGCGCCTATCTTCGTCATGACGGACCTGAGCATGTGCTGTGCTTCGCCCCGACCCGCTCCGGCAAGGGCGTCGGCCTTGTTGTGCCGTCGCTGCTGACCTGGCCAGGCTCCGCCATTGTTCACGACATCAAGGGCGAGAACTGGCAGCTCACCGCCGGCTTCCGCGCCCGACACGGCCGGGTGCTGCTGTTCGACCCGACCAACGCGAAGTCGTCCGCCTACAACCCGCTGCTCGAGGTCCGCCGCGGCGAATGGGAGGTTCGCGACGTCCAGAACATCGCCGACATTCTCGTCGATCCCGAAGGGAGTTTGGAACGCCGCAATCATTGGGAGAAGACGTCCCACGCGCTGCTGGTCGGCGCCATTCTGCACGTTCTATACGCCGAGACCGACAAGACGCTCGCCGGCGTCGCCGCCTTCCTGTCCGACCCCAAGCGGCCGATCGAGTCGACGCTCGCCGCCATGATGAAGACGGCGCATCTCGGCGAAGCTGGACCGCACCCGGTCATCGCGTCGGCGGCGCGTGAGCTGCTGAACAAATCAGACAATGAGCGGTCCGGCGTGCTGTCCACCGCCATGTCGTTCCTCGGGCTTTACCGCGATCCGGTAGTGGCCGAAGTGACTCGCCGCTGTGATTGGCGCATCACCGACATCGTCGGCGGGACGCGGCCATCGACGCTCTACCTCGTGGTGCCGCCGTCCGACATCGCGCGCACCAAGCCGCTGATCCGGCTTCTCCTCAACCAGATCGGACGCCGCCTGACCGAGGACCTGCGGGCAAAGGGAGGCCGACACCGTCTGCTCCTCATGCTCGACGAGTTTCCAGCGCTCGGGCGCCTCGACTTCTTCGAGTCCGCGTTGGCCTTTATGGCCGGCTATGGCCTGAAGAGCTTCCTGATCGCGCAGTCGTTGAACCAGATCGAGAAAGCCTATGGCCCGAACAACTCGATCCTCGACAACTGCCATGTCCGCGTCAGCTTCGCGACCAATGACGAGCGGACGGCCAAGCGCGTGTCGGATGCGCTGGGCACCGCGACCGAGATGCGCGCGATGCGGAACTATGCCGGACACCGGCTCAGCCCTTGGCTCGGCCATCTGATGGTGTCGCGATCGGAGACGGCGCGCCCGCTGCTGACGCCGGGCGAGGTGATGCAGCTCCCGCCCGCGGACGAGATCGTCATGATCGCGGGCACGCCGCCGATCCGGGCGAAGAAGGCGCGCTACTTCGAGGATCGCAGGTTTCAGGAACGCATCCTGCCACCGCCGGCGCTGGCAAAGACAGCGGCGGCAAAGCCGGACGACTGGAGCAAGATGCCGCTGCCGCCGCGGCCGGAGATCGGGGGCGCCGCCGCAAAGGATGGCCAGGGCGACGACGAGGACCCGACCGGCTCGGAACGCCGCCACCAGCCCGAGCTGAACAAGGCCGGGACCGTCGAGAAGAAGGCGCCGATCGACAACGAGTTCGACCTCGATGGTCCCGACGACGCCGATGACGACGCCGCGCGCGCACGCCGGCTGAACCAGGTGATGCAGGGCGTCGCGCGGCAGGTCTCGCTCGATCCCAACGACGGCATGGACCTCTGAGCGTGGCGATCATGAAGATTCCGAAGAAGCAGCGCCTCTCGGTCTATCTCGATCCGGACATCATGAAGGCGCTCGCCGCTTATGCCGCTCGTCGCGATCAATCGCGATCCCTGGTCGCGGAAGCGGCGATCGCATCCTTCCTGTCACCCGACACCGCCGAGCGCCAGGAAGCCGCGACCACCAAGCGATTGGACCAGCTCGACCGGCGCATGACGCGCATGGAACGCGACCTCGGCATTTCGGTGGAAATGCTCGCGGTGTTCGTCCGCCACTGGCTCACCACCAACCCGCCATTGCCGGAGCCAGCCCAGGCGGCCGCACGCGCACAGGCGGGCGAGCGGTACGACGCCTTCGTCGCCGCGCTCGGCCGACGACTCGCGAAGGGACCGAAGGTGCGTGAGGAGATTTCCGAAGACGTCGCAGGTGTCCCGGGCGCGTAATAATCGTCGCCCCGGGCATCGCAAGAGTTTGTCCGTTCCGCCGTCGCCCTGTCTTTGTACGCCACA
Organism: Bradyrhizobium sp. SK17; assembly: GCF_002831585.1. Lineage (GTDB taxonomy): Bacteria > Pseudomonadota > Alphaproteobacteria > Rhizobiales > Xanthobacteraceae > Bradyrhizobium. The sequence goes on along the minus strand of NZ_CP025113.1, from coordinate 1,762,248 downwards.
GCACTACGACCCCATCCTGCTTGTTGTCATGACCTGATTTCTGCCTCTTCTACTGATCCCCGATCCAGGGCCGCATGTTTGCGGTCCCGCGCAGAACGGGGACGACATGGCGGTTTCTCACCAGCAATCTGAAGCGATCCTTCGAGGCGCGCGCATGTTGCGCACCGCCCTTGGCCCCGCCATCGCCGGATTCCTGGAAGACCCGTCGATCGTCGAGGTGATGCTCAATCCCGATGGACGGCTCTGGATCGACCGGCTGTCCGAGGGCCTTTCCGACAGCGGAGAGCGTCTGTCGCCCGCGGACGGCGAGCGCATCGTCCGCCTCGTCGCGCATCATGTCGGCGCAGAGGTTCATTCCGGTTCACCACGCGTTTCGGCGGAGCTTCCCGAAACGGGGGAGCGGTTCGAAGGCCTCTTGCCTCCTGTCGTGGCGGCGCCGGCGTTCGCGATCCGCAAACCCGCCGTCGCTGTCTTCACGCTCGATGACTACGTCGCCGCCGACATCATGTCGGTCGAACAGGCGGAGGTGCTCCGCCACGCCGTCGCGGACCGCCGCAACATCCTCGTCGCCGGCGGCACCTCGACCGGCAAGACGACGCTCACCAACGCGCTGCTCGCCGAGGTGTCGAAGACCTCCGACCGCGTCGTTCTGATCGAGGACACGCGCGAGCTGCAATGCGCCGCGCCCAACCTGGTCGCCATGCGGACGAAGGATGGCGTCGCATCGCTCTCCGATCTCGTCCGCTCCTCGCTTCGCTTGCGCCCCGATCGCATTCCGATCGGAGAGGTGCGCGGCGCCGAGGCGTTGGATTTGCTCAAGGCATGGGGGACGGGCCACCCGGGCGGCATCGGCACGATCCACGCCGGCACCGCGATCGGCGCGCTGCGCCGCCTCGAGCAGCTCATTCAGGAAGCCGTCATCACCGTCCCGCGCGCGCTGATCGCCGAGACCATCGATCTCGTCGCCGTGCTCAGCGGCCGCGGCTCGACCCGTCGCCTCGCCGCACTCGCCCGCGTCAAAGGCCTTCAGCCGGACGGCGACTACCGCGTCATCCCCGCAACCCAGCCCGTCTCAGGAGACCCCGAATGATCCGTCATGCCTTGCTCGCGCGCCGTCACATCGCGACAGCCGTGTCCGTCACCGTCGTCAGCATGATGCTGGCGCCGGCGGCTTATGCTTCCGGCTCATCGATGCCGTGGGAAGCGCCGCTGCAGTCCATCCTCGAATCCATCGAGGGACCTGTGGCCAAGATCATCGCCGTGATGATCATCATCATCACGGGTCTGACGCTCGCCTTCGGCGACACATCAGGCGGTGCGCGGAAGCTGATCCAGATCGTCTTCGGCCTGTCGATCGCCTTCGCCGCGTCGAGCTTCTTCCTGTCGTTCTTCTCTTTCGGCGGCGGAGCGCTCGTTTGATGGCGAGCTTGATCGATAGCACCGGCGACGTGCCGGGCTACGCCGTCCCGGTCCATCGGGCGCTCACCGAGCATATCCTGCTCGGCGGCGCGCCGCGCTCGATCGCCATCCTCAACGGCACGCTCGCGGCGGCGCTCGGCCTCGGCCTGCGCCTCTGGCTGGTCGGTCTCGGGCTCTGGGCGATCGGGCATTTCGCGGCGGTGTGGGCGGCCAAACGCGATCCGCAATTCGTCGACGTGGTGCGCCGTCACCTGCGCATCCCCGGCCACCTGAGCGCGTGAGGCCCCGATGATGAACCTTGCCGAATATCGCCGGACCTCAACCCGCCTCGCGGATTTCCTGCCCTGGGCCGCGCTCGCGGGCGAGGGCATCGTCCTCAACAAGGACGGCAGCTTCCAACGCACCGCTCGCTTTCGCGGTCCCGACCTCGATTCCGCGGTGCCGGCCGAACTTGTCGCCGTCGCCGGCCGCCTCAACAACGCCTTCCGCCGGCTTGGCTCGGGATGGGCGATCTTCGTCGAGGCGCAGCGGCATGGCGCCGGCGCCTATCCGGCGAGCCGCTTTCCCGAGGCCGCGTCCGCCCTGGTCGACGCCGAACGCAAAGCCGATTTCGAGGAAGACGCCTCGCACTTTGAGTCCAGCTACTTCCTGACCTTCGTCTACCTGCCACCGGCCGAGGACGCCGCCCGCGCCGAAAGCTGGCTGTATGAAGGCAAGGCCGACAACGGTCTTGACCCACATGAGGCGTTACGCGGCTTCGCTGATCGCACCGATCGCGTGCTCCAGCTCGTCGAGAACTTCATGCCGGAATGTGCATGGCTCGATGACGGCGAGACGCTGACTTATCTTCATTCGACCGTCTCGACCAAACGCCATCGTGTGCGCGTGCCCGAGACGCCCATGTATCTCGATGCGCTGCTGGCCGATCAGCCGCTCACGGGCGGATTGGAGCCGCGCCTCGGCGACAAGCATCTCCGCATCCTGACCATCGTCGGCTTTCCGACCGCGACCACGCCCGGGCTGCTCGATGACCTCAACCGGCTCGCCTTCCCGTATCGCTGGTCGACGCGCGCCGTCCTTCTCGACAAGACCGACGCCACCAAGCTGCTCACCAAGATCCGCCGGCAATGGTTCGCCAAGCGCAAGAGCATCATGGCGATCCTGAAGGAGGTGATGACCAACGAGGCGTCGGTCCTCGTCGACACCGATGCGGCGAACAAGGCGGCCGATGCCGATCTCGCGCTTCAGGAACTCGGCGCGGACTATGCCGGTCAGGCCTATGTCACCGCGACGGTCGCCGTCTGGGACGCCGATCCACGCATCGCCGCCGAGAAGCTGCGCCTGGTGGAGAAGATCGTTCAGGGCCGCGACTTCACCGCGATGGCTGAGACGATCAACGCCGTCGACGCCTGGCTTGGCTCGCTGCCCGGCCATGTCTACGCCAACGTCCGGCAACCGCCGATCTCGACGCTCAATCTCGCCCACATGATTCCGCTGTCGGCGGTGTGGGCGGGGCCGGAGCGGGACGAGCATTTCGGGCAACCCCCCTTGCTTTATGGCAGGACCGAAGGCTCGACCCCGTTCCGGTTTTCCCTTCATGTCGGCGATGTCGGTCACACGCTCGTCGTCGGACCGACGGGCGCCGGCAAATCCGTGCTCCTGGCGCTGATGGCGCTCCAGTTCCGGCGCTATCCCAACTCACAGGTTTTCGCCTTCGACTTCGGGGGAAGCATCCGAGCCGCGGCGCTCGCGATGGGCGGTGACTGGCACGATCTCGGCGGCGGTTTGACCGGGGGCGTGGCCGACAGCGTGTCGCTGCAACCGCTCTCCGGCATCCACCACGTGCCGGAACGCGCGTGGGCGGCGGATTGGATCGTCGCCATCCTGCAGCGCGAGGGCGTGACGATCGAGCCGGAGGTGAAGGAATACATCTGGACTGCGCTGACCTCGCTGGCGAGCGCGCCCGTCGGCGAACGCACGCTCACCGGACTGGCCGTCCTCCTTCAATCGAACGATCTCAAACAGGCGCTCCGGCCCTATTGCGTCGGCGGCGCCTGTGGCCGGCTGCTCGACGCCGAGAACGAGCATCTTGGCGAAGCCTCTGTGCAGGCGTTCGAGACCGAGGGCCTGATTGGCACCGGCGCCGCACCGGCCGTGCTCGCCTATCTCTTCCACCGCATCGAGGACCGCCTTGACGGCAGCCCCACGCTGCTCATCGTCGATGAAGGCTGGCTGGCGCTCGACGACGAGGATTTCGCTGGTCAGCTCCGCGAGTGGCTGAAGACACTGCGCAAGAAGAACGCCTCCGTCGTCTTCGCCACCCAATCGCTTTCCGACATCGACAGCTCGGCGATCGCGCCCGCCATTATCGAGAGCTGCCAGACGCGGCTGTTGCTGCCGAATGAACGTGCGATCGAGCCGCAGATCACCGCGATCTACCGCCGCTTCGGGCTCAATGACCGCCAGATCGAGATCCTCGCCCGCGCGATGCCGAAGCGCGATTACTACTGCCAGTCCCGGCGGGGCAACCGGCTGTTCGAGCTCGGTCTGTCCGACGTGGCGCTGGCGCTCTGCGCCGCTTCCTCGAAGACTGATCAGGCCGCGATCGAACGCATCGTGGCGGAGCACGGCCGCGAAGGATTCCTGCCGGCCTGGCTGCGTCTGCGCGGCGTCGCCTGGGCCGCCGACCTCATCCCCAACCTCAATAACCTGGAGACCCAGCCATGATCTTCCGTCGCTCGCGCGCGGCGCTTCTTGCCGCGTCGATCCTTTCCGTCCCCGTGGCGATGTCGCCCGTGATGGTCCAGCCCGCGTCCGCGCAATGGATCGTCTACGATCCGACGAACTACGTGCAGAATGTGCTCTCAGCGGCCCGCGCGCTGGAGCAGATCAATAATCAGATCACCTCGCTTCAGAACGAAGCGACGATGCTGATCAATCAGGCGCGCAACCTCGCGAGTCTGCCTTACTCCTCGCTTCAGCGCCTGCAGCAGTCCGTGCAGCGGACGCAGCAACTCCTCGCTCAGGCGCAGCGCATCGCCTACGACGTCCAGCAGATCGACCAGGCCTTCACGTCCACCTACGGCAACGCGTCGCTCTCGGCATCGGATCAGCAACTCGTGGCGCAGGGGCGCGAGCGCTGGCAGAACACGGTCGGCGGCTTGCAGGACGCCATGCGGGTGCAGGCCGGTGTTGTCGGCAACATCGAGACCAACCGCGCCGAAATGTCGGCGCTCATCGGTCAAAGCCAGGGCGCGACCGGCGCCCTGCAGGCGGCGCAGGCCGGTAATCAGCTCCTCGCGCTGCAGGCCCAGCAGCTCGCCGATCTCACGGCTGTCGTTGCCGCGAACGGGCGGGCCCAAGCCCTGTCCGAAGCGGAGCGCGCGGCGGCTGCCGAGCAGGGTCGCGAGCAGCGCCGCCGCTTCCTGACCCCCGGCAGCGGCTATCAGCCCGGCAACGCCCGCATGTTCCCGAATGGCAACTAAGGCCCCTCGCGAGGATCAGGTCATGGACGGCAAGCTCTTGGCGCGCCTTGGCGCCGTCGTCTTCGTCGCCGTCGCCATCACCGCGACGGCGATCGAGATGACCCGGAAAGAGGAAGAACCCGTCCAGGCGTCGCGCCCAAGCGAAGACGCGCCGACGGATCCTCTGCGCGAGGCGCAGCGGCGGTGCCAACTGCTTGGCGAGGCCGCCGCGCGCGATGCCGAATGCCTGCGCACCTGGGCCGAAACCCGCGACCGCTTTCTCGGTGTCGCGCCCGCACCAGCGCGGACATCGCCGCAGCATGACGACGGGCGGTGATCCATGGGCGGCACCGGCGTCATCGACCAATTCCTAGAGGTCTTCACCCGCTATATCGATAGCGGCTTTGGCCTGCTCGGCGGCGAGGTGGCGTTCATCGCCACAACGCTGATCGTCATCGACGTGACCTTGGCCGCACTGTTTTGGAGTTGGGGCGCCGACGACGACATCATGGCGCGCCTGGTCAAGAAGACGCTGTTCGTCGGCGTCTTCGCCTACATCATCGGCAACTGGAATAGCCTCGCGCGCATCGTGTTCGAGAGCTTCGCGGGGCTGGGCCTGAAAGCGTCAGGCACCGGATTCACCATCGAGGATCTCATGCGGCCCGGCCGCGTTGCGCAGACCGGCCTCGACGCCGGCCGCCCGCTGCTCGATTCCATCTCCAACCTGATGGGCTGGATCGCCTTCTTCGAGAATTTCATCCAGATCGCCTGCCTGTTGTTCGCCTGGGCGCTGGTGCTGCTCGCCTTCTTCATTCTCGCCGTCCAGCTCTTCGTCACCCTGATCGAATTCAAGCTGACGACGCTTGCCGGCTTCGTGCTGATTCCCTTCGGCCTCTTCGGCAAATCCGCGTTCATGGCCGAACGCGTCCTCGGCAACGTCATCTCGAGCGGCATCAAGGTGCTGGTCCTCGCCGTCATCATCGGCATCGGCTCAACCTTGTTCTCCCAGTTCACCGCCGGTTTCGCCGGCCAGACGCCGACGATCGACCAGGCGATGGCGATCGTGCTCGCCGCGCTGTCGCTGCTCGGACTCGGAATCTTCGGTCCCGGCATCGCCAACGGCCTCGTCTCCGGCGGTCCCCAGCTCGGCGCTGGCGCGGCGGTCGGAACCGGCCTCGCGGCGGGTGGCGCTCTGGTCGCGGCCGGCGCGGCGGGCGGAATGGCCCTGCGCGGCGGCGGCGCCGCTCTTTCCGGAACCGCTGCGGCCGCGCGCGGTGGCGCGGCGATGGCAGGTGGCGCTTCGACGGCCTACAGCCTCGGCGCCGCTGGCCAGTCGGGCGCGTCTGCCGTCGGGTCTGGACTCAGTGGCGTTGCTCGCGCCGCTGGCGCGGCCGCCACGTCACCCCTGCGTCGCGCGGCCTCCCAGGCAGCAGACAGCATGAAGTCGAGCTTCTCCGAGGGCGCCAAATCCGCGTTCGCGGCCACCGGCGGCACGTCGACCATGGGCACGATCGGTGGAAGCGCGGCCGAGGCTGCGTCACCCGTTGCGGCTGACGGACCGCCGGCCTGGGCCCAGCGCATGAAGCGCTCACAAGCCCTGAGCCACGGTGTGACGGCCGCCGCCCACGCCGTTCGCAGCGGCGACAGCCATGGCGGCGGCTCCTCCATCAACCTCTCCCAAGGCGATCGCTGATGTTCAAAAGACCTTCTACTCACTACGGCAAAGCACCAGAACCCGAGACGCCATATCAGCGCGCCGCTCAGGTCTGGGACGAGCGTATCGGCGCCGCGCGCGTCCAGGCGAAGAATTGGCGGCTCATGGCCTTCGGTTCTTTGGTCCTGTCCGCCAGCTTTGCGGCGGCGCTGGTCTGGCAATCGGCCCGCGGCACGATCGTGCCATGGGTTGTGCAGGTCGACCGGCTCGGCCAGGCGCAGGCGGTGGCGCCAGCGGTCGCCGACTATCGTCCGACCGATCCCCAGATCGCCTTTCATCTCGCACGCTTCATCGAGCAGGTGCGCTCGATTCCGTCCGACGCCATCATCGTTCGGCAGAACTGGCTGCGCGCCTACGATTTCACGACGGATCGCGGCGCCATGGCGCTCAACGACTACGCGCGATCGAACGACCCCTTCACCAAGGTCGGCCGGCAGCAGGTCGCCGTCGACGTCTCCAGCGTCATCCGGGCTTCGCCCAACAGCTTCCGCGTCGCATGGGCCGAACGCCGGTACGAGAATGGCCAGCTCGCCGAGACGACCCGCTGGACCGCCATCCTCACCATCGTCGTGCAGGTGCCCCGCAACGCCGACCGGCTGCGCGCCAACCCGCTCGGAATCTACGTCAACGCCATCAACTGGTCACGGGAGCTTGGGCAATGAAACCGTCTTTCCGTAAAGCCGGCGACCCGGCTTTCCGCACTTCCACACTTGCGATTTTGCTCTGCACGTCGGCGCTCGCCGGCTGCGCCACGGCGAACAGGCCGCCGGAGATCTCCTACGACAACGCCGTCCCTGCGGCGCTAAGCGCTGATCCTCCGGCGCCCGTGCGCGTGGTCGAAATCCCGAGGCCGCTCCCACTGCCCGGGCAACTGCAGCCCGTTGAATCGACGCGCCGACCGCCGGAGCCGGCCGAGCCCACAGCGCGCGTCAACCAGGCCAATGCCGCCGCGCGCGTTCAGCCCGTCCGCGACGGCTTCATCAACGCCATGCAGGTTTATCCCTATACGGGCGGCGCGCTCTATCAGGTTTACACCGCCGTCGGCCAGATCACCGACATCGCCCTCCAGCCGGGCGAACAATTGGTCGGCTCCGGCCCGGTCGCCGCTGGCGACACCGTGCGGTGGATCATCGGCGACACGGTGAGCGGTTCGGGCGCCACCCAACAAGTCCACATCCTGGTCAAGCCGACCCGCGCCGACTTGATGACGAATCTCATCATCAACACCAATCTGCGCACCTATCACATGGAGCTGCGCTCGACCGAACGCACCTATATGGCTTCGGTGTCCTGGCAGTATCCGCAGGATCAGCTCATCGCGCTGCGCCGCCAGAACGCGCAGGCCGAGGCCAGCAGTCCCGTCGCCACCGGCGTCGACCTCGCCAACATCAATTTCCGCTATGCCATCGAAGGCGATCGTGCGCCGTGGCGGCCACTGCGCGCCTACGATGATGGACGCCAGGTCTTCATCGAGTTTCCGCGTGGCATCGGTCAGGGCGAGATGCCGCCGCTGTTTGTGGTCGGTCCGGAGGGCAACACCTCCGAGCTCGTGAACTACCGCGTCCGTGCCAACTACATGATCGTCGACCGGCTGTTCGCGGCCGCGGAGCTGCGTTTCGGCGCTGGCGACCGCCAGAAGCGCGTCCGGATCGTCCGCACCGATGGGAGGCCGGCGTCGTGAGCGAGCCAGAACCCCGGAAAGAAGAAGACGAGGCGCCGCTGACCGGGTCGGCGGACGACGCGGCCGCCCCGATGCGGCTGCGTGCGGAAGCGCCGCGTGTCACACGGCTCTCGCGAAAGGTGCTCGCCGGCATCGGACTCGTGGCGAGCGTCGGAATCGGCGCCGCGTTGATCTATGCGCTCCAGACCGGCGACGCGGGGAGGCCGGCGGACGAACTTTACTCGACCGATAATCGGTCGACCGCCGATGGCCTGGCCGGATTGCCGCGCGATTACAGCGGTGTTCCCCAATTGGGTCCGCCGCTTCCGGGCGACCTCGGGCGACCCATTCTGGGCGCGCAAAATCGTGGCCAGCCATTGCCAAACCAGCCCGGCCTCAGCGCGGAGGAGCAACGCCGGCTGCAGGAAATAGAGACCGCCCGCGTCAGTAGGCTGTTCAGCGGCGCCGAGAACAGGTCCATGGCCTCGACGGGCCCCGGCGCCGCGACGATCGCGCCGCCGCCCACTCCGGACCTCACCGGCCTCGGCCTCGCGCCGCCACCCGCCACCCCATCGGCCCAGGATCGACAGCTCGCATTTCTCAATGCGGCGGCCGATCGGCGCACCGTCGCACCCGATCGCGTCGCCGCACCGGCGTCGCCTTACATCCTTCAGGCAGGCGCCGTGATCGCGGCGGCGCTCATCACCGGCATCCGCTCCGACCTACCCGGCCAGATCACCGCGCAGGTGACGGAGAACATCTATGACAGCCCAACGGGACGTATCCTCCTGGTGCCGCAAGGCACGCGGATCATTGGCCAGTATGACAACAATGTTCAGTTCGGCCAAAGCCGCGTCCTCTTGGTCTGGAATCGTCTGATCTTCCCGAACGGACGCTCGATCGTTCTCGAGCGTCAGCCCGGCGCCGATGCCGAGGGCTATGCCGGCCTTCAGGATGGCGTCGATTATCACTGGTGGGAGCTGGCCAAGGCAGCGGGGCTTTCCACGCTGCTGAGCGTCGGCGCCGAACTCGCCGCCAACGACGATGACCGCTTGATTCAGGCCATCCGCAACGGCGGGCAGGACACTATCAACGATGCCGGCCAGCAGATCGTGCGCCGTCAGCTTAACGTCGCGCCGACGCTGACGATCCGGCCGGGCTTTCCCGTGCGCGTGATTGTCACCCGGGATTTGGTGCTCGAACCTTACGGAGGCTAGCCGATGGCCAAGCTGAAGCTCGGGCCGCTCGAAGACGACAAGCCGGTGAAGATCTCGGTGGAACTGCCCGCCGCCCTTCACCGCGATCTCATCGCGTATGCAGAAATCCTTGGCCGAGAAAGCGGGCAAGCCGTCGAGCCCGCTAAGCTGATCGCACCAATGATTGAGCGTTTTATGGCGACGGATCGGGGATTCGCGAAGATGCGCCACGCGGCCCGTTCCCGTTCGCAACCGGCGGGAAGCGCTCCTCCAAGAGGCGAATGAAGTTCCGGAGCGCTGGGTTGTCGTTGCCGTCTCGCCAATAGGCGCGATACCCGATCCGGGTCGAGCCGTTGCCGTCGCGCGCCTCGCGGTAGACGACGCCGGTATAGCTGGCTCCCATGCACGCCTCACACATAAGGCTGACGCCGCGGTTGGCCCCAACCAGGCTCTTGATGTTTTCCGGGCTCACATCGTGCCGGACGACGTCGGGCAGATCGCCAGGGGAACTGAGCTTGGCAACGAGGATGTCTTGGATCTCCGGTCCCGGATCGCGCTCGCTCAGCAAGAAGCGCTCATGCTTTAAGTCTGTCCAATAGATGACTTCGTTCGCTGCGAGCGGATGATCCTCGGGCAAAGCGACGATGATGCGCTCGCTCCAGAGCACCATCGAGCGATTGCAATCTGAAGCCGGCTCCCCGGTGACGATGGCAATGTCGATCATGCTATTCTGTATTCCGTCGAACAATCGCGTTCGCGATCCTTCGATAGTTTTGATCTCAACCTGGGGAAAGCGACGGCCGTACTCGACAAGACTTGCCCTGAGATTGCCGGCTGAGAGGGACGTGTAGAAGCCGATCGTCAAATACCCGGCCTCGCCGCGTCCGACGGCCTTGGCTCCGTCGACGACAATCTGCAAATCATTGAGAACCCGGCGAACGCCGTTCACAAAGTCCCGGCCTGCCGCCGTCGGCCTGACGCCGCCATTCGTTCGTTCGAACAACGCTACGCCGAGTTGCTCCTCCAGATGTCGGATTCGTCGGCTGAGATTAGACTGCTTGAGGGCGAGCAGATCTGCCGCCTTGCGAAAACTGCCACAGCGTTCCGCCGCCTCAGCGTATCGCAGATGTTTAATCTCGATCGACACGAGAGCGCTCGTCTCGCTGCGCGGAAACAGCGCTGTCGAAGAACGCACCGCGTTCCGCATACATCGGAAGCGCTCGGTAGACGTCGTCTACGCATTTCATCATCTCTGTGACGCTCCTCACGCAGTTCAATATTCGCCCCGATACCTACCGGACTTGGAGACTACCGTAGCCGCTCATCTATGGCGGCTTGGGACTTCGCTCTCAAAAGCAAACATAGTATCTCCAAGTCATTCAGAAGGTGCTCGGGATCGCGATCGACTGCGGTCCTAAGAGCGTCCTTCAGCCAGTCGCTCATGCCAGGATGGGCGAGCACCCACGCGATCTGCTTTTCGGCCTCGAGGAGAGGCTCAACGGGCGATTGCGAAGCGGCCATTCTGCTCTCCCTTCGTTCCCTTGGTCACGGGTTGCACTCCCCGCATTGCCCCGGGTCCGCTGTCGCCGCCTTCACCGCGCGCTCTTCCCGGTAACCGCAACCCTCACAGCTATAGACATCAGCTTTCAGCGCGAGCGTTGGGCCTCCGCACCATGAGCATGGCAGGCCGGATAGCCGTTTGGTGATGGCAAATCCGGGTCGAGCGCAGATCGGGCACGGGCTCCGAAACCGGCGGACAAGGTCCAGCGTCGCGCGTTTGATGGTGCGCATTCGGGTGGGGTTGCGATGGGCGCGCATATCGGTCTCAACGAAGGCGGCGCCGCAGATCGTGATCACCTCCTCAATCGCCCTTTGCAGTTCGGCCCAAGCGTCAATGTCCTTGATCAGCGCGCGCCTGGGCGCCGGCTGCTGATCGACGCAGCCCATGACGATCACCCCATGTCCGGGAAATCGCGCGCGTTCGGCGAACGCACTGGCGCCGGCCAGGTCCGTAACGACCGCGTGGCCAAAATTCGTCGACAGGCCCGCATAATGACCGATCAATTCGAGACCGCTGACGCGATCCCTCATTACGACGAGCTCGCGGCCGAGCGGGACGAAGGGAATTTGGGGATGAGGCCCGAAGCTGCCTTCGCTGGCCAGCGCGACGTTGACATCGGGCGCGGCCGCGAATGCTGCGGCGATCTTAGCCCGCGCCGCATCGAGTTGCGAACCGGTTCGTTCGACGTCACGACTGAAGGTGCCAAAGCGGTCGGTGTCGACATTCGTCGTCGCGGCGACCCGCAATCCCAGTGCCCGCTCCAGGAGGGGTGCGATTACCCGCTCCTTGCCGTGCATCGTCGCGAGGACGGCGTCCGTGCGCTCGTAGGGTCGTGGCGCGCTGGTCATCGCTAGAAATACCCCTCGCGCTTCTTCTGCTCGAGCGAGCCGCCATCCTCGCCGTCGCTGATCCGGCCCTGACGTTCGGAGCCCGAGGCCGCCAAGGTTTCCTGGACGACGGAGGGGAGGTCGGTCGCCTCGGACGCGATCGCCGCGGTGACCGGCCAACAGCCTAGCGTTCGGAAGCGCACGGCCCTTGTTTCGACGGTCTCCCCTGTCCGGAGCGGCATGCGGGATTCTTCGTCGATGACGATCAAACCCCCGCCCCGCTCAACCACCGGCCTCGGAGCCGCGAAGTAGAGCGGGGCGAGCGCGATGTCGTGGGCAAGCGCGTAGGTCCAGACGTCGGTTTCGGTCCAGTTCGACACCGGGAACACCCGCGCCGACTGGTCTTTGCCAAGACGGGCATTATAGAGGCTCCAGAGCTCGGGGCGCTGTTGGCGCGGATCCCAAGCGTGGCCAGCAGAGCGGACCGAGAAGATCCGCTCCTTCGCCCGCGACTTCTCCTCGTCGCGGCGGGCGCCGCCGAAGACGATGTCATAGCCGCCTTGGTCGAGCGCGTCCTTGAGCGGTTCGGTCCGCATCGCCAGCGTGTAGCGGTCGCCATGGTCGAAGGGATTGAGGCCGGCCGCTCGCCCCTCCTCATTGGCATGGACGATGAGCTCGAACCCATGCTCGCGCGCAAACGCGTCGCGGAAGTCGAGGAGCGACCGGAACTCCCAGGTGGAGTCGATATGGAGCAGCGGGAACGGCGGGCGGCCCGGAAAGAAGGCGCGCAGCGCGAGATGCGCCAGCACCGTCGAGTCCTTGCCCGCCGAGAACAGCATCACCGGCTTGCGTCCTTCGGCGACCGCTTCTCGTAGGATATGGATCGCTTCGGATTCCAGTCGCGCGAGATGGGAGAGCCGGGCGGTCACGTCGCGGCCTCCCATCTCAAATCGCCGGCATAGCGGCGGATTGTCCACCCCTCGTCCCCGAGACGGAACAGGTGGACCCAGCCGTTGTCGATAAGTTGCCGGACGCTGGCGTGCGCTTCGATGACACGGTTCAGCGCGTCCTCGGGCGCCTCGATGAAGACGGTGAGCCGCAGCGGCTCGTGGACGAAGCGTGTCCCGTCATGCACCGACTGCCAAGGCAGCCCGACCTTCAGATCGCCGGTATTGCCTTCGAGGACGCCGAGCTGGCCGACGACGTTGTGGAGCAGCTTGTTGCCGCTGCCAAAGGCGCGGTTGTTCACGGTCGAGGCGTAATATTGCAGGTTAATCCAGCTCGCGACGACCATGGGGGCAGTCATGATGAGTTCGAGCACGCTGAACCCGGCGTCCTTCTGCCAGTCGTAATCGTGCAGGAAGGCGCGGCCGGCGAGGTCGAGCCCGCGCGTGCGCTCGCGCGGCGCGGCGATGAAGGCGGCATTTCCTGCCAGGCCCCATTCGGGACGCACCTGCGCCCAGTCGCGGCTGCGCGCCCTTACCGCGCGATCGACATCCTCGCTCTTGCCGATGCCGAGCAGCTGTGCCCGCTCATCGCGGGCGAGCGAGGAGGCCTTGGCGAGCGCTTCGCGCAGCCGCGCGAGATCGCCGGCATGCGACGCCGGCAGCCGATCGGCATCGAAGATGCGCACCTCGTCGGTCGTGGTGTCGTGCAGGCAGCCGATGAACCAGCTGTCCTTCGGGATGTCGATGCCCTTGGCGGCCAGCCCCACCCGGACGCCGGGATCGTTGAGGATGGCGGCGGCGATCCGCGCGTTCGCCTCGCCCGTGTGCCCGCCACACGCTCCGCAATCCAGCCCCGAAGCATGGGGATTGTTGACGGTCGTGCTGCCGTGTCCCGTCAGCAGGACCAGCCGCGCGAAGTCTTGGGTCATCGACATCGCCCGCAGCACCGCCTCGGCCATGGCGACGCGCTGCCCGTCGTCGAAGCCGGTGACCCGACCGCCCACCGCGCCCGGTTCGAGCCGCGGTCCGATGCGGCCGATCACACCCTTGTCGAGGCCATCGGTATTGGGGTCGCTGACCGTCCGCGTCAGGCGCGCGCTGTCACCGACGAGCTTGGCGGCAAACAACAACCCCACCGTCTCGACATAGGTGAACGACGACACCGCCGAGAGCTTGAACGCCTTCCACGCCTTCGCCGCGCGGCGGCGCAGCAGGCGGAGGTTCATGATCTCCGCCTCCTCGGCTTCCGACGCATTGGCGACTGCCTCGCACACCACGAAGGCGGGCTTCAACAGCACCGGGCACTGCGCCCCACCGGTCTCGCGGCCGATCGGCACATATTCGATCGGGAAGCCGAAGAAGCCAGCGAACCCGATCGTCTCGGCGTCGGGGCAGACGGTCTCGAGCGCGCGTCGATAGACTTCGGAGCGAACGTCGATGCAGAATGCCGCCTGGAACGCCTTACGCGTGGGGGCGGGCTTTGACACGGGCGCCTCGAAATGCTGCGACAGCCGCGCGAGCAGCCGACGCCGGTAGGCCGCTTCATAGGCTTCGTGCAGGATGAGATCGAGCGCGAGCTCTGGATCGTCGCCGAGCCGCTCGTCTTTGGGCAGTGTCGCTGCGTCGGCCATCGCCTTTGCCCAGGCCGCCGTGAACGCGGTGTCGGGGCGTTCGAGGAACAGCGCGTAGCCCCAGACGACGCGGATCGCGAGCAACTCCACCAGCGTATCGTCGTCGCGCCCGTAAAGTGCATTGTCCCAGACGAGATAGCGTGCATAGGCCGCCCAGCCGCCGATATCGATCAGCGCCCGGTGCAGATAATCCTCGATGGCGCGATCAGGGATGCCCAGCGCCAGGACGACCGCCGCGATCGCCTCGCGTGGGTCCTTGGGCATGGCGGCGACGGCCTTGCGGAAGCCCCGGATGCCCATCGTCTCCGGGTTGCGGTCGAACCGCATCGCGGCACGCCACGCGGTATAGGCCGGGAGCGCGCGCGACGGCAGCTTCCAGGCGGCTTGTCCTTCGTCGAAATAGGCGGCGCACCATTTCGAGATCTCGTCGACCATGAACGCGGTGCGCGAGGCCTGACGGTCGCCGGCCGCCAAGCCGTCCAGGACCTCGGCGACGGTCGCGACGACCGGGCCCGGCCGACTGGTCCAGACGGGATCGCGCGCTGCGGCTAAGCGGAGCGAGGCGGCGTCGTGCGCGAAGGCCGGATGGCCGGACGTAGCAGCAGCCATGGCTGCCTCCAGGTCGTGCTCCTCGATGGTCCCCGCCGCCAGCGCCTGGCGGTAGAAGGCGCGCGGCATCAGCATATCGACTCCGGCAACCCGGCGAAGCGTAGCGCAGGTCGCAGCGAAGCTCTGGTCACTGAAGCCGAGGAATGGGTTCACCGCGACGAAATGCTTGAGCGGCCAGAGCGGCGCGATCTTGTCGCACGCTTGGGCGATGGCCGCCTCGATCGAGGCTGTCTTCGCGCCTGGTCTTTCGCAGGTTACAGCGATGGGGCTTCGCGGACCGGTCTCGGAGGCGATGGCGATACTCATGGGCGGACCCCGCCGGCGGACGTAGTGGAGGGGGATCGTGCGCCGTAACCAGGTGGCGGGCTGGGCCAGAAGTGCAGCACAAGCCGGTTCGCGAGCGTGTTGACGTAGAGACCGTTGGCGAGGTGGACGTAGAACGCCTGCCAGCGCGGCGCGGCGGCTCGGCCCGGCAGCAGGCTCTGGAAAACGGTCACCGTGCCGAAGGCAAGCACAACCAGAGCGACGATGGCGAGGTCGAAGGGGCCGCGTAGCGCCTGAACCGGCGGCAGCGAGCCGGCCAGTAGATGCTCAGTCGCGAACTGGAGCCAGAAATAGGCGAGCCCAACTACAACTGCGAGCGCCACCGTGCGGCCGATGACATAGACGCTCGGCCGTTCATCGAGCGCTTGCGTGACCAGATGAGCGAGGCCGAGCATCACCACCGCGCCGAGCGCGAAGACGCCGGGTTGCTGCGTTATCGTAGCGCCGAACAACGTGCCGATCACGAGCGTCACCGCCAGCACGAGGCCAACGACCATCGCCATCCGCGCCCTGTGCGGCCGCCCGCTAGGGCTCGGTGACCACGACGCCCGCGCCAGATCAATGACGCTGCCCGACGATAGGAAGGCGTGCGCCTTGTAGAGTGAGTGGGCGACGATGTGCAGCAGCGCGGCGGAGAAGGCGCCGAGCCCGCATTGCAGCATCATGAAACCCATCTGCGCGATCGTCGAATAGGCCAACGAGACTTTGACGCTGGTCTGTGTGAGCATTACCGTCGAGCCGAACAAGGCCGTGAAGCCGCCGACGATGACGAGGACCTCCAGCGAGGGCGACGACAGCGAGATCACGCCGGCGAAGCGCAGCACCAGGAAGCCGCCGGCATTGATTACGCCGGCGTGAAGCAACGCCGACACCGGCGTCGGCGTCTCCATCACCTCGGTCAGCCAGCCATGCAGCGGAAACTGCGCCGATTTGAGCAGCGCGGCGATGACCAGCAACACCGCGACGGCGTGGATTGTGCCCGGAACGACTCCGGCGACGCGCATCGCCTCGGCGCCGGCGAACAGGACCGCATAATCGAGGCTGTCGAACGTCTGGTGGAGCAACACCATCGCGGCGACCAGACAGACATCGCCGACACGGCTGGCGATGAACTTCTTACGTGCCGCGAGCACGGCCGCCTGTCGTTCGGGATAGAAGAGCAGGAGCTTGTTGAGACCAACGCTCGTCGCGATCCAGGCGAGCGCGAACTGGAACAAATTGCCTGAGACGATCAGCAGCAGCACTGCCGCGAGCGTCAGGCACAGCCACTGGGTGAAACGGTCCTGGCCGGGATCGCCGTCGAGATAGTTTCGGCTGTAGACGACCACGATCAGGCCAACGAAGGCGACGAGCGCGAACATGATCGCGCTCAGCGCATCGACATAGAAGCCGAGCCCAACGCCCTCGATCCCGACGGTGACCGTTGCGAACGGACCGTGCAGTGCGACGGCAACGCCCGCGGCGACAGCCACGGCCAGTGCAAACGCCGCCACGAGGGCTGCGCTCGTCCCGGCCTGTCGGCGAGGCAGCTTGGCGGCACCAGCCACCAGGCCGGACGCTACGAGTGCGAGGGGCCCGAGAGCAAGGCACCAGGGCAGCGCTGAGGTCATGGTCGTCTCCGGCGAGAAGCGACCCCTTACCTAGCGCCCATCCACCCTTCTTGATAATATAAAGATTGTGGGAATTCGTTCGCTTCCATAAAACTATGCCGATGGCCAGCCTCAATTACCACCATCTACGATACTTCTGGGCGATCGCCCACGAGGGCAGCCTGACGCGCGCCGCCGAACGCCTCAACCTGTCTCAGTCGGCGCTCTCGGTGCAGTTGGGAAAGCTCGAGCAGCAGCTCGGGCATCCGCTGTTCGAGCGAACAGGCAAGCGCCTCGTGCTCACAGAGGCGGGCCGCATCGCGCTCGACTACTCCGACACCGTGTTCCAGGCCGGCGATGAACTCGTCAGCACTATGCAAGGACGACCGCTCGATCGGCGACAGGCGTTCCGGGTCGGGGCGTTGACGACCCTGTCGCGCAACTTCCAGCTGGAGTTCCTCCGTCCCCTGGTCGGCCGCGCGGATGTCGAGCTGATTGTCCGCTCGGGTACGATGTATGATCTACTCGCCCAACTTAAGGCGCACACGGTCGACGTCGTGCTCGCCAACAGCGCGCCGCAGCAGGACGCACAGTCTTCGTTTCGGAGCCAACTGCTCGCTCAGCAGCCGGTCGGCCTGGTCCGCCGGCCCGGCGCGGCGGCGTCACCGTTCCGCTTTCCGGAAGACCTGGCCTCCGAACCAATCCTCCTGCCAAGTTTGGACAGCGAGATTCGCCTGGCGTTTGACCGGATCCTTGAGCGTGCCGGAGTGCGCCCGGTCATCCTGGCCGAGGTCGACGACATGGCTATGTTGCGCCTGCTCGCCCGCGACAGCCAGGGTCTCACGCTGGTGCCCCCGATCGTAGTCCGCGACGAATTGGCCTCCGGCGCCCTCGTCGAGGTCTGTCGAATCCCGACGCTCAGCGAGAGCTTCTACGCGATCACGCAGAAGCGGCGGTTCCCGAACCCACTGCTCGCCGAACTTATGGCACGAGCTGCGAGGCAGGAGCAGTCGTAATCGAGCCGACCGACCGAGTCGATCAGGGCAATCTTGCAAGCGGTTGCCACTCCCAGTAGTAGGCAGGTTCGAGAGCCTGACCCCCGCTGAAAGTTGATCGGCGCGTTTTCCATTCCGCCGAGTCGCGGTGTGTGCAGGGGATTTCTAGAAGGCGTGTGTGTCTGTTTCGCTGCAACATCGTTACATGTGCATGGCGGCATTAATTCGTTGCTGGGCAATGGGCGCAGTCGCGTGTTTCGATTGGATCTGGCCCGAGCTTCGCGTTCATTTGGGAACTAGGATAGTTCCGCGCTCACGCGGGTAAACGATGGCCACCCACCTAAAAAGAGACAAGTAGAAGAAGCGCAATGGTCCGAATGGATGCATTTCTTACGCGATTGCTCACGCTCCATCCCAAGCGGATCGATCTCTCCCTCGACCGCATGTGGCGCATTCTCGACCGGCTTGGGCATCCCGAGCGACGCTTGCCGCCGGTGATCCACGTCGCTGGCACCAATGGCAAGGGTTCGACCGTCGCCTTTCTCCGCGCGATCGTGGAAGCGGCCGGGCGCGCCGTGCACGTCTACACCTCGCCCCACCTCGTGCGCTTCAACGAGCGCATCCGTCTTGCGCGACCGGGCGGCGGCGCGCTGGTCGAGGACGACGAGCTTGCGGATGCATTTGCGACCTGCGAGCGGTTGAATGCCGGAGATCCAATCACGTTCTTCGAGATCACCACCGCTGCAGCCTTCCTGCTGTTCGCGCGCCATCCCGCCGATGTGCTGCTGCTCGAGGTCGGCCTGGGTGGCCGGCTCGACGCTACCAACGTGATCGAACGCTTGCTTGCGAGCGTGATCACTCCAATCTCGCTCGACCATCAGGACTTCCTCGGCAACACCATCGAGCTGATCGCGGCGGAGAAGGCGGGTATCCTCAAGCCCAATGTGCTGGCGGTAACCGCGCCGCAGTCGCGAGAGGCGCTCACGGTGATCGAACGGCAGGCCGCGCGCATGCGCGCGCCGCTTCGGATTGCTGGCAAGCACTGGGTCGTGACGCCCGAGCGCGGTCGCATGGCCTATCGGGACGAGCACGGGCTCATCGACCTCCCGGCGCCTTGTCTGTCTGGCCGTCACCAGTTCGACAACGCGGGTACCGCAATCGCCACCTTGCGCAGCATCCCTGCACTGCAGATTCCGCACGCGGCCTTCAAGCAAGGCGTCGCCAAGGTCGAATGGCCAGCGCGCATGCAGCGTCTCCCTCACGGCCGGCTGGTGGAACTGGCGCCGCAAGGCAGCGAGCTGTGGCTCGACGGCGGCCACAATCCAGACTGCGGCCGTGCGGTCGTCGGCGCGCTTGCCGATCTTGAGAAGCGCGGTCCGCGGCCGCTCATACTCATCGTCGGCATGCTCGCGAGCAAGGATTGCGAAGGCTTTCTCATGAACTTCGCCGTGCTCGTCTGCCGTGTCATCGCGGTGCCGATCCAGCAAGACACGGCTCTGCCGTCCGAGGAGATCGCACAAGTTGCCCGCTGCGTCGGCATCCCGGCCGAGACCCGCGACAGTGTCGGGGACGCGCTTGCCACCATCTCCGCGCTTGGCCTCGATCCAGCCCCCCGAATTCTCATTACCGGCTCGCTCTATCTCGCCGGGGAGGTGCTTGCCGCGAACGGCACCCTGCCGATCTGATCTGATACGCGTGGTCGCAATGGCATACCTTAGCTACACCCATAAAAAGTTGCTGCTTTTCGCGTAAAGAGCGACTTGGTCACATTGCTTGTCGAGGACACAGCAATGAACTTCAGATTAATAACAAGAAAGCGGACGGCAAAGATCAAAAAATATGATTCCGTCCCGGCTTGTTTAGAAATGCTAAACTCAAGCGAAAGGAATCAGGATCAAACCAGTGCCCGTATCACTCCGTAGATGCTGGTGATCGTGAGCACGACGCCTACCAGGATGAGCAGCGGCCTGGCCGGGACCCGCTTCGCCACCAAAGCGCCAAGGGGCGCAGCGGCGATACCCCCGATAAGCAGCCCGACCGTGGCGGTGGTGAAGGCTCCTAGGCCGAGGGTGGCGATGAAAGTGGCGGAGATGGTCACTGCCAAGAAGAACTCGGCGGTGTTCACGGTACCGACGACTTTTCGCGGGCTCCCGCCCTGTGCCAACAGGTTGCTGGTCACCACTGCCCCCCAGCCGCCGCCGCCTGCTGCATCCAGGAAGCCCCCGACAAGCCCAAGCGGCGCGACAAACTTAGGCCTCTTTTCCACAGAAGGAACTTTGATGCCGCGCCAAAGCAGATATAGGCCGATGGCAGTCAAGTAGGCGAGTACGATCGGTCGCGCCGCTTCGGCGCTGATCCTAGTCAATACGTAGGCGCCCAAGATGCCACCAGCCACGCCGGGAATCACGAGCCGCCCGAAGAGTCGCCAATCCACATTGCGATGGGCAATGTGGCTGATACCGGAGGCTGCGGTGGTGAAGCTTTCGGCCGCATGGACGCCCGCCGAGGCTGCCGCCGGGGGACACCCATGCTTATCAGCAGCGTGTTCGAGATAACGCCGAACGCCATGCCAAGCGCGCCGTCCACCAGTTGCGCCGCAAAGCCGATGGCGATGAAGGGCAGCAGTGCCTCAAGTGGGAAACCGGAAAGGTCCACGCGGCTATTCCCTCCTCAAGGTCGAGCTATGGACGCCGTTCTTGTGGTTTGATGGCCATATGTCAGTGAATCGCTATAAGCCAAACATCTCAGACGAACGGGTCTCATCGGTTGAGGGACGGCTCCTCCACCGCCTTGGTTCTCGTGCCTGGCGCCTTCCATGCGCCGTGCCCGGACCTTGGTGCCTGTGCATCATGGTGCTGATTTAGTTAGCGTCGCTGGCCCATGAACTGAAGGAGGAAGGTGAACATGTTGACGAAGTCGAGGTAGAGCGACAGCGCGCCCATTATAACGGTCTTGCCCATCATGTCCGTCCCCGCAACCTGCGCGTACAGGCTCTTGATCCGCTGCGTGTCGTAGGCGGTAAGGCCTGCGAACAGCAGCACGCCGATGAAGCTGATCACCAGGCTCATGGTCCCCGACTGGAGAAACAGGTTGATGATCATCGCCACCAGCAAGCCGACCACGCCCATGATCAGGAAGGTGCCTAAGGCCGACAGGTCACGCTTGGTCGTATAGCCGTAAAGGCTGAGACCCCCGAACGCCGCCGCGGTCGCGAAGAAGGTGGTCGCGATCGAGGTTCCCGTAAACACCAGAAAGATCGACGCCATCGACAGACCCATCACCGTCGCGAACGCCCAGAACAGCAATTGGGCCGTCCCGGTCGAAAGACGAGTGATGCCGAAGCTGAGCACCAGAACGAACGCCAGTGGCGCAAACATGATGGCATATTTGAGGATCCCCGGCCCGCCGAGCACGGCAGCCGCGTAGCCGCTGTTGGCGAACAACAGCGCCACGATGCCCGTCAGCAGCACCCCGGAGGCCATGTAATTGTACACGGACAGCATGTAGGACCGTAGGCCCACATCGATCGTCGTGTCTTCACGGCCGATCCGGGTCGATTCCGGCACTGCTATTATCCGTGGATCAAATCCGTTTGCCACTTTCATTCTCCATTTTCCGAAGAGTCACCTGCCCGTCAGCGAGGAATATCAGGTGGCTTCGGACTGCTTTCAATCTGCCTTCACCCGCAACCAGTGTGGTGGGCCTCATGCTGATTGAGCGACGTTGCCTCAGGCTCGAGATTGAGTCCATTCGAAAGGATACCCTGAACGTGATAGGTATTGGCTATCGCTATGGAGTCTTCCCATGCCAACGTTGCGCCAGCTGGAATATCTCGTTGCCGTGGCTGACCTTCAGAATTTCGGCCGCGCGGCGGATGTATGCCACGTCTCGCAACCGACGCTCAGCCAGCAGCTGCGCGCGCTGGAGGATCGGCTCGGAGTCGCCCTGATCGAACGAAGAACCTCGGGGGCGGAGTTGACCCCGATCGGACGCGAGATAACTGCACGGGCCCGACGTTTGGTGATCGAGGTGCAGGATATTCGCGACCTAGCGCGGCGGGCCGGCGAGCATCTCGTGGGGACACTCCGCTTCGGAGTGACGCCCACCTTGGGGCCCTATTTGATGCCCCCGATCGTCGCTGCGCTCCACCGCGAGCAGCCTGATCTCAGGCTTCATATCAGGGAGGGCATTCCGGAAGAGCAGGCGCTCGCGCTTTCGCGAGGCGCGCTTGACATGCTGCTCGGACCGCTGCCGATCGAGGGTGGCGACCTTGAAGTCCAGCCCTTGTTTCGCGAGCGATTGTTTCTCGTCGCACCTCCCGACCATCCGCTCGCCGTGCGCCCCAAACTTTGCGTCGAGGATCTGAAAGGCGCGCAGGTTCTCAGCCTCGGTAGGTCCCACCATCTGCATCGCCAAGTGGCCGAAATCTGCGCGGAACTCGGCATGGAACTGCTGCGTGACTATGAGGGCACAAGCCTCGATAGCGTTCATCAGATGGCCAGCTCAGGGGTGGGGCTTGCGGTCCTCCCAGAGCTTTACATCGGCTCGGATGTCGGAGGCCGTACGGGCATCGAAGTGCTTAAGCCTCAGGGATGGAAATTCACACGCAGCATCGCCGCGGCGTGGCGATCCGGCGCTGCTTACCGGGACGCGTATCGGACGATTGCTGACCGGATTCAGGCTGAAGCCCGCGCTTTGATCGGGTGAAATGCCTGCCCACCGCATTGAGTGGCGATAGCCTGCTGCTATTGCTCCATGCGAGAAGTCGGATTGGCCGCCAATCGCGGGTAAGCCTAGATTGGTTCTCGCGGACCGGGCCCCTCTGGCGGCTGTTCCCCCTGACAGTCGCGATGTCGGACCGCTTCGGGCTAGCTCGATGCAGTGCGTATGCCCATATGTCGCTGCGTCATGGCTAACCCGATCGGTGAAACCATCGATCTGGAGAGAGGCTATGAGTGCCCTAGTGTATAAATTGACCGTCGTTCATCACAGACTGGACGACCAAATTCGCCAAGAGCTAAAGCGGCGATTTCCCGATGGTATCCGGCTGCTGCGGCTGAAGAAGCTGAGGCTGGCGGTCAAAGATCGACTGCATATGCTGGCCCGCTTCCCCAAGCGTGGAAGGGATTGAGCCATGCGAAGCGCAGAAGCCGTCGCCGCTATGCCTTGTCCGATCTGCAAGACCGGCCTGACCTTGTCCAACCGCCAGGGCGTCGAAATCGACTATTGCCAGACGTGTCGGGGCGTCTGGCTCGACCGCGGCGAACTAGACAAGATCATTGAACGCAGCGTTGAAGATGCGGTGCCGGCCCGGCGCGAAGCCGAGCCAAGGTCGGACTACCGGCCAGGCGGTTATCGCGACGACGATGACGATCACCGCTACCGTCACGGCAAGCGGAAGAAGTCATTCCTGTCGGAGATGTTTGACTAACGATCACCACCACCGACCTAGGTCGGTGGTGGCCTTCTCGTGCCAAGCGATCCGGAACCCTTTGATGGCTGAGCGATCGGCCGTGATGTCGGATCAAGACCAAACCGCTCGGTGATGAGCGATTAGATCGGATCGGACACATGGAATTCCTAGGATACATCTGGCTCGACAAGCCGCTGTGGATGTGGGCTGCTTTTCTCGCGATCGTTGTGACGCTGCTCACGCTCGACCTCGGCGTGCTGCACAAGAAGCAGCGCGAGATCGGCGTCACCGAAAGCCTGACGCTCTCGGCCGTCTACATCGTGCTCGGGCTCGGCTTCGGCGGCTGGGTCTGGTGGTACATGGGCGCGACCGCCGGCATGCAGTATGTCACCGGCTTCGTCATCGAGAAGAGCCTCGCGATGGACAATGTGTTCGTCATCGCGATGATCTTCGCCTATTTCGCGGTGCCGCGCCTCTACCAGCACCGGGTCCTGTTCTACGGCATCCTCGGCGTCATCATCCTGCGCGCCATCATGATCGGGCTCGGCGCGACGCTGGTCGAGCAGTTCAGCTGGGTGCTGTACGTCTTCGCGGCTTTCCTGATCTTTACCGGCGTGAAGATGTGGGCGCTCGCCGACAAGGCGTATGACGTAGGCGCGTCGCCGGTGCTCCGCTGGGTCAAGCGGCGGTTCCGGGTGACCGACGACCTCCACGGCGAGCGCTTCTTCGTCAAGCAGGCGGATGCTAAGACCGGCAAACTCGCCTGGTATATGACGCCGCTGTTCCTGGCCCTCATCATGGTCGAGGTTGTCGACCTCGTGTTCGCGGTTGATTCGGTTCCGGCGATCTTCGCCATCACCACCGACCCGTTCATCGTCTACACCTCGAACATCTTCGCGATCCTCGGCCTGCGCGCGCTCTACTTCGCGCTCGCGGCGATGGTCGACCGCTTCCACTATCTCAAATATGCGCTCGCGGTGCTGCTGGTGTTCATCGGCTCGAAGATCTTCGTCGCCGATGCGCTTGGCCTCGCCAAGGTCCCGCCGGCCGCATCGCTGTCGATCACCTTCGCGATTCTCGCAGTCGGCGTCGGCTACTCGCTCTGGAAGACACGTGGCAGGGCGATCGCGGAGGTCGGGTCCAGGCAGCCGTGAGCGACAGGTGCCCCCCGGCCGGATTTAGGCGTGTTCTGGAGCCTGCTGAAGACGCGGGGAGCCGCCCCGGCCGACACCGCACTAACTGTTCCCTGACCCTTGCGAACAAAGGAGAGTTCCTATGCAGGACTTCATCGCCGCCCTGGTCTCGTTCTTCCTGATCGAGCCGCTCCAAGCAGAGATGGCCGAGAGGCTTGCGGCCGCCCAGGCGCCACAGGCCGTGGTCGCCGAGTTGACCGCATGCGCTCGGAGCGGCGCGCCCACGCTCCTGGAGCGTGCCACGAACGATCCGGCATGGGCGGCTTCGAACGCCGTCCGGCTCTGGGCGGGCTGGGTGCGCCCCGACCAGGTGCTCGTCGAGGCCGCGCCCGGCTGCGCGGCGGCCGTCGAGGCGGCGCGACCCTTCCTAACCGAGCCGTCGTCGTGACGGCCGCAGAAGCGGGGTCTCACATCACGACCTTGACGATACAGGCTTGTGTCCATGGCCGGCTTCCTCGTTTTCGATCTGTTAATCGTCGGTTTCGCGTGGGCCCCGGCTTGGCTGTGGTGCCTGGCGAGCCGGCACCGGGTGCGGCGGGTCAGCCGGCACGAAGTGCTGGATGCGGCCGACATCAACCCGCTCATGACCGCTGAACCGCAAGCACTCACGACGGCGTGCCCGGCGGTGCTGGCGGCCGCCCGCCTGGGTTTCACTGCGCGCTCCTACAAGGGTGAAGCAGCGACTCTGGATGACCTGTGCCGATGCTTCGTCAACTTGAGTATCTCGTCGCGCTTGCCAACCTCAGGCACTTCGGGCGCGCAGCCTATGCCTGCCACGTCTCGCAATCGACGCTCAGCCAGCAGCTGCGTGCGCTGGAGGATCGGCTCGGAGTCGCGCTGATCGAACGAAGAACCTCGGGGGCGGAGTTGACCCCGATCCGGGGCTGCTTACGGGGATGTCTATCGGACGATTGCCGACCGGATTCAGACAGAGGCTCGCCCTCTGATCGGGTGACTGCTTGCCGCTGCGGAGGTAACGATAGCCTGGGGCTATTGCTCCGCGCGAGAAATCGGATTGGCCGCCAATCGCGGCTAAGACTAGATTGGTTGTCGCGGACCGGGCCCCTCTGGTGGCTGTTCCCCCTGACAGCTGCGATGTCGGACCGCATCGAGCCAGCTCGATGCAGTTCACGCCCCCGTTGCTGCATCGTGGCTGGCCCGATCGATCGAACCATCGATTAGGAGAAAAAGCCATGAACGCACTCAATTACCGACTGCTCCTTGTCCACAGCAAGCTGGACGCCGAGGTGCGTCGGGAGCACAAGCGGCGCTTCCCGAACGCGTTGCGGCTGTTGCGGCTGAAGAAGCTCAGGCTCGCAATCAAGGATCGCATGTACCGGCTCGCGTTCGTCCACCAAACTGGGGCGGCATGAGCCATGCGAACCGCAGAAACAGTCGCCGCGATGCCCTGTCCGATCTGCAAGACCGGGCTGACTTTATCCGATCGCCAAGGCGTCGAGATCGACTTTTGCCCCACTTGCCGCGGCGTGTGGCTGGACCGTGGAGAGCTGGACAAGGTCATCGAACGCAGCATCGAAGATGCGGCGCCGGCCCGCCGTGAACCGGCCCCCCGGGCCGAGGCTACAGGCCGAGTGGATATGACGACGACGACGGCCGCTATCGCCATGGCAAGCGGAAGAAGTCGTTTCTGTCGGAGCTGTTCGACTGAAGGGAGCAGCCGCTTGCGTCGAGCAGGCGGCGTCTCTCCTTCCGCGACCCTATCGACGCCGCAGTATCTAAACCGGCGACCTCGATATTGCATCCCTCATCATGGTCGGTCTCCGCAGCTCATGCACAACCACCGCCGAGCTTGTTCCTAACTCAGAGCCGCGTGACGCGGTCAATGTGAAGCAGCCGATCAATTGAGGAGATAAGAGAATGGCTTTCAAGGATGTCCTGCTCCAGTTGAGCAGCTATCCCGAACCGACCCCGGCTGCGGCGATCGACCAAGCGGTCGGCTTCGCTGAGGCGCTGGGCGCGCACATCTCGGCGCTGACTTTCAAAATAGAGATTCCGAACGCCGGCAACGCACTGGCGAACGCACTGCTGAACATCCCGGGCATGATTGCGGCCGAGCGGCAGAAGAGTGTGGCGAATGCCCAAAATCTGGTCAGTGTGTTCGAAGGCATGGCGACGCAGCGTGGCGTTGCACACGACCAGATCGTCGGGTCGTGCCCGAGCTCGCAGCTCGCGGCCATCGTGACTGAACACGCCAGGATGCACGATGTCACGATGATCCCGATCGGCGAGCAGGCTCTTCAGCAATACGTCGCCGAGTCTGTGATATTCGGCTCCGGGCGACCGACGATCGTCTTCCCGGAAGTGCCGAAAAGCAGCAATTCCTTTCCCCTCGACGTGGTCGGTGTGGCTTGGGATTTCAGCCGGGCCGCGGCGCGGGCGGTGGCCGATGCCCTCCCGGTCCTGCAGCGCGCCAAGACCATACGGGTGGTCACGATCACACAGGAGAAGACGATCGACACTAGGCACTCGGGCGAGGATTTGGCGAAGTATCTCGCCTGGCATGGCATCGAGGTTGTCCTGGAGGAAGAAGGCGCCGCCGGCCGCACGATCGGACAGGCTCTAGAGGAATATGCAACCGCACACGACCTCGACCTGCTCGTAATGGGAGCCTACGGGCACTCACGGATGCACAACTTCATCCTGGGCGGCGCGACAAAGACCATCGTCGCCAACCCGCCGCTGCCAGTGCTCCTCTCACATTGATGCTGCGTCCGCGGCTGCGCAACGCGAGAACCAGGACGACACCACCACGAGCCCATTGGCGCAATCGCAATTGGGGCCGCTCGCCACCGTCTCAGGCACTCCCGAAAGGTCCGGGCCCCGCTAGCGGTCGAACATGGACGCAATGAGGAGCCTGTAACCCATTCAACGGGTGCTCCCAAACACCCGAAAAGTAAGGATTACCCATGGAACTGCTCACCGATATCCTGACCAGCGATTTCCTTGGAAAGTCTGCTTGGCTTTGGTTCGCCTTTCTCGGCGTGGTCGGCGCGCTGCTCGCCTTCGACCTCGGAATACTCCACAAGCAGGACAAAGAGCTCGGTGTCGGCGAAAGCTTGTTCTTGTCCGCGTTCTACATCGCGATCGCGCTGGTGTTCGGCGCCTGGGTGTGGTGGTCCATGGGCCCGACCTCTGGCATGGAGTATTTCACGGGTTATGCCCTCGAGAAGGCGCTTTCGATCGACAATGTCTTCGTAATCTCGCTCATCTTCGGCTACTTCGCCATTCCCGCCAAATACCAGTACCGAGCGCTCCTCTGGGGCATCCTCGCGGTGCTGGTCTTGCGCGGCATTATGATCGGGCTCGGCGCAGCGCTCGTACAACAGTATGAATGGGTGCTCTATATCTTCGGCGCCTTCCTGATCGCCACGGGGATCAAGATGCTCGTCATGGGAGAGAGCGAGCAGGACGTGTCGAAGAATCCGATCGTGCGCTTCCTGTCCAGGCGCATGCGGGTCTCGGCCGAGTTGCACGGTTCGCACTTCTTCGTCCGCAAACCCGATCCGGAGACGGGGAAGCTCGCGCGCTTCGCGACGCCTCTGTTCCTGGCGCTCGTCGTGATCAACATCGCGGATCTCGTGTTCGCGGTCGACTCGGTGCCAGCAATCTTCGCCATCACGACCGACACCTACATCGTGTTTACGGCCAATATCATGGCGATCCTCGGTCTCCGCGCCCTCTATTTTGCCCTCGCTGCGATGGTGCACCGCTTCGAGTATCTGAAATACGCGCTCGCCATCGTGCTCGTTTTCATCGGGGCCAAGATCTTCTGGAATCAGATCGTCGGCAAGGTCGATCCCGCGATCTCGCTCGGAGTGACCTTGTCCATCATCGCAGCCGGCGTCCTGTTCTCGCTCTGGAAAACCCGTGCGGCCACGACAGACGAAGCCGCTCGCCACCGCCTGACAGCTTCGCTCCCGGATCCCATCGGGAAACGTCCCTCCGCTCGCCCTGCCGGAGACGATTGATGACTATTGATGTCCTATCTGCCGCCATCAAGGACACCTCTGCATCCTCCGGCGCCCCCGCCTGGTGCATTGATGTCGATACTCGCGACAACGTTATCGCCCGTCGAAACATACTTGCCGCGCTATGGGCCGGGCGCCTCATGGGCTTGTCTGACGTCACGATAACGACCTATGCGGTCGAGGTGCATCTTGCCGACTGCGAGGTGCGCGGCGACATGGTCGTAGTCGAAAAGCTCACGCGCGACCTGAATGATCCGGGTTGCCGATCCCAGCTGAAGTGGTGCACGAGAAGCTGTGCTCCTTCCATCGCGAAGCACTCCTTCAGACGCACACGACTGACTGATATCTAGGCTCGGCTCGGCCTCACTCGTGCGGTCTGCGGTCGCGTGGAGGGCTTGCAGACATGAAACCAAAGGATCGAGACCAATGACGGCGCGCACCGAGAAAACGCGCAGACCCGAAGACAATCTGCGCCGTATTGCGCCGCGTCAGGCGGGCCCTATCGGCAAGCTGCAGGAAGTGCTGGAATCGGCTCGACTTCAGAGCGCGATCATTGTGCTGATTGTGATCAACGCAATCACGCTGGGCCTTGAAACAAGCCCAACGATCATGGGGTCGATCGGCGCCGAGTTGATGTTGTTGGACCAGATCATCCTGGGCGTGTTCGTCGTTGAACTGGTGGCCAAGCTGCTTGTCTACCGAACGCGTTTTCACATGGACCCATGGAACCTGTTTGATCTGGCAATCGTGACGATTGCGCTACTGCCTGCGACCGGCAGTCTCTCGGTCCTGCGGGCGCTCAGAATCCTGCGTGTGCTACGACTGGTGTCGGCGGTGCCGTCGATGCGGCGGGTGGTAGGTGCTTTGCTGGCCGCCGTGCCTGGAATCGCTTCTATCCTCGGGCTTCTGTCGCTATTGTTCTACGTTTTCTCGGTGATGGCGACCAAACTGTTCGGGGCCGACTATCCCGAATGGTTCGGCTCGATCGGCGCATCGGCCTACTCACTGTTTCAGATCATGACCCTGGAAAGCTGGTCGATGGGCATCGTCCGCCCGGTGATGGAGGTCTACCCACTGGCATGGATCTTTTTCGTGCCGTTCATTCTGGTGACGTCTTTCACTGTG
The DNA here is from genome assembly GCF_002831585.1 of Bradyrhizobium sp. SK17. Lineage (GTDB taxonomy): Bacteria > Pseudomonadota > Alphaproteobacteria > Rhizobiales > Xanthobacteraceae > Bradyrhizobium. The sequence goes on along the minus strand of NZ_CP025113.1, from coordinate 1,732,592 downwards.
CTGAACCTGTTTATCGGCATCGTGGTTGACGCCATGCAGCGCCAGCACGAAGCAGGAGAAGCGGATGCACAGAAAACCCTGGCTGAGAAAAATCAGAGCGAACGGGCAGAAATCCTTGCAGCACTTCGATCGCTTCGGCTCCAGATTGCTGAGCTTGGCAGCAAGTCCAGCGAGCGATGACCAACTTCGAGCGAACGCGCTCAGACACCAGATCGGCGTGCTGTCTCAAATCAAGCAATAGCTCGCGCCCTCGATCTGGCTGTCGAACTTGGCTTCGGACGCATCCGCAAAGTCCAAAAGAACATTCCCTGGCGTTGCGAGGCGGCCCACGTGCCTGTCATCTGGGCGACCCAGGTCTTGGCTGGGATGGTCGAACAAGGAGCGCCCAGGCGGACGGAAGCAACCGACGCGGCCAGGGGGCAGCGCGCCGAATGGGTGATGCTCAACAAGGACCATTCATCGTCGAAGCAGGGCGTTTCCTCGGCGATGTGCTGCGCCGCATAGATCGCCACCAGTCGAAGAAGACGGTGAGACTCGAGCCGATGGGCGTCCGGATGAGACCGCAAGGCGCGCGTCAGACGCGGGAAGCGGGGCGAAGGTGACCCGAGTGAATGAGATAATGCTTCCTAAACCCGACGACTGGCACGTGCACCTTCGCGATGGCGATATGCTGCGCATGGCGCTGCCCTGGACGGCACGCACGTTCGGACGCGCCATCGTCATGCCGAACCTCGATCCGCCGGTGACGACGGCCGCCCAGGCGGCCGCCTATCGCGATCGGATCCGGCGCGTGTTGCCCGACGGCTCGAGGTTCGAGCCGCTGATGACGTGTTTCCTGACCGATGAGACCGGTCCCGAAGACGTCGCAAGAGGCTTCGCCGAAGGGGTGCTAACGGCGGTCAAGATGTATCCGGCGCGCAGCACCACGAACTCCGCCGCCGGCGTGACCGACATTCGCCGGGTCTACCGGGTGTTGGAGCGGATGCAGGGCGTCGGCATGCCACTTTTGCTCCATGGTGAGGTGGCCGATCAGGAAACGGACGTTTTCGACAGGGAGAAGGCGTTCATAGACCGGGTGCTTGTCCGGCTGCGAGCCGATTTCCCCGCGCTGCGGATCGTCTTGGAGCACATTACGACCGCCGAAGCCGTGGACTACGTGCAGCACGCCGAGGGTCCCATCGGCGCCACCATCACGGCGCACCACCTCATGATCAACCGCAATGCGATGTTCGCAGGCGGCATCCGGCCGCATATGTACTGTTTGCCCGTGGCCAAGCGGGAGGGCCATCGCCTCGCATTGAGGGACGCCGCGACCTCGGGCGATCCCCGGTTCTTCCTCGGCACGGATTCGGCGCCGCACCTGATCCAGGACAAGGAATCGGCATGCGGCTGCGCCGGCATCTTCAGCGCGCCGGTTGCGCTCGAATTGTACGCCCAGGTCTTCGAAGAAGAAGGGGCGCTCGATCGGCTCGAAGCCTTCGCTTCGCTCAACGGCGCACGGTTTTACGGCCTGCCGCCGAACACCGAGACAGTCACGCTCGTGCAATCGCCGTGGCAACCGCCAGAATTGCTGCCGGTCGGCGAGGCTGATCACGTGCGTGTATTCTGCCCGGAGGGCAAAGCTCGTTGGCGCCTGCTCGAACCGGCGGACTGAAAGAGCTTGATCCCAGTTCAATGAGGGAACCCGACCCATGGCACATCATTTCGACAAATCCAGACTGCCAAGCCGCCACACGACAGTCGGCCCCGAGCGGGCGCCGCATCGGTCGTTCCTCTACGCCATGGGATTGACCGATGCCGAGATCGCACAGCCCTTCGTCGGTGTCGCCACGTGCTGGAACGAGGCGGCCCCGTGCAACATCACCCTCAGCCGTCAAGCGCAGGCTGTCAAACTGGGCGTCAAGGCGGGTGGCGGCACGCCGCGCGAGTTCACCACCATCACCGTGACCGACGGCATCGCCATGGGCCACCAGGGCATGAAGTCGTCGCTGGTGAGCCGCGAGGTGATCGCAGATTCGGTCGAACTCACCATGCGCGGCCATTGCTACGACGCGCTGGTAGGCCTTGCCGGGTGCGACAAGTCACTGCCCGGCATGATGATGGCCATGGTCCGCCTCAACGTGCCGAGCGTGTTCATATACGGCGGTACGATCCTGCCGGGGCGCTTCCGCGGCAAGGACGTCACCGTGCAGGACGTCTATGAAGCGGTGGGCAGCTACCAGGCCGGCCAAATCTCCGAGGACGAGCTACACGCTCTCGAATGTGTCGCTTGCCCTTCCGCTGGTTCGTGCGGCGGCCAGTTTACCGCCAACACCATGGCTTGCGTCTCCGAGGCGCTCGGCCTCGCACTGCCCGGTTCGACCGGTGCGCCGGCACCCTACGAGAGCCGTGACGCCTTCGCGGAAGCGTCTGGCAAGGCCGTGATGAACCTGTTGGCTCGCGACCTCAGGCCGCGCGACATCGTCACCCGCAAGGCGCTGGAGAACGCCGCCGCCGTGGTGGCGGCCTCCGGCGGGTCGACCAATGTGGCGCTGCATCTGCCGGCAATCGCACACGAGGCGGGCATCGACTTCGACCTGAATGCGGTTGCCGAGATTTTCAAGCGCACACCCTATATCGCCGACCTCAAGCCTGGAGGGCGCTACCTCGCCAAGGATCTGTTCGAGATCGGCGGCGTGTCGGTGATCCTGAAGGCGCTGCTCGACGGCGGCTACTTGCACGGCGACTGCATCACGGTGACAGGCAAGATGATCGCCGAAAACCTGGCCGACGTGGTCTTCCCGACCAACCAGGACATTGTTCGCCCGATCTCCGACCCGATCACCACCACCGGCGGCGTAGTCGGTCTGCGCGGCACGCTCGCCCCGGAGGGCGCGATCGTCAAGGTGGCCGGCATGACGGACCTCAAGTTCCGCGGGCCGGCCCGGTGCTTCGCCTCCGAGGAGGCGGCTTTCGACGCCGTGCAGAAGCGTGAGTACAAGCCGGGCGAGGTCATTGTCATTCGCTACGAAGGGCCGAAAGGCGGTCCCGGCATGCGCGAGATGCTGGCGACCACGGCGGCGATTTACGGCCAGGGCATGGGCGACAAGGTGGCGCTGATCACGGACGGACGCTTCTCCGGCGCCACGCGCGGCTTCTGCGTTGGCCATGTCGGCCCCGAAGCAGCAGTTGGCGGCCCGATCGCTCTGCTGAAGGACGGAGACATCATCACCATCGATGCCGAATTGGGCACGCTCGATGTCGAGTTCTCGGCCGAGGAATTGGAGGCTCGCCGCAAGGAGTGGCGCCCGCGCCGTCACGATTTCCAGTCGGGTGCGCTATGGAAATTTGCGCAAACCGTGGGGCCGGCGGCAAAGGGCGCAGTCACTCATCCCGGCGCCACCGCCGAGACGCATACCTATGCCGACATCTGAGAGCCGGCTGCACCAGAAAGGTTGTCAGCGGCCCATTTGCGATGGGTGCACCGCGTCTCGCCAACTTGGCCAAGCCCGACGCAGAGCAAGGTATCCACAATGGCCCTTGGCGACGTTGAGAAGCCGTAACCCGCGCGGCGGCACAATTTCAAGAGTTGGAAGCTTTAGCTTGAACCGCCCCGGTTTGTCGGAGGCTCCAACTCTTGAGAAGGTGGAGCGATGACGAGCAAGACGACGAACAAATTTTCGCCTGAGGTGCGGGATCGTGCAGTGCGGATGGTGCTGGATCATGAGCCGTAGCCCCCGTCTCGCTAGGCAATCATCCTGTCGATCGCCGCCAAGATCGGCTGTACGGGGTGGGCGCTGAATGAATGATCGCAGTGCATCTGGCCAATGCCGGATACGCTCGGCGGTTCACGCAAGCCCAAGGCGGCGTTATCAGAGTGCACCAGCGGAGACATAGTTATCAGTTTCATCTACGGTGGGGCGCCAATTTCCCTCTATTTCGCAACTTGATGCACGCGCCCAGACTGAAACACTCGCTCCGCCTTGTTCGCGCGAGTAAACAATCCGAATGAAGATCGTCGCGTAGTGCCGATATCTTGGCAGAGGACGATGTTGGGCGTTAGCTCGCCGATCTGAGAGGCGATGGTTTTGCAGTAAAGGATGAATTGCAGCAACCACTCGTGGTGATCAAAAATTATACCCAAACCGGAGCTTAGCCTGATAGCGCTCGTAGTTGGTAAGGTCCAACAAGCCCGGAGCGTTGACGGCTCGGCCAGCAACTTGAGCGTTCCACGCCGCTGAAAGCCATGCGCGTTCAGAAAGCCGTGCATAAAATGTAGGACCGACGAAGAGCGCAGTTCCCACGAAGGCGTCAACACTGAGGCTCGCATAACTCCGCATGTAGCGCGCTTCTGCACCGATCAGAACGCCCGGATAAACTTGCACCGCCATCGCCGCGGATGTTCCAAGTTGAGATTGCTGCTCCCAAAGGCCCGTCAGGCGCGAGCGGAGCGCCTCGGGCTGGTAGAAAAGATTGAGCGCCGCGAAAATGCGATCGGGTGCAAGTTCTTTGTCTGCGATAATCCAGAAATCGGTGCCGTATCTATCGACTGGCTCTCCGGTGAGGTCGTCGACGCGGCCCCACTGCGGATCGGCGCCGAGGGTCAGCCCGAAGGGCGCCCGCTCGCGATTAAGAACGCGATACCGCATCTCCAGCGATAGCGTGTCGATGGCTGTCTCGTGCAGGTCGTCGAGGCCGGGGACTACAGATATGCCGTGATACGCTGCGCCTACTCCAGGTTCAATCGAGAAATCCTGAAACGGGATGAACTTGACCGAGAGTTGCTGCGACAGTGCGGTGTAAGAGCCGGCGCCCTTCCCAAGCCGGGCGGTGCTCTCGCTCTCGGCCTCCCTTTCGCCGACGGCGTTCACGTCGCTGCCCAGCGTGAAGCCGAACAGGTGCGTGGTTTCAAGCTCCTCTGCAAAGCAGGCTGCGGGCAGGGTCACGAGTGCTGCCGCGATCGCCAAATGCCTCACAGCGCCCTTCCGCCCATCTGTGACGCCCGTGGCTCGCTGCGAAGTTCTGCGGCGGCATGGCGTACGATTTGAAAGCCGCCTGAAAGCGCGAGGATAGCCATGATCGAGGCAACGATCACGTCTGGCCAGCCGGTCCCGATGCCGAATACACCGATCGCAGCCAGGAGGACCGCGACGTTGCCGATTGCGTCGTTACGCGAACATATCCAGACGGATCGCATGTTCGCGTCGCCGCTGCGGAAGCGATATAGCATGAGTGCGACGGCGCCGTTGGTAGCTAGAGCGAGCAAGCCTACCGCCCCCATGAGCTCGGCCCTCGGCAGAATCCCATGATAGGCGTGGACGATGGTCGTTGCTGCTACCCACGCGCCCAACGCAAACAAGGTGAGCCCTTTGAGGAGCGCAGCACGCGCCCGCCAGCTTAGCATCAAGCCGGTCACGCTGAGGCTGATTGCGTAGTTCGCGGCATCACCGAGAAAGTCGAGAGAGTCTGCTTGAAGCGAGCTGGAGCCGGCTACCAAGCCGGCGCCGATCTCGACGGCGAACATCCCGGCGTTGACCGCGAGCGCAATCCACAGCGCGCGTCGCCAGGCTGGTAACGTCGAAGCGTCCGCGTCAGCGCAACAGTCATCATGACAATGGTCAGCCATACCGAGACCCGATTGTGCTCTCCTCCGGAGACGATAGTATAGAACCTCTAGTGACTAGAGGAGCAAGAGGAAGATGTCGGAGATGTGGTCGATCGGTGATGCGGCCCGGCGAACCATGATCAAGGTTCCGACAATCCGTTACTATGAAGAAATCGGCTTGTTGCCGGCACCTGGCCGCTCAGAAAGCAATCGCCGCCGCTATTCCGAGGACGCGATCAGGCGACTCACGTTTATCCGGCACGCTCGCGAGCTTGGCTTCGAAGTTGACACCATCCGAAAATTATTGAGGTTGCAGGACGAGCCCGATCGGCGGTGTGACGAAAGTCGATGCTCTCGCTCGCGAACACCTGGCTGAAATCGAAGAAAAGATCGCGCGATTGACGGCGCTACGGCGAGAGCTGATGCGGATGTTGAAATCGTGCCGAGGAGGCCGAGTAGCCGAGTGTCGAGTTATTGAATCGATTGGAAAGTCCTCCGCCTGATCAGCGGTCGGGGACTCTCGAAACCGGTTGGCGTCAGGCCTACCCGGTGAACATCCAGAGTTGCTCGCTGGCCATGTAGCCCGCCAGCAGCATTATGCCAAAGGCGACGATAAGTGTCGCGGCGCCCGCTTCGATCGCGCGCATCGCGAGCATGCCGAACCCTGCCCGCGTCCGGGCGACGCGATTTGCGAGCCCGCGTGCGCTGACCGCGACGATTGCGATTGCCGCTACAGTCGCGGCGGTGCCCAATCCCATGATCAGCGTCGCGCCTACACCCGTCCAGAACAGGTCCTGGGCCAGCGCGAAGATGAGCACGATGATCGCGCCGGAACAGGGCCGCAGTCCAACCGCGATGACGGCGGACAGGCCTCGGCGCCAGCCGCCCGCGCCGGCGAGCTCCGCCGGCCCGGGCCCATGGGCATGTCCCCAAGCCGACTCGTGATGGTCGTCGTGGCAATGAAAGCTGTGCACAGCGCATCCATCGATCATGCATCGCCCGCCGCGCATGGCCATCGCACCGAACGCCCGGCCTGGCAACTGAACGGTTTGAGTACGCAAAGTCCCGGCACCCGTAGCCGAAGCAAAAGCAAGCTCGGGCGCGCGACGCCAGGTCAATTCACGGCAGGCGATCAGGAAAGAGCGACCTTTGACATAGAAAAGCCTGAGACCGATCAGGGTAACGAGAGCATAGCTGGTGATCTCGACCAGGTGGACGGTTAGCCCGATCACCTTGGCGGTTGCGCCGAGCAGAGCCGCAGCGATGGCCACGACAATGATAGCAACGACCGATTGGATGGCTGCAGACACAAATGACAGCACAACACCGCGGCGCCAGGTCTCCTCATTGGCGACGAGGTAGGAGGAGATCACTGCTTTGCCATGCCCCGGACCCACAGCATGAAAAACGCCATAGACGAAGGAAACACCGAACAGCTCCCACATCGCGGCCCCGTCCTCCTTGGCGGCTCGGATGAAGCCCGAGAGAGAACGATAGAAGGCGGCCTGTTCCGCGAAAATCCAGCCCATCAGTCCGGATGTGGACGCGGCACTTGCCAAATGGGGCGCGCCAAACGGCGCGCTCCACGCCGACACGATACCCATTGTGCAGGCAATGAAGATCGCCGTTAGCGCAGTCAAGGCGATGGTCTGCGATTTGATCATGGGCATTTCACCAGGATCTTGTTGGCGAAGATTTCTCCATAGGTGCTGGAGGGATCCAGCGGCACGGCGTCGAGCTCGCTGAGCCGCGCCTGCTCGGTCGGCGTCGGCTGGTGCGGCAGATCGTAGGTCGCGAGGCATTGCGGCGCACCGCTTAAGGAAACTGGCGTATCTTTGGCGAATTCGAAATCCACGAAGATCGAGGGGTCGTAGACCTCGATCTTCATAGCCTTGGCTGAGACAGGTGTTTTCAGTGGCAGGGTGAAATGCAGCGTCAACGCAGCATCCTTGTATTCGAGCCAATAGTCGACCGGGTCCGCAAACTTCAGCTTCTTGCCGTCGGCGCGTGCATAGGTGAAGTAGTCGTATTCCTTCAGCGAATCCACGTTGGTCTGTGCAAGCGCGGCCAGTTCTTGCCGCGTGTACTGGCCCTTTTTGGCATGCGAGATGCCTTGGAGCGCATAGGCGGAAAACATGTCATCGAAGGTCCAATCGTGGCGGACGCCGGTCATGCTGCCATCGGCGGCATAGACCACTTCGCTGTGGAACGTGACCCAAACATGGGGATGTGCCTCCGCGCGGTTGATAGATAACAACAAGAGAAGGATCGTGCAGCAGCAACATGCGCGTTCGATCATGGTCCATCTGCCGAATCGAGGAATAAGGGCACCCGCAACATGCGGGGACGGCGGTCTCAAATGCGCATCAGAGTGTGATAGCGCACCGGTTGCCGCGTGCGCCTTGCGTCGCGCTCGCAGTACGTATCCCGCGGACGCACGAAAGCAGCAAGGCGTCAGACGGTGGGGGGCGCGCGTGACCGGAATGCCGCGTGACGCGGTCTAATGATTCGATCGGAAACTGGATGGAACGCGCAATCAATCTCGGCGAATTGCAACGGATACAGGCTTGACGGCGCATCGGGTAGTGAGGAAGTCGACAGCAGGAAGCCCGAAAAGCAGATTGGGCAGTTGTCATCATCATCGGCGAGCCGCGGCGGAAGCCGCTCCGCGAAATGCAAGCCTGACCGGGCGTGCGTGACGCCGACGATATCGGTGCGGTCTATCCTCGGGACAGCAAGATCATGCTTGTGAAGATGCGCGAATGACAGCACGAGCTGCAGCCCAAGCGCCGCCAGCGCGAGATAGGCTCCGCATCGCCGGGTGAAGGACCGTGCCGACATCGTTTTCGCCCCTGCCAAGGAGCCGTTCCCCTTCTGACTTCCCTCGCCCCGAAACTACCGCCATCGGCCAAACGCGCGCAATTGCCGCGCGGTATTGGCGACCATTCTGCAATGGACGAGGAAAATATGGCGGATCGAAGGGCTATGAGCGCATCACTCAGACGTTTCCTTTCGAGGGAGCAGTCCCTTTCAGCCCGGTTGTGTCACTCTTGCCGGGCGTGTCATGCGGCCGCTCACTGACCGCGTCGGTCGGTGGAAAGATGCTGTCATATATCGCCCGAGCTTCGCGAATTAAGCGAAGCCGTTCGCGTTCGGATTTCGAAATAAATCCTACGATCTCGCCCAATTGCGTTTCCTCAGGCGCAGCAAGCTTCAAAGTCTTGTCTGAGCAGGTCCTTTGGCAGGTCACGACCAATGAATACAAGCCGGGTCTGGCGGGGCTCCTGCTCCTTCCAGGGACGCCGACTGCCGCCTTCAATGAGCATGTGCACGCTCTGAACGACGAACTGCCGATCGTCATCCTCTATCGAGGCGATATCCTTCATGCGCAGGATGTCCGTCCCATAACGCTGGGTGACGCCCTGAATCCATGGCACGAACCTGTTGGGCTTCATCGGTCGATCCGCCACCAGGGACAGGCTGCCGATCCCGTCGTCGTGTTCGTGCTCGTGTTCTTCGGTGAGGAATCCCGGCTCGACTTCGAGGATGCGCTCGAGATTGAAGGCGCCTCGTCCCAATACCTGGCCGAGGTCGATATCACAGCGCTCGGTTCGGTGAATCTTCGCATACGGGTTGAGCTTTCGGATGCGACACTCGACCGTTGCGAGGCCGCTCGCATCGACAAGATCGACCTTGTTGACGAGAACGATATCGGTGAACGCGAGTTGCTCCTGCGCTTCCGGCGCCTGCTCGATCTGTTCGAGGAGATGCTTGGCATCCGCGACGGTGACGATGGCGTCGAGCTTCGTCTTGCGACGGACGTCCTCGTCGATAAAGAACGTCTGCGCCACCGGCGCGGGATCTGCGAGTCCGGTCGTCTCGACGACAATGCCGTCGAAGGTTCGGCTGCGCCGCATCAGCCCCGCGATAATGCGAATGAGATCGCCGCGGACCGTGCAGCAGATGCAGCCGTTGTTCATCTCGAAAATCTCCTCGTCCGCGTCGACGATGAGATCGTTGTCGATTCCGACCTCTCCGAATTCGTTCACGATCACCGCAAACCGCTTGCCGTGCGTCTCGGAGAGAATGCGGTTCAGCAGCGTGGTCTTCCCGGAGCAGAGATAGCCGGTCAGAACCGTGACGGGAATCTGAGGTGCAGCATCAGCCATGGTGATGTTTCTCCTCGCGCTTTGTAGGCGGCGCTTTCGCCGTATCATGGCGATCGCTGATCAACGCCTGGTGAGCTTCGCGTCCGGATCGAGCAGACACTCAGCAATTGGTGTGAAATGCCACCCCGACTTGATTGCGATCTCCGATGTAACGTTATAACATTACTTTCAGTAGGGAGACGACGCAAGGACCGTCAGATCAAGTAATTCGGAGCGGCGCTCTTGTTCCAGCTGTGTCGTGACACTCCAATACTTGCCAATCCGCGGCGGCGGTTTCATTTCGACTTGGCCTGTCGATCGACACACGACATCCCCGTCTGGCAGAAGATCTGCCTTCGACGGTTTCTGCTGATCTTGGTTGGCCTTGCGTCCGCGTCGATCCTGCCCGCGTCTGCGCAGCAAGGGGCAACGAAGTTAAAGGTGGTGGCAACGTTTTCGATTCTCGGTGATTTCGCCAGGAACGTTGGGGGTGATCGGGTCGACGTCACGACGCCGGTCGGTCCCAACGCGGACGTCCACGTCTACACGCCGACGACCGCCGATGCGGAGGCGATCAGGAATGCCGGACCTGTAATCGTCAATGGGTTTGGCCTGGAGGGCTGGGTGCCGCGCCTTGTCGAATCGTCAGGCGGCCATGCGACCACCGTCGTCGCAACCTACGGCATCGTACCGCGAAAGGTCGTTGCGGGCGAGATACTGAGTCGTGATCGCGGCGCAGGGTCGCTGGATCCGCACGCCTGGCAATCCCTTGCGAACGCCGAGATCTATGTCGCCAATATCCGCGACGCAATGGTGGCCGCCGATCCCGCCGACGCTGCAACGTTTAAAGCCAACGCATCGGCCTATCTGGCCAAGCTGGGGGCACTCGATCACGACGTTCGCGAGGCGCTCACGCCGATCCCTGTCGAGCGGCGCAAGGTGATCTCAACTCACGCCGCCTTCGGTTATTTCGCCGCTGCCTATGACATCACGTTCGTGGCGCCGCAGGGCGTTTCGACCGAAACCGAGCCGAGCGCGCGGGATATCGCAACCATCATCACGCAGATCATGAAAGAGAAGATTCCAGCGGTCTTCCTGGAAAACATCAGCGATCCCAGACTGATGCGCCAGCTTGCCTCCGAGACTGGAGTGGCAATCGGCGGAACGCTTTATTCGGATAGCCTGACAGCGAAGAATGGCGAGGCTCCGACCTACATCGAGATGGTCAGGCACAATATCAGAACGATTGCGAGCGCCCTTATGGAGTAGCCGGTTGTCCGGCCGCGAGATCCGGCGCGAACGGTTGAATACACTGCGATCCTTGAACTTGCGGGCAAACGGTTCGAAATGGGAGAATTGATCCGGTGCGGTTAAGGTCCATCGTTCTGTTCTGCGGCCTGTTCACTATCACCATCGCTTCATTGGCGTCGCCAAGGTCTTTTGCCGCGGAGCAATCGTCGGATGTTCCGGCTTGGCTGAGAGCCCATGTCGGAGAAGGCGAAGGTCAAATCGCAAAAGTGGTCTTGCAGAGGGCGCGCGCGCTTTACCAGCAAAAGGTGAGCCAAGGCGCGGTTAAAAATCCCTGCTACTTCGCCATGGACGCGACGCGTCCCAACGATCTAAGCGATGGCAGATTGGGGGGCCGGTTCTACGTCATTTGCGAATCCAAGAGATCGTTTCGCGCGATTTCGGCGGGTCACGGCGGCGGTCGCGATTTGAAGGGGGTCGCAGATTTCGCGAACGGAAGACGGTGCGCGAAGAACTTCGGCAATGCGATGGATTCAACTCTGACGACTGGCGGGGCCTATGTCACCGGCGAGACGAAGACGTCTTTCAAAGGTTACTACCGTATCTCGGCGAAACAAGACGCGGTTCTGATACGCTCGTTTGTTCAGTTTGATGGTGAGGGCGAGACCGCAAATGCCCGACAGCGCGAGATCGGCGGGCACCCGGCCGAGTTGTTGAGAAACGTCTGTCTTCGAAAGGATCCACGCAGTCCGCACGCAAACCACGACGGTTACGTTCCTTTTGGAGTGCTAGAGAATTACGCTGGGGGCCGCAGCAACGGTTGTACCAGTTGGTCGCCATCGGACGCCGGCCAAATCATAGCGATGGTGAAAGATAATCCGACGACGCTTTACATCTATCCTGACTCTGCCGACATCGAGGCCGTCGCGCGAGCGGTTGCGGCCGGCCGGTCACTAACCGGCATGGGACTATATTGGAACGCTTCCTGTTTGAACGAAATCCGCCTTCCGAAATTTTGGCCAAGAGAATCCCTTGAGCCGATCCTGGCTCAGTACAAGAAGGAGCATCCGGCACCGGCGCAACTGCCAACGCCGATTTGCAAGGCACAGTGAACTTCCGCGCTTGTGGCCTGTCTCTCGTGCTGGTTATCTCGCTGATCTCCGGAATAGCAACGACGGCCTCGAGATGACCCGCTGGTTCAGCACCTGCGGGGAGGTCCAAAGTTTCGTCGGGATTAGGACTCTCTCCTGCCGAGGACAAGAGATCTCAGGGGGCAAATAAACCGCACGATCAGAAGCCACTTACTGAGGAGTGCCGAATGACCATGCGAACCTCGTTGTTGGCTCTTTTCTTTCTGCTTTGCAGTGTGGCGACGGCCGGTGCCAAGGGCAGCGCCGTCACCAAGAATGATCCCTGGAATCCTCATCATATCGACGATCTGCCCGCCGAAATCCGACAATACATCGCTGCCATCTGCAAGGGGCCTGCCAGCGCTCAGAATGATTTTGCAACTTACTCGCCGCAGGAGAAGCGCTGGCGGATAAATCTCGAATATCTTCGATGCGACGGTTTGGGCGAATATCGCCGAGGAAATCAATGTCTGGATATTGACTTTATCGCCGTCGGCTCGCATTTCCGGTTCGCCAGAAAAGACTACAGAGACTGCGGCTTCTGAATCTCGGCCGGGGCATCGCCTGTGGCAATGCGCCCCGAAAATAGCCGGAGGCAATAGACAAGCAGTTCGCCTAGGCCACTGACGATGCCGACGATCGTTCCGCTTGCCTGAAGGCTCGCCAGGTAAGGACCGACGATACTTCGAGAACCTTCGTAGGTGAAGTCGGCAAAGAAGCTCAATATGCCGATCAAAACAATAAGCCGGAGGGCGACGCGGCTGTGTTGCGAAGCGGTGCTCATTGCTTCACCCGGATAGTTCCGTGTTGTTTTCTGCAGAACGCTCCGCCGCGCCTCTCGTACCCAGCCATTTGGATCTCCCACCAAGGTTTGACCTTGCAGGAGTCATTGACCCATCGGGCGTTCCAAGCGAACTCCACCGCCGCGCGGATATACGCTTTCAGAATAGACCATATTGGTGACAAAGTTGAGCGGCCTGCTCGGTTTCGTGCCCGATATCTTGATCGTGCCGAGTTGCAGCCTATTTTCTTCGCAGGTGGTGGAGTTCGCCTTTAATAGCCTCCTGGCCGATAACCCCTGCAGAAACTCTTCGAGGACATCGAAGGCGCCGAGAAGGCCAAGCGCAAGCCTCGCAACGGCGATGCCGTCGAAGGGCTGGGGGATGACGTGGTGGTCAGTGCGGCGGCACGGGCGATCGCACGGAGGAAGGATAACAACACGCTTGAACTCCTTTCCGGACTCGCCAAGATGCATCCGCTCAATGGGCTCATCGCCGCATTGGCGACGTTTCGGCAGCCCAGCACAATATCCGTCCTTATCGATGCACTAAGTGAAGATGAAGTTCGTCAGACGGCGGAAGTAGCGCTAGCCTCGTTCGGACCTGAGGCACACCCGGTCCTTCTGAACGCCATAGCTCGCTTTAAGTTTACGAATCCCCCTCAGAATCCCAACTTCGGAAGTGCCGGAGCCTGCTGCTCTTGCTCGGAGAAGCTAGGCTCAACTCAAAGGATTTCGAACAACTGCGTTCGTTCATGACGAATTCGGACCTCCAACTGTCGCTGTTGGCGTGCCGAGTCGCCTTGCGCAGCGAATCGAAGCGCGTCCGCTCCGAGGCTCAAGCGCGGCTCGGCGATTTACGTGAGCGGGCGTCCTGGTTCGAGCGACTGCAGATTGATCAGGACCTCGCCTCGGCCAACGACTGATCATCCGCTGGCGTCATAAGTTGGCGCACTCTCAGCACTTGGGAAACAGAACCCGGATACCGCAAACAGGCAGTCGCCGCTGACCATGTCTTCGATCTGGTGTTTCTTGCGGGATCCACGACACCCATATCGGCCGCGCGTGCCCGGGCATCCACCTCATCGAGAACAAGGCGAGCTTGCATCTGCCCCCGACTGCAGCGCAGCGAGGCCGGGGCGAGCACAGCCTCTGGCGCTCCGCCGATGCCCATGTAGATGTCGATACCCGTATTGTCGGGGTCGGCCGTATGGATGACGCCAGCGACGTCACCGTCCGTGATGAGGCTGACTGCGGCGTCGGACTTGCGAACCGTCATGATGAGCTCGGCGTGGCGAGACCGGTCAAAGGACAAGGACTGTAATGCGGAGGGCCAGCCTGCAATTGAGATGTACGAGGCTCATCTTGGGGTATCGCCATGACGCCCGACTCCATGCTTCAGAAAAGGACTCTCATATATTGCCGCGGGTCCCAGCTCGCGCTCAATTTCGAGCAAGCGATTGTATTTTGCGAGTCGTTCGCTCCGCGAAAGGAATCCAGCCTTGATTTGTCCGCCGCCCATCGCGACCGCGAAATCGGCAATAAAAGTGTCCTCGGTTTCGCCAGACCGATGAGATATTACGTAAGCCCAGCCTGCGTCCCGACACATCTGAACAGCCTTGATTGTTTCCGTCACGGTGCCGATCTGGTTTAACTTGATGAGGACCGCATTGGTCGCACCGCCCTCGATGCCCCCTTTGGATAAAACGAGGATTGGTCACGTAGAGATCGTCGCCCACGATCTGTATCCGATCGCCTCAAGCAGCGGTTTGTCCGCAAAAGCCGTCCCAGTCGTCCTCAGCAAACCCATCCTCGATCGAAACGATCGGATAGACGTCAACAAGGCGGCTGTAGAGAGTGAGCAGCTCGTCGCGCGAGAGGATCTTGTTGCCCTATCTGGCAAAGACATACCGGCCGTCTTCGGCGAAAGAGGTTGCTGCTCGGTCGAGCGCACTCGCGACGTCGCCGCCGGGGCGCAGGCCCGCCTTCCGGACCGCGGCGACGATCAATTCACAGGCTTCCTCGATCGACTTCAGGTTTGGCGCAAACCCACCCTCGTCGCCGACCGCGGTCGAATATCCGGCGTTGTGCAGGAGGTCGTGGAGTGCGTGGAACGTCTCCGCGCCGTAGCGAAGCGCGCCTCGGCAAAGTTCGGTGCGCCGTGGGCGCACGATCATGAACTCCTGGAAGTCGATGCTGGGATGATGGGGCAGTACACACACCTGTGCGCGAACAGATCCGGAGTGATCGATCAACCCCAAGTCACGGATAACCGGACGTAGCTCAGATACGCCGAAATCGACGCGACCAAGCTCCAAGCTGCGGATTTATCGTGCAATTCGGCGGTCAGCCGCGATATCATCTTGCCAAATGCCCGGTTCAAGAGGCTGGGTCCGTTCCCATACTCGGATTGTGGAACGAAGGGAGGAAAAGTTGAGCAGCATGGTGCTCCTCGATCTCCTGGGAGGCGTTGCGCTGCTGCTGTGGGGCCTGCATATGGTCCATAGCGGTATCGTCCGGGCCTTCGGATCTGATCTGCGGCGCCTCCTCGGGACCGCGCTGCGCAACCGCTTCTTGGCCTTCCTTGCTGGACTTGCCGTCACGGCGTTCCTGCAAAGCAGCACCGCGACCGGGCTCATGACCGCCTCATTCGTCACCGGCGGCGCCGTCGATCTGGTCCCCGCGCTTGCCATCATGCTGGGCGCGAACGTCGGCACGACGCTTATTGTTCAGGTTCTCTCCTTCAATGTGACTGCGATAGCGCCGTTGCTTTTTTTGGTCGGCGTCATTGCCTTCAAGCGTGGCAGCCAGACGCGTACGCGCGATCTTGGGCGCGTGGCGATCGGGATCGGGCTCATGCTGCTGTCGCTCCATATCCTGCTCGACACGCTGGCGCCGGCGGAGGATGCGCCGGCGGTTCGAACGCTTCTTGCCGCGATCACTGGCGACCCCCTGCTCTGTGTCCTGATGGCCAGTGTACTGACCTGGGTCGCCCATTCCAGTGTCACGGTCGTGTTACTGATCATGTCGCTGGCGTACTCTGGCTTTATCACGCCGGTGGCAGCACTCGCCCTGACTCTTGGCGCCAATCTCGGAAGCGCCATCAACCCCGTCATCGAAGGCAGCGACAGCAGCAACCCAGCCAGCTATCGCTTGCCGTTTGGCAACCTCCTCAATCGCCTGGTCGGGTGCGCGCTCGCATTACCGTTCCTGCATCCGATTGCTGACGCCCTCAGCCGGTTCGAACCCAACGCGTCACGCATGACGGCGGACTTCCACACCGCACTTAACCTGCTAATGGCGATCGTCTTCATCCTTCCACTGGGCTGGCTGGCTTCGCTCTTGATCCGGTTCCTGCCGGAACGGGCGAAACCCAACAATCCCGCGAGCCCACTCTATCTCGATGAGGCCGTCCTCGGCACGCCGCCGATCGCGCTCGCGTGCGCAGAACGTGAGGTCCTTCATCTGGGCGACATCGTCGAGAGCATGCTGCTTCAAGCCATGACGGCACTGATGAGCGATGATCGCCGGCTTGTCGCTGAAGTCAGCCGGATGGACGACACGGTCGACAAGCTCGATGAGGCGGTGAAGCTGTATGTAACCCGGCTCACACGAGAGAGCCTGGATGAGCGGGACGGTCACCGTGCGATGGAGATCATCGCGTTCTCCATCAACCTGGAACACATCGGCGACATCATCGACAAGAATCTGATGGAACTCGCCCAGAAGAAAATCAAGCGGAAGCTTGCCTTCTCCAAACAAGGCGTTTCAGAACTGGAGACGTTTCACCAGGAGGTCATGAGTAATCTCAAGCTCGCCTTCAGCGTTTTCATGTCCGGCGACGTGAAGATCGCCCGGCAGCTGATCGCGGAGAAGGCGACGTTGCGCACGGCGGAGCTGGCCGCTGCCGAGAGCCACTTGGAACGACTGCGCGAGCGTCGCCCCGAAAGTATCGAATCGAGCTCGTTACATCTCGACGTGCTGCGTGACCTGAAACGCATCCACTCGCATATATGCTCTGTCGCCTATCCGGTGCTGGAGCGCGCAGGTGCTCTTCAGCCGAGTCGTCTCCGCGTGGTCGAGCCGGACGAAAGCTCACCTGATGGCAAAGATGCCGCCTCGGCGGGTTAGCCACTCGAACTTGCGCGCTAGGTGACGACGTTGGCTCCTCGTTTGGAGCGCGGTTGAGCATGCCGTCCAGACGACGATAAGTGCTACCGCTAGCGCTTGGAAAAGATTTCGTCTCTGATGTAACGCGACGTGGGCGTAAGCTGCAACCCGCGAGGTTTGCGCCATGCAGCTCTATCGATCTCTTTCTTGTCGCCAATCGTCAGATTGCCAGACGCCTTCTTCGCGATGAAGATTGCGTCGCTCATCTTCCTTCCGGAGAAGCGATTCTTGGCCTTGATCTCTTTCCAGAGCGCAAGTTTTCCGAGTTTGAGCTTAGGAAGCTCTTCGCTGATCTCCCTACGCAGGCAGTCCTTATCGCTCTCGCGTGCGCGCTTTCGTCCGCCCGGGAACATCCACAGTCGGTCGCGTTTGCGCCGTACCAAGAGTACCTTTCCTCGCTTGATCGCTAACAGCTTCGCAGATCTCGCCATAGCTATTGGGCACCACCTATGTTGGACGCCGTCGTCAGCCTGCTGCAATTGTCGAAGATATCTTGATTCGGGGCACTGCCAAGGAGGGAAACCTACTAAACGCCAAGGGTGTAAGCGCATGGCAAGCACCACTTCAGAGCGTTCCTGAATGCCTGCGCGACGAACAGAGGTTGGTTGCCTCCTCGTGCCGGAGGCGCTCTATCGAGAGCTTGCTCGGTATCGGAGGTCACGGTGAGGCCGGACCGCTGCACTCGGAACGTTTAGCGATTTCGAAATGTGGCCTTTTCGCCCACTCCAGGCCTCCGATCCGCCTGCCCAGCAAATCCGTTGGCGCGTCAGGGTGCAATCAGATCAGGTAGTCTTTTTCCTGTGCTTCGGCTGCCTCGACAACCCTCTTCGTAATCTTGACCATGACGTTCCTTCACTCCGGGCGCGACCTCCCGCGTAAGCAGCACGTAAGCAGGCAGGGGAAAATCAGTGCGGGTTTTCGGATAGGAACGTCGCTTGTGTTGTTGAAAATATCCAGTTGCATCAGCCGGATATCGTAGAATAGCGTGCCCTAATCGCATTTTTCGGATGGGCACGTTATCTTGCTCCGAAGGCAAAGGTCACACGTTCGAATCGTGTCGGGTACGCCAAGTTTCCTTTTCTTACAGAGAGATATGCGAGCCGCACTTGAGCTTTCTCAACAGTGGCACGAGCACGTAAGCAATCTGCCCTAATTTGAATCAGCAAAGGCAATGACCACGGAGACCCTGATCGCGCGCTCGGTCAGTACTAGCGGATCGTCGGCTTGGCCGCCAACCGGGAGGCGCACCGGACCGCTGCGAAGCGACACCTTCCCGCGCGCTCGGCATGCGGAGAAGCAACGCGCACCGAAGGCTACCGTTCAAAGTTTGAGCCGGATCGTAGAGGCGATTTCTCGCTCTGCGCGCGAGCGGCGCGCTATGGCTTCTGATACGGAGGAGAAGCTGCGTGGTGGCGGAAAGAGTGTGAGCCGACCCACTCGAAAACCGCGACGAACCGGTAGACGAGAGCTGCTTTGTCGGCGATCATTCCGGCATCAAAGCCCCTGCACAGTCGCCGACACGTGGAGGCGTCGGTCATCTTCAACGGCGAGACCGTGCACAGCCGCTTCGGCGCGGGCGAAGATCTGGATAATTTCTCATATCTGCGTCCGTTCCAGCGTATGTTCGCGGGCCGGACCGGACAGCTGCTTTGAAAGGTTGGGAAAGGAACCTCAGATGCCCATCGAAATGATGATTCGCAAGTTGCGGCAGCACTCTGATTTATCCAACGAAGATGTCGAAGCGCTCCGGTCCATCGTCGCCCCGGCCAGGAATTTTCCGGAAGATTCGCCCATCTTTCGCGAGGGGGACCTTAGCACTCGATGCTGCGTGATCTTGAGCGGCTTTGCGTATCGATCCAAAGTTTCGGAAGAGGGCAAACGGCAGATCCTATCGTTCCACATTGCGGGTGATATGCCCGACCTTCACGGCCTGCCACTGAAGCGGATGGACCATGATCTGATGACCCTCTCGAAAGTGGAGCTTGGCTTCATCGATCACGATGCGCTCGAACGCATCCTTGATGCGCATCCGGTTTTGGCAAGGGCGCTCTGGCGCGAGTCGCTTATTGACGCCGCGTTGTTCCGGCAATGGATCGTCAATCTGGGAACACGATCGGCTTCGGGGCGTTTGGCCTATCTAGTTGCGGAATTGCGCCAGCGACTTGGAGTAATGGGCTTGGTGGCCAACGATCAATTCAAATTTCCAATTACTCAATCTAAGCTGGCCGACGCGTTAGGATTGAGCGTCGTGCATATTAACCGCATCCTCCAAGCGTTCCGAACTCAAGGCATCCTCGATATAAAGCGACAGGTCGTCACGCTCGGCGACTTCGAAAAGATCGTCCAGCTCGGCGGGTTTGACAGTCTTGAGGACTACACGAGCCCTGAATAGCGCCTGAGCATTGCGGCCTAGGAGCAGACATCGCCCCACATACTCCAGGACAACGCCGGAGAAATCTTCACGCGCTTCAAAGCGAGATCGGTGAACAGCGACGGGATGAGCGATACCGGCCCCGGCCGCTTGTGTGCCGCAGGGGATTGACGGCAACGCACGCGTCATTGCCCGAGAGGCGATGATTTGATCGTGGCAAACTGGAGTCTGGTAATCCGTCGATTTGCAGCGCATAATCGCCGAATGAAGAGCTATTTCACCCCCCGCTTGCTAGAGGTCACTCTCACACCTCTGGAGCCGACGCTTTGGAAATGGCACGTTTCCGAAGCGAGCCTCGAGGTTGCTCACGGTTATGCGACAAGCCGGGAAACGGCGCAAATCGACGGCGATCATGCTCTATTTGCGATGCTATCTGTCGCGCCGCCGCGTTGATCCTCTTGTCCGTTGGTTGATTCAGTCTTTTCAGGCCAAGTTGGAAGTAGCTATTGGCCGAGCTGGAGCGCATATTGTGCCGATGGACATATTTCCTCGATTTGAAGCCAAGGTCATGACGAGCGGCCGCTGGTTCGTTTCGGTAACGACCGGGTATGGGCCGGACTCTCATGTCGGGGATTTCGCAACCGACAAAGACGCCAAAGACTGGATTTCGACCAAATCGAGGTACTGGCCCGGCAAACCGGCTACGCCATAGTGACCGGGCGCGATGAATGGACGATAGACCTTCAGTGCCCGAGATGCAGAAGGATCGACGTAGCTCGGCTCTCACAGGCGAATGGCTATGACTTCAGGAGAGGCGACACCGCTACCCGCGCCGATCATGTGCCAAAGGGCTTTATCTGCATTGACCCAGCGACCGGCAATTTCCAGTGTTCGAGATGCCAGGTGTCAATTCCGTGATCCGGGACCGTCAGCATGCTTGCCAAATCGCCGGCGGGCATTGACCGAAACATCCCGCTTGTGGGGACGGCCCAGCCAGCAGGTCGTGGTCTTGCCCAACGCGTGAATGGCTGAATCAGCTCGTCGCGGGACGGAGAGGCATCCTGAACGTAAACCTTGTCTCTTCTTCGGTCGAGCTAACGGTCAATTCACCTCCATGAGCCGTTGCGATCTGGGAGGCGATGTAAAGGCCCAGTCCGAGTCCTCGCCTGCTGGCGTGAGCATTCCCGCGAAAAAAGGGCTCGAACAGCTTGCCCATGGCCTTTTCCGGGATTGGCTCGCCCGAATTCGCAACCCGAGTTCGAACTCGTCTTATCTGTTGGAAGCTCCATGAGTCAGAGCGTTCCCGAGGAGATTTGAGAGCAGCTGTCCGATCCGGGAGCGATCGCAGTTCACCGTTCGGCCGATTTTGAATTCGGCCTCGATGACGCGGCCCGGTGAAGCGAGCCTTAGTTCGTCGACGGTGCCCATGAGAACCGGCTCCAAGGGCTTTGCCGCATCGCGATCCAGCCCAATGCCCCCGCCCAACCGGCCGCGGGCGAGATCGAGTACGTTGTCAATCAACCCGGCCATTCGCATGACCGTCGTCTGCATCATTGCGATCACCTGATGCTCTTTGTCGGTTTGTACCGAACGGTCGAGAATGCGCGCGCCTGCGCTGATCGAGGCGAGGGGGTTGCGGAGATCGTGACCGAGCACCGCGATGAATTGTTCGCGCAGCTCAGAACTTTCATGCTCGCGCCGGAGTTCTCTTCCGCAACGCTTTCCGCTACCTTTGCGAGCTCTCGGGCTCCGAGTAGCTCCTTTTCGTAACGGCGTCGGTCGGTCGCTCTGATGAGCGCCAGGCGGATGGCGAGCGGCTTGCCTTCGGCATCGCGTCGCTCGGCCGCGTTGGCGATCATCTGCAGCGGCTGTCCGTCCGCCCTGAGAACGTCGATGGCGAACTCCTCGAAAGTGCCCTGGATTCGCAACAGCGGAGCGATATGAGTTTCGTAGTAGATGCGTCCGGCCACGGTCAGGACGTATAGCCCGACAGGCTCGAATACTTGTTTCTGTCGTAGGCGCTGAGGTCCGAGCCGCCTGCTCCGACCTGGTCAAACAGGATCGTGCGGAAGTTGCTCTCAAGAGCAGGTGCCACGAACCGCCACATATTCTGGTCGCGGCCGAAGCCATGGGCAAACATCATCGCTTTTTTCGCCGCTGCCGCGGATGTGCACATTATTTCGTTCTACGACTCCCGGCATCAGCATCCCTTTTTGAGCGACTTTGCGTCAGCATTTCTTCGCTACGTGCATCCAATGCGAGTGGGTACCGACGCGGATCGAGCAGCCCTGGGAGCGGCCCAGGAGTTCGACGGCGCATCGGTTGACCCGGATGATGAGGCAAGTCGATGTCGCAGGCGTAGACGGCCAAGTGAGCGCGTCGGGGGCCGCCTGGCCCAGCCCAAGGAAGGGTCCGAGCGGAGGTGACTGCATCCGGGTATCGAGCTTGAGCGAGGACATACGCGCCTCGAATTGGGCGTTCACGCTATCAGGAAGAACGCAGTCGTGCTAAGTCGCTGCCCGAACTTACCTCTCCGCGCTCGCGCAAACCTGAGCTCCATTGCGATCCCGGGCGCCTGCGCAGCGATGTGGCCGGGGCGATATCGACTATCTGCTCAAGGTCGGGCTGTCGGTTACCCGGCGACCTCGTCCGTCCACACTCTGAAGCTGATCAGGGAGTTCGGCCCGAATGTTTGGGTGATCGGAACATCGGCGGCGTCACGCCCCTGCGCAATCAAGACGCGGCCGATCCGCGGCACGAAATTGCGGGGATCAAAGGTGTGCCACCTGCCCCCGAGATAAGCTTCAAACCAGCCGGCGAAATCGCCTGCGGCCCAGGGTTTTGGAGTGCCCATGTCGCCCAGATAGCCGGTGCAGTAACGCGCCGGGATATTCATGCAGCGGCAGAACGCGATGGCCAAATGCGCGTAGTCGCGGCACACGCCTTTACCCTCTCGATATGCCTCGAATGCCGTCTTGGTGGATTTCGCATGTTCGTATCCAAAGCTGATATGACGATGCACGAATTCACAGATTGCGTGCACTCTCGCCCAACCTGGCGGCGTGTCTTGAAACAAGTTCCAGGCAATGTCGGTGAGCCGGTCTGTCTCGCAATAGCGGCTTCCGAGCAAATAGACCAAGGTATCAGCAGGCAGGTCCTCTACTGCGTGTTGTCCAGCCGATGGAGACACCGGGTCGGGCAGCCCGCTGTCGCGCACGCAACCGTCGGCTGCTAGACGTATTCGCCCGGCAGGCGCAACGATCCGGCTGCACCAATTTCCGAACAGGTCACGGTACGGCGTAATCGGCACCGAAGGCTCGGTTGTCAGGGAATCCGGGA
Organism: Bradyrhizobium sp. SK17; assembly: GCF_002831585.1. Taxonomy (GTDB): domain Bacteria; phylum Pseudomonadota; class Alphaproteobacteria; order Rhizobiales; family Xanthobacteraceae; genus Bradyrhizobium. The sequence goes on along the minus strand of NZ_CP025113.1, from coordinate 1,709,824 downwards.
CGATGACATCTGACGCGCGAGAAAAGTGAGTGCCCAACACCATGATCATCGGGGTCGGCTGCGGAAAATCGTAGAGCATTTCGAATCCGACATTGATCTTCATTCGAAATGCGCTCCTTTGCGACGACCCTTATGGCAGGTGGGGAAGGAATCTCCGAAAACAAGGCTTAGCGAGCCCGCGCCTCATTGTGACCCACGGAACGACGCGCCATTGTTCGGTTCGCCAAGCTGGCCGAACATTGCCGGAGATCGTCAGATCAACTTGAGCTCCAAGCCAGATCGATAGGAACCATGCTACTTCAGGAATGTTATGCATTCCGTTTTTGGTTGGCAAAGTCGTTGGAGAGGAGCGATGAAGCAACGGCGGCGGCGATTTAAGCAGATTCATTCACTCGAAGAACGTCTTAGCCAAGAAGCCAAAGCACTCAGGACGCAGGCGAGGCAGTTGCCTCCGGGGCGAGTGCGAGAAGCACTGCTGAGGAAAGCTCGGAATGATGAAACGGCCGCTCACCTCACACAGTGGCTGATGTCCCCCAGCCTTCCGCGATCGCAATGATGCAGAAAGCTCCGCTGATCATCATCAACGTGTCGAATCCTGTAGCTTTCGACGGAAAAGGCAGCATCATTATACTTGAGTATACTGATGAGGATGCCGCAAAGAAGGTGGCTTGGAAGATTGCCAGGGAGACGGGGCGGTCTGTGACGATACGCCGCGAGGACATGTGCGTGATCGAGACAATTCCAGCTACGGCCCACTAAAGTCATTCGATCTACTTCAGCCGGTGGATTCTTTCACAGCGCTGAAGGCCCGCAGCTGCCTTTCATCTGGATCGGCCATGGCACCTGTTCACGCCGTGAGCGGACAAGGGTGCCAGACGAGGCATCCGATTTCTTCGACGAGGAAACTCAATGCGCCGGCTCTGAAAAGTTACGCCGCCCACTTGAAAAGATGCGGACGGCGCTTCTCCAGCCCCGAGAGGGAACGAACAAAATCCCGGTTATAGGTCTGTCTCCCCGGGGGGAAGATAGGTTCAGGCCCGTTGGGCGAATGTTGCCCTGAGAACGACGATGGCCGGCAATTCCCGGCGTCTCCGCAGGGCGGAGTCTGCCGCGTCAAGAATCCCGCTTCAATCGTGAGGTCTCTTGCGCGTTCTGTGAATCGATACTGCTGCGGATGTAATCGTAGATGTCGCCGCCCAGCTGCGCCTCGATCTGCTCTTGTGTGAAGCCTTGATCCTTGGCGGCTGTCAACAAGCGTCGGACCAGTTCCTCAATCTCGGGCCGACCGCGCCGCACACTGAATTGCTCGTCAGCATGCACGCTGTTCTTCAGCCAAAACTCTACGAATTCTCTTGCCGTGGACACCGTGATACCCCGTTACAACCGCAAGCTATATCAGTTGCGGCGACGTTTGAAGGAAAACAACCTCATTTGGAGGTCGTCGGCGACGACACTGACCACGTGAGGGCCGGCATCCGAATGCGATTGCTCCCGCCGCGGGCGCTCCGACCGAGCCATCACGTGGGAGTGGCTCGTTTCGCGGAAGACAAAGGCGCTCCGGAATGCCACGAGGAAGCGGATCGGACCGGGCGCGGGGCGGTCACCTGGACGCCAGACGTCCGCGCTGATGGCGACTGCAAGAACGCCTGGGAAGGCGGGAACATCGGCAGGCGCCAAGCGTTGCTCATCTGTAAACGACGGTTTTAGTAAAGCTCTGGCAGCCGCTCCATCGCCTTCCGGCACGTCGGTACCCACTGCAGGGTACAGCTTGACCCTCCATCGAAAGACAACGCGATGTTCCGGCGCAAGGCTGCCTCGTTCCGCAATGCCATCGATCTGAAGGACAAGGTTCAGGTAAAGGTGCTACGCAAGCGCCTCAAGCTTTCGGAGGCGCAGTTGATGACGGCGATCCGGAAATCCGGAAACTCGATCGCAGCGCTTGTCAAGGAAGCCGCGAACTGACCCGCATTCATCTTGCGGGACCACCTTGGCTGCTCACCAAATCACGTGGCGCAGTAACAGACTGGATTGACCATCGGTCGGTGGAGCGGTACTTATTGTTGAAGGCGCTGATCTGGTGGGTCTGACAAGATGCCAAAATATGAACGACATTAACGCCGCCCAGCGGGTAGACGCAGGGCGGGAGTGGGACGAACGGGACCGGCTCTCCGCCCTCGAGCGTTACGGAATCCTCGATACGCCAAGGGAGCCTGATTTCGACGATATCGTGCGGCTGGCCGCGGACACTTTTGGCGCGCCGATCGCGGTCGTGAACCTGATTGCAAATGGCCGGCAGTGGTTCAAGGCAGAAGTCGGAATCGGGACTCGTGAACTTCCGCTCGACGTCTCGATCTGCGTCCACGCCATCCTGCAGGGCGACACCATGGTCGTTCCCGACACTCTTTTGGACGATCGATTCGTCCGCAATCCTTTGGTCACCGCAGCAGGCGGGCTTCGCTTTTATGCTGGCGCCCTGCTGAAAACCGAGGAAGGCCTCCCGCTCGGCACCGTCTGCGTGCTCGATCGCCAGCCGCGCCCCGAAGGCATCACCGACCACCGTGGCGAACCCGTCCGTAAAAGGCTTCGGATCAAGATTGATCGAAATGGGTCTCATCGGAACGGGAGGCGTTGCGCTTCGTTACCTGTCTACTGGGTTCGAAGCTGACTTCTCAGCCCCTCTCTCTCAGGTGCAACAACCTTGACGGGAGAGAACCAATGACAGCCTACAACGGAAGATGCAGGCCTCTCGTGTTGGTCGTCGAAGACGAACCGCTGCTGAGAATGGCGGCTGTCGATATGGTCGAGGAAGCCGGCTTTGAGCCGGTCGAAGCCGCCGATGCGACCGAAGCCGTCCGCATTCTGGAGGCGCGGCTCGATATTCGCGTCGTCTTTTCCGACATCGACATGCCGCGCGGCATCGACGGGATGAAGCTTGCGGCTCTCATCCGCAACCGATGGCCGCCGATCGACATCATCTTGACGTCCGGCCACGTCGACGCGTCTGAAGTCGATCTCCCTGTACGAGGCATGTTCTTTTCCAAGCCGTACAACGAGAAGGTTGTGGTCGCAGCGATGAAGAAATTTGTAGGATGAGACACGAACCTCCAACAATGACTTGCTGCCCGGAAGTTCGCTCGTGTTATGGTCGAGCCATGCGTGCCAGACGCGCTTCGGGATGCCGTGATCCCCGGTCAAATTGTCCTGGCCAGCCACAGCCCGCAATTGGACAAGCCGTGGCAGCACGCCTGCATGGCCAGAACGCAAACAAACCCTGAGAGGCAAAAATGATCAAGAGTGAAGCGAATGCTCGGCTTCTGCAGCAAGCCAACAATGCCTTCAAGACGATTGGAGGCGAAACACCAATGAGCGATTACGCGAAGTCGCAACGATCCTTTCACGAAAATCTCGCTCGCTTGAAAGCAGAACGCTTGGCGCGTGAAGGCAAATCGAAAGACGGGGCGGAATAACATAGTGCCAGTAGGCGCTGTCGGTCTCGTCCTAGCCTAGACTAGAGCATTGAGAGCACGACGATCCCGTCTTCGAGCTCGCCTGAAGCGAGGCGCATCCGCGCCATTTGCTCGAACTCGGTCCGATATTTGTGAAGATAGCTGAACGCTTGCTTGTCGGTCTGAAATGTCGTGGTTAGCCTGCAGATCTGGCGCGCTGCGCCGAGCGCAAGGGAAAACGTGATCGTTCCGCTGCCGTCTGACTTGGCTCTACGCACAATCCGCCCCATTGCCATTAAACTACGTTCGCAGACGCATCGGCCGCTGCGGTAATCGGCTATCGAGCCGGCTTGCTTCTGCGTTTCGTCGGCGCGCGCGTGGGCAAGGATGCCGAGAGAACGGCGTCAGCAGCTTCCTTGGTCTCGCGGAGATCTCGAAGTCGCGCCATGTTCTTCCGAATGTCGGTGCCCCGTCTCTCGACATCCAACAATGCCCGCGCGCCTTCTTCAGCCGCGAGTCTTTTGCGATTGAAGCGCGCGATGCTTTCGGGCGACGGCTCCACTGATTTTTTGGCGCTCATTTCCCATCACACCTTGGCACGGACAAAACCCGCTCAATCCGTAGGTCGAGCGGGCAGAGCGGCCGTTTCAGTACATCCGTGAAACGGCTCCGCAAGATCACGCCAGCGAGAGATTCTCAGCGCTGACTTTGCCTCGCATCTTGTCGCTCTTGGCCTCGTAGCTCACCTTCTGGCCTTCGGCCAGACCGGAAAGACCAGCGCGTTCGACCGCGCTGATGTGAACGAACACATCGTTGCTGCCGTCGTTCGGCTGAATAAACCCAAAGCCCTTTTGGCCGTTGAACCACTTAACAGTACCTGTCGTCATTTTCATTCTCCAAAGCGCACAAGCGCGTTCCGCGTGACGGTCACGCAGCATTTATCAACTTCGTCGATGTCTTTGGAAAAGGAGCCCGCGGGCGCGTTCAACAAGGCACAGCGGCTAATCGAATAACTCATACATACACAGCCTTCTCACTTTTTACAAGGATGGCGAGCAAGTTTGTTTTGCAAGAGCGTTTCTGGAGCATCGTTCGAGCAGGTTCGAAAGGGCTCGTCATCGTAAGAGGAGCGCTTTATCGATTGACATGGCTGTCCGGGAGTGGTCCCGTCACTCACATCGAACTGGATGCCGTGACGTAAGCCCGGCGCGTTCGATGCCGGCGAAGACATGCCGCCGTTTTTTCCATTCTCACAATCGCGACGAGTTTCCTGCGCGCACGGCTGCATGCAGGACCCGTCGCATTCGCAGCCCAACGGGGAGTTTCATTTGCAGGTACTTGTTCGCGACAACAATGTCGACCAGGCACTTCGCGTTCTGAAGAAGAAGATGCAGCGCGAGGGCGTCTTCCGGGAAATGAAGCAGCGGCGCTCCTACGAGAAACCTTCGGAGAGGAAGACACGCGAAAGAGCCGAGGCCATTCGCCGAGCCCGCAAGCTCGCTCGCAAGCAAGCCATCAAGGAAGGCTTGCTGCCTGCGCCTCCGAAGAAGAAACTTCCGGAACGTAGGCCACCTCTGCCGCAAATTGCCAGCAAGGAGCGCTCCTAGAACTCTCGCGATTGGAGGAGTGCCGAGCCGAATATCAAGGGAACATTGTCGTCATTGATCCATTTCAAGTCAGCGGTACTGCTTGTGACGCGACGGGAAGCGTCGATCAAGAATCAACGAAGTTCCTAGGCCGGTTCTTCAATCCCTGGAGGTTTCGATGGCGAAATCAAAAGATGATAAGACGGCTCGTCGCATTCATAGCCAGCGCAAGCGTGCTGTTCATCTGGCGGGCGCGGCAATCGATCATAAGGCCGACAATCGTGCCAGTGCCGATGATCAAGCGATACGCAAGCGTCGCTTGGTTGAAGGGCCTGCAGAATTCCGAACCGTCCGCGTCGATCGTTCGACAAAGAAGGGGTCTACCGATAGCTAAGGGATCGGTGATTCGGTGTCATCCTGGCCCTCGACGCTGCTTCACGAGCGTTATGCGTCTGCCCGACGAAACAACGTGGTCAATCTTCGCCTTGGCAGATTTTGCGAGCGACTTGTTTGAGCAGGCGGCAACAGCAGGCTTCTATGTTCTGAAATCGATGCCTCGCAGCACGATTCCTCTCGGATTTCCTTCGAGCTCCGTCGCTCGATATTTGCCGGCCGCACATGCCTCGATGCGATCGCGCAGGCGAATGAACTGGGCTTCGCGCTGTTCGGAACGGATCTGCTGGCCGCCCTCGAGAGCGTCCATCGCGGAGGTCGAGATTGCGCAGGGTACTTCCTTGGCGCCGTCTTGCATCGAAAACAGGACGATCATCCTGTCGTATTCGTGACCGATATAGCGGCCGCTCGTCAGCGTCATGGCTTGCTCCTTTACGAAATGACTCCGTGGCAGCGCCACTTTGCTAGCTGCTCTCGCGGTCTGCCTCCGTGAGCCTGGCGAAATCGTCGAGCAGCATCGCGACCAGCGCGTGGTGCCTGGTATCTTCTGCAGGCAAGCTCGCGGCATAGAGGTTAAGCAGATGCCGCGCCTTCACTGCGGCCTCCGGCCACGAGACAGCAGGCGCCGACATCATGCGGTGTTCGAGCTCGGATTCACGTTCGCGTAGCTCCCTTGCATGGGTCTCGACTTCGGCCAGCGCGCGGCGCAAATCCGTCGCCTTCTGTGCGGCCATCCCGCGATGCTTGTCCAGATCGACCGGGTGGTCAGTCATCGCCTGCACTCGCGTCCGCAGCCTGTGCATTGGCAAGGTCGACTGAACCGATCGAAAGGACCTCCATGGAGTTGTGGGCGCCTTCCGCAGGCACGACGATCATCGTGGCAACGCGGCGGTAGGCCGAGAAGGTGAGCCCTTCGATCGCCTCCTCGTCTGTGATGACCTCGTAAGCGCCGGCGGGCAACACCCGCTCGATGCCGCGAATTCGAAACGGATGCCTGAACATGACGGTCTCTCGCCGTGAGCGGATGGTCATGCACGCCTGCCTTCCTGCAGGTGGGCCCCAACCAACCGGCAACGATCAGCATGCGCCGATCGCAGGACAATAGCCAGCGCATTCGCCATTCATGCGCCCTGACGCCGCAGCACACCTCTCGCGCACGCGCGGCGTATTGGCGCTCGCTATTGTCGTGGCGGAGGCGTACGGTCTCGTATCACCGCACGTCTCAACGGCATCGACCGGTGACTGAGGGTTACGCACGCTCCCGCCGATAGAGTTGCAGGAGCGCCCTATGTCTTCCTTTCGCGCCTCGGAATGGATCGTCCCGCCGGTGATCGTTCCGCTGTTTCTTTTGCTTCTGGTGTGTGCCGCAGCCATCCTTAATGGCTAGGACAATGCGCGTGCGCTACCTCATCACGGGGACCAACGCGCATGGCAGTGCCAGTCTCGGCCGCGGCAGCGCGACGCTCGCGCTGCGTATTGCGCGCAAGCTGCTGCGCGAGGGTTATATGGATGTTCGCGTATGCACACCGCGCGGGCGCGTTCTGCAGTCGGATGAACTTCACGAGCTCGACCCCCAACAGGAGATAGACGTCATGGCGAAGGGACAGCAACGCGGGAATCGCGAAACCAAGAAGCCGAAAAAGGAAAAAGCCAAGGTCATAGCGGCGGCACCGAGCCGGAAAGAGGCCGCTTGGCAACCGGATTTCGGGCCCTCGAAGAAGAAGTAGGCGTAGCGAACAAGCTGGAGCCAGGAGCTCGACCGGTATTGTGGCGCCCGCGAGGTGCGTTGCTCTCTTCCGACGATCGAAGAGTGTCAGGTTGCAGTCGTGTTCCACCCGCCGGTATGGATTCCCTCCCTGACAACCCATGGAAGCCCGGCCGCTCGCCGAGCAATAGGAAAATCCGTCGAGATAAAGTGAGGCCTATTGTTTCATTCTTTCGACCTCGAAGTTGAACCGGATCTGCATCACCGGGCCGACTTTGTCTCGCACATCAACCATCATGTGCCGCCTTGAAAGACCTGGTGAGCCATGCACCGCCTCCCGAGCCATGTCGGCCAGTGACTTCGCCGCTTCAGCTTGCACGGCTCGAAGGTCCGAGAATTCCAGGCCCTCTTCGTCAATGAACAGGCCATCCTCATCCAGGAGATCGAAATAGTATCGCGTCATCAGGCCCTCCCGGGGCAGGCAGGAGCGCTACATATCCCTCAGCACCGATGCCTACGCATGAAGCTTGACCGGTGATGGTTGGACAACAGGGTTGATGCCATATGGTTGCTGGGCAGCAACGTCGCTTCGTAGCAGGAACTCGAGATCGGAATGGCGCTACATCGCGCCCGGCAAGCCGATGCGGAACGGCTTCGTCGAAAGCTTCAACAGCCGCCTGCGTGTCGCGGCGTCTCAACGAGAGCCTGTTCATCAATTTCAACGAGGCTCGTCAGATCATCGAGGAATGGCGGATCGCCCGCAGCACCGATCGACCACACCCGAGCCTCAACGGCTCACACCGACCGAGTTTGCAACCCCGCACAACAGGGGCAAACCCAGAGCTGACGATCCGGGACTTTGCTGGCACCCTCTCGGCCTGAACGGCTGCGCCGCCCGTAAGATTTTCAACCGGACGGCCGTGTCTAGGCGGCCTTAATTGTCTTCCGTGACCCTTCCCTTGCCATCGCAGGCCTCGCATTTGGCCGGAAAGATTTTGTAACCCGGCTTTACCGACTGCACGACGGCCGGGAAGCCCGTTCCATTGCAATTCGGGCAGATATGCTCTTTGATTTTAGGCTGCATGTTGCACTTTCTGGCGGCCTCTTTCGGCGGCTCATAGTCATCAGGAAACGGCAGCCCTTCTCATCGATCGCCAGCAGAGCAGACGACCCCGGCACCCCTGGGGCCACGGAGCCAGTGCCGGGGCGCTTCCGTGCGTTAGCGTAGACAAGATGCAGAGTAAGCACGACTGGCGCTGCCAGAATTTTCAATCGACGTCGCGTGGACGCTTGGAGTGGCTGCTCATGCCGTATAGCCTCTTCCCTTGAGCCAATAGTCAAGGTGTTCGGTCGCCAGCCAGTTTTTGGTCGATTGCTCGTCCAAGAACCCAGTTATGTATTCGATCTTTCCGCCAGGGCAATGACACAAAAGCCGCCAATTGCCGGCAGAGACCCGTTCAGCTTCGAAGACCACCTGGGCGTCTTGCATGCACTGACTATACTCTCAGTGTGCCGCAATCCCACCACGAAAACTTCGCCGCAATTCAAGTTTTGAAGAATGGCGCTTGCCGGCGGTGACCTCGGTTCGGCAAACGGGAGATCGGGGTTGGAGATTGCGCGCCATGGCCAAGGCATGCTTCTCGTTGCGGCCGAGGCACTGCGTGCCAAGAGCGCGGTTCATCGCGATGTGATGGACCTGTATTTTCGGGAGGCCGCCCGTCAACAGGGGCCCCGCCCCCGAGCACTTGGCATCAGCCAAGAACGTCTTTGAGAAGGCCCTGGCGCTGGAACCAGAGAATGTCGAGGCACTCGTCGGCAATGCCTACGTCGAAGGTATTGGCGTTGGCTCCTTCGTGACGGACGACCGCCGTGGGCGATTTTCAGGAGCTGAAGAAGGCCAGGTCAAAGCCTTGTCTCTGAGAGCCCGGATCACGCAGGCTCGCATGCTGCTCGGCATCGTTCAGATCTCAACGAACCGCGCAGATCGTGGCCTCAGTGATCCGACTCCGAAGTGGGTCTCGTCGGCCAGTCGGCGCTCCGTCAGCGGCCAATCCGTCCGGAGTGTTATTCGGCCTGCAATAGTGACCCCCTGAGCCGGGGGATCGGCGTCCAAAATTGACCCCCTATAGATTGGCTGTTGCGCTGCCTGCTTTGTCATGAAGCAGGTGGTCGGGGATGCTGATCGTGGAGACGATTGCGCGGATACGGCGCGAGCACTTCATCAAGGGCAAGACGATCAAGGAGATCGCCCGTGACCTGAAGGTGTCGCGGAACACGGTCCGGAAGGTGCTGAGATCCGGAGAGACTTCGTTCGAGTATGAGCGTCAGGTGCAGCCGCGGCCCAAGCTTGGACGATGGGCGGCGGAACTCGATGAACTGCTGGCGGCGAACGCAGCCAAATCCGCGCGCGAACAACTGACGCTGATCCGGATCTTCGAAGAGTTGCGCGGACGCGGCTATGACGGCGGCTACGATGCCGTGCGGCGTTACGCCAGGCGCTGGAGCAAGGAGCGCGGGCAATCGACGGCGGCGGCCTATGTCCCGCTGAGTTTTGCGCCAGGAGAAGCCTATCAGTTCGACTGGAGCCACGAGATCGTTCTCCTCAACGGCGTGACGGTACTCGTGAAGGTCGCCCACGTCCGGCTGTGTCATAGCCGCATGCTGTTCGTGCGCGCCTATCCGCGCGAGACGCAGGAGATGGTGTTCGACGCCCACGACCGGGCGTTCGCACTGTTCAAGGGCACCTGCAGTCGCGGCATCTACGACAACATGAAGACGGCGGTGGAGACGATCTTCGTCGGCAAGGATCGCCGCTACAATCGCCGCTTCCTGCAGATGTGCAGCCACTATCTCGTCGACCCGGTCGCCTGCACGCCGGCGTCGGGCTGGGAGAAGGGCCAGGTGGAGAACCAGGTCGGGTTGGTCCGGGAACGCTTCTTCACGCCGCGGCTGCGGTTCAAAAAGCTGGACGAACTCAACGCCTGGCTGCTCGACAAATGCATCGCCTACGCCAAGGCGCATCGGCATCCGGAGCTGTCCGATCAGACGATCTGGGATGTGTTCGAAGCCGAACGGCCGAAGCTCGTTCCCTATGCCGGTCGGTTCGACGGATTCCATGCGGTGCCGGCATCGGTCTCCAAAACCTGCCTGGTGCGCTTCGACAATAACAAATACTCGGTCGCGGCCAGCGCCGTCGGACGTCCGGTCGAGGTTCAAGCCTATGCCGACCGTATCGTCATCCGTCAGGATGGACGGATCGTTGCGGAGCATCCGCGGTCGTTCGGACGCGGCGAGACGACCTACGATCCCTGGCACTACGTGCCGGTGCTCGCGCGCAAACCCGGGGCCTTGCGTAACGGCGCACCCTTCAAGGACTGGGTGCTGCCGGCCGCGATCGAACGGATCCGGCGCAGGCTCGCCAGCACCGACGACGGCAATCGACAGATGGTCGACATCCTCAATGCGGTGCTGACTGACGGTTTGTCGGCGGTCGAAGCCGCCTGCGCCGAGGCGCTTGGTCACGGCGTCCATTCCGCTGACGTCGTTCTCAACATCCTGGCTCGCCAACGCGAACCCGCTGCACCGGCCAACATCATGACGCCGGCGGCACTGACGCTCCGCCATGCGCCGATCGCCGATTGCGCCCGCTACGACAACCTCCGGAGGACCATCTGATGGAACGAACCCAAATCTTCGACCTCATGGGCGAGCTCAAACTCTACGGCATGAGGGCTGCCTTCGACGAGATCATGGCGACGGCCGTCAAGCGCCAGCACGAACCTCAGCGCATCGTCGGCGACCTGCTCAGCGCCGAGATCAACGAGAAGCAGGCGCGGTCGATCAAGTACCAGCTCACCATCGCCAAGCTGCCGTTGGCCAAGGATCTCGACGACTTCCAGTTCGAAGGCACGCCGATCAATCAGACGCTCGTCAACGATCTCGCCGTCGGCGGCTTCATCGCCCAGCAGCGCAACGTCGTGCTCGTCGGCGGCACCGGCACGGGCAAAACCCACCTGGCCATCGCAATCGCCAGAAGCTGCATCCGATCCGGCGCCCGCGGTCGCTTCTACAACGTGGTCGACCTCGTCAACCGCCTCGAGATCGAGACCCGTAACGGACGTCAGGGCCGGCTTGCCGAACATCTGACCCGGATGGACTTCATCGTGCTGGACGAACTCGGATATCTGCCCTTCGCCCAATCCGGCGGCCAGCTTCTGTTCCATCTCGTCAGTCGGCTCTATGAGCGCGCTTCCGTCATCGTCACTACCAATCTCGCCTTCGGCGAATGGCCCAGCGTGTTCGGCGACGCCAAGATGACCACCGCGCTGCTCGATCGGTTGACCCACCACTGCGACATCGTCGAGACCGGCAACGACAGCTGGCGCTTCAAAAGCCGCGACGACGATCACGCCGCCCGCGCTCGTCTCGTCTCCGCAATCCCGGCCAGCTCCGACGAGTCGAGCGCTACCCTCAAATCACGCCGCGCGAAGGGGTCAAAATTGGACGCCGATACGGGGTCAAATTTGTAAGCCGATTGACATTCTCTTCCTTGTCGAGCATGAGGGTGGTTTCATGACCGACGTTCGAGAATTGTTGATCCAGGGCAGCGAAAAGATTATCGGCCATTATCGCCTACTGCTGGCGCGAGCAAAGACCGAGAAGGAAGCTGAACTCTACAGAAGCCGGATCGAGCGCGAGCAGCGGCTGCTGGACAAGCTCCGCGATGGCTTCCCGGCCAGGTTCGCGGCATGAACTATCAGCCGAGTGATGACCGCTTCGCGGCGTTCGACATCGTGCTGAAGCGGCGTGGGCGCAGCAGGTGGAAGTGGTCTGTGTCTACGACCGACGGGCATTCTCTGATCCGCGGCTCGGAATGCAGTCACAATGCTGCAAGGTACAAGGCGCAGCGCGCGTTATTTCTCTTGCTTTGCGCCAGCGCCTCACGGGTCGCTCGCATTCCGCCGGGCCGGCTTAGGAGGAGTCATCGCTTGTCCAAGAACGCACGAGCATCAGAGCTTTAAGAGCATCGAAGTTGCCCGCGGCTTAGAACGTTGTGGTTCTGCCAGTGGTTGTGCTACATCGCACAAATGCTGGCTCTGGCGGCGATGCCGCGCACACCGAGATTGAATGGCTTCTCTCGGACGGCAGCGGCAATGGACCGGAACATCAGGCCCTCAGGGAGAGGGCTTGAAGCAACCGACAGAGCCGCAACATATCTCATCGTCGATGACATCCATCCGGCGCGAGGAACTGCTTATGGCGAACTCGGCGAGACAATAAAATTGCTGGGCGCCTGGTGGCATCGTCTTGAAACGGTCTAGATCGTCCAGTGCGTAGATGGCGCAGATGACATAAGAGACCGCCTGCATCGGCTTCTGGGCTTTGATGACCAACTGCTCGTCATCGACACTTCAGGGAATACAGCGAGATGGGCCGGCATCAACGACAGCGGGGGCAGTTGGCTGATCGAGGATGTATAGCGATGCGACATCCAGCCGCTCCTTGCGAGCCAAGATCGACAAGCTCGACGACGCAAGTCTGACGGCTTCTCGACTGAGGTGGACGACATGCAGGTCGGGGCCCACCAGGAATGCAGTGTTGCGATTCGAGCATTACGCGAAGGGCGGTGATTTGCCGAAGCGCACGGACCGGCCTGGGATGCCGGATATGCTGGGCATGAGCCTCAAGCTGCCCATGCAGCTTACCTGAGATACGCTCTCGTAACATCGTTCAAGGACTTGCAAAGATAGGCCCGGCTTCTGCCGGGCCTATCCCTACAGATTACTTCTGCTGCTGGCTCTTGGAGTGCGCCTCGTCGCTGTGCTGATGGGCGGTCTGCGAATGCTGCTTCGCAGCGGAGGCGTGCTCCTTGCCCTTGGCATGGTCGCCCTTGCCATGATGTTCCGCAGCTGATCGGTGGGCCTTGGCTGCATTCTCGTGGTGTTCCGCGGCCTTGTTGTGCTCGTCTCGTGCCATGATCGTATCCTTTGCGTCAGCTCCCAGCCGCCACCAAGTCCCCGATGACGCCAGGGTTCCTCCGCCCGAGGAATTGTCAGGAGAATGTTTTCTCTCGCTGCCCCTGAGAAACGCCTATGCCGGCGCATTCAACTCGAACGAGGTGTTTGACATGAGCAAAATGCCACCCATCCCGAAAGGCAATCAGAGCACGAAAGGCCCGAAGCAGAACGCTGAAGCCGAACGCGACACGTCAAAAGGTCATCGCGACATCCAAAACTCATCTGAACAGGGTGAGACTGCCAACATCAAGCAGAACACGACCAATGCAGGCTTTTTCAAGGGACGCCGCGTGAAGTGAGCCTGCCGCATTCGATCTCCGCGCGCTGAATGCATCGCGGGAACCATTGGTTGTGCTCCGACTTGTCGTGAGCTCTCCAACAATGAGGTTACGCATGAAAAGATATTCCCTGCTCGCGGCAGCGTTTGCCACAATCGTTTTGTTGCCCGCTGCCGCCGCGGCACAGGGCGTCCCCGGCGGGATCGAACGCGGATCCCGGGAGGGAGAACGCGCCGCTGGGCCGGTCGGTGCCGTGGTTGGCGGTGCAATCGGTGGCGTCGTTGGAGGCGTGAACGGCGTGCTGGGCATCGACCAACGGCCCCGCTTTCGCAGCTATGTGGCCGAGCGGCACTATCCGTCCTACACTTACGACGGCGAGGTGAGGGTAGGCGCCGACCTTCCGGGCGAAGGCGTAACCTACTACGACGTGCCGCCGGAATATGGCACGCATGACTATCGCTACACCGTGGTCAATGGCCGGACGGTGCTGGTCGATCCTCGCACACACCGTATTGTCGAAATCGTAGAGTGACCAGCTTCAGTCCCGCTCGTCATCAAGCACATGCACGTGCCTGGGCTGCGCCGGGGCTGACCTTGCATGACCCCGACCAGGTGCGGGCGGGGAAGACGAGCGTGGACAACTTTGGCGGCCTCGGGATAATCGGAGCCGAGGCCGCGTTGTTTTGTTTGGAACGCGGCCGCGGCCCTCTTGTGTTGGTCGGGGCGCCTGCCGCATTGTTGGTGCGCCGTTCTACTTCACCGCCCCTGATCGACAGACGGATCGCCTCGCGCAACGTCGAAGCCAGATGATGGCTGGCGCGTGCGCTCGAAATAGGAACGCACCCCACTTCGCCGGATTAGGGATTCCTCAACTCCGTCTCCGGGAAACCAAACAATGGCGAAGACAACGAAAGCATCTCGCAAATCAGGCGAGACGGCGACCATCCACGATCAAAAGCTTGATGTTGGTGAGGGAGGCGAACTTCATCAGATCGCGTCAGGCAAAATAGCCTTGCTCACGACAGCACAGGGCGGTCCGGTTTCCGACGATCAAAACTCCCTGAAAATTGGTCCGCGCGGCCCGACGCTGCTTGAGGACTTCCACTTTCGGGAAAAGATCTTCCACTTCGATCACGAAAGAATCCCCGAGCGGGTCGTGCATGCGCGCGGCTATGCCGCGCACGGATACTTCGAGAATTACAAGCCGTTTTCAAAGTACACCAGAGCCGACCTGTTCCAGCGCGCCGGAGAAAAGACGCCTGCCTTTGTCCGGTTTTCAACCGTGGCCGGAAGCAAGGGTTCGGTCGACATCGCCCGGGACGTCCGCGGCTTCGCCGTGAAGCTCTACACTCAGGAAGGCAACTGGGACATCGTCGGCAACAACATGCCGGTCTTCTTCATTCAGGACGCCATCAAGTTTCCCGACCTGATCCACGCGGTCAAGGAAGAGCCTGACTGCGCCTTTCCGCAGGCGCAATCGGCTCACGATAATTTCTGGGACTTCATCAGCCTGACGCCCGAAAGCATGCACATGATCATGTGGGTGATGTCCGATCGCGCCATTCCGCGGTCGTTCCGCTTCATGGAAGGCTTCGGCGTCCATACCTTCCGCCTTGTGAACGCGAAGAACGAGTCGACATTCGTCAAATTCCACTGGAAGCCCAAATTGGGCATGCAGTCGGTGGTCTGGAACGAGGCCGTCAAGATCAATGGTGCCGATCCTGATTTCCATCGCCGGGATCTCTGGACCGCGATCAAGTCCGGCAACTTCCCGGAATGGGAACTCCAGTTGCAATTGTTCGATCAGGACTTCGCCGATTCCTTCGAATTCGACGTGCTCGATCCGACGAAGCTGATACCGGAAGAGATCCTGCCGCCGGTCCCCGTGGGACGGCTGGTGCTCGATCGCATGCCCGACAATTTCTTCGCGGAAACCGAACAGGTCGCCTTCATGACCCAGAACGTTCCGCCGGGGATCGATTTCTCCAACGATCCGCTGCTGCAGGGACGCAACTTCTCCTACCTCGACACCCAGCTCAAGCGGCTGGGAAGCCCGAACTTCACGCACATCCCGATCAATGCGCCGAAATGTCCGTTCGCGAATTTCCAGCAGGACGGTCACATGGCGATGCGCAATCCGGTCGGGCGCGCCAACTACCAGCCGAATTCCTTCGGTGAAGGACCAAGAGAGTCACCACAGCGCGGCTTCACGTCGTTCGCCGACGTCGAGCAAGGCCCGAAACGCCGTCTGCGGGCCGAGAGCTTCGCGGACCATTACAGCCAGGCGCGTCAGTTCTTCATCAGTCAAACCATGGGAGAGCAGGCGCACATCGCCGCCGCATTGACGTTCGAGCTCAGTAAGGTCAAGACGCCCGCGATCCGGGAACGCATGGTCTCGCATCTCCTCAACATCGATGAGACATTGGCTAGAACGGTCGGCGGCAAGCTTGGTCTGCCGAAGATGCCGAAGCCCGCGGATGCGGCCGTGCCAACGCGTCAGGATCTCGATCCTTCGCCGGCGCTGAGCATTGTCGAGAACGGACCCGAGCGCTTCGAGGGCCGGAAGCTGGGTATACTGGTTTCCGACGGAACCGATGCCGGCCTGCTTCACGCACTCAAGGGCGCGCTCGACAAGGCGGGAGCGACATACGAGATCATCGCGCCGACGGTCACGGGCGCCAAGGCGAGCGACGGCAGCTGGATCGACGCCGATCAAATGATCGATGGCGGGCCCTCGGTGTTGTACGATGCCGTTGCCCTGCTGCCGGCGAAGGCAGCCATCGACGATCTGCTGCAGGATTCCTCGGCAAGGGATTTTGTCGCCGACGCCTTTGCTCACTGCAAGTTCATCGGCTACGTCGGCTCTGCGCTGCCGCTGCTCGCGAAGGCCGGCATCGCCACCGAAGATCTCGATGAAGGCTGTGTCGTCCTGGAAGGCGCCAAGGGTGCCAAATCGTTTGTCGACGGCCTCGCCAAGCTGCGCGTCTGGGGACGCGAGCCCAACGTCAAGATGCCCGAGAAAGGGAGCAGGTCATGAGCAGCCTGGAAGACAAGATTCGACAACGCGCCTACGAGCTCTGGGAGCAAAGCGGCAGAACCGACGGTTCGGAAATGGATTTCTGGCTGCAAGCGGAGCGCGAGGTCCGCACGGAGGCGGCGCCTGAGCCGCCTCAGGACAGATTGGAATAGCCAGCGCCCTTCGCCTGCTAGCGTCGATCGTTCAGCCCCTCCGCGCGGTTGAGCCAGCCGCACTTCGCTGAGCCCAAGCGTCCCTTGCACGGCCAAGTCAGCAGGTCGCTCGCCGAGGAACCTTTGTCAGAGCTGCCTATTGTTGCGGCACGATGAGCTGATCTCATCGCAAAATTGGGATGAGCATCATGATTGATACCGTTGTCGTCCAACCGGCAACCGACCCCGGCGAACCGTCCGTCTCGGGCGTGTCGTGGGGCGCCGTCACGGCCGGAGCCGTGGTCTCTTGCGCTTTTACGTTGGTCCTGTTGGCATTCGGCGTAGGGCTAGGCCTGTCTGTAGTCTTTCCGTGGGCCGGCGCCGGCGTCTCCACGACCACCTTCAAGATCGGGACTGGCCTCTATCTGATCGTCATCGCCATGTTGTCATCGTCGATCGGTGGCTACATTGCAGGCCGATTGCGCTCCCGCTGGATCGGTGTCCACACTGACGAGGTCTACTTCCGGGACACGGCTCACGGCTTTGTCGCCTGGGCGCTCGCATCCGTGATCGGCGCAATCCTCCTGGCCACTCCCGCAACCAGCTTGATCGGAGGCGGCATCGGCGCCGCAGGCGCAGCTTCGTCCGCGAGCCGATCCGGCCCCATGGACAGCTACGTCGACACCCTGCTGAGGCCGAATACGCCATCGGCGCAAGCGCCAGCAAGCGACGCGCGCGGCGAGATGCTGCGATTGTTCACGTCGAGTTTTCAGACGGGGGCCGAATTGAAGCCGAACGATCGGGAGTACGTCGCGAAGGTCGTGGCAGCGCGAACGGGGCTCAGCCAGGCCGACGCCGAAAAACGGGTCAACGATGTCGTTACACAAATCAAGGCCGATGCCGATGCGGCGCGAAAGGCGACGGCTCAACTCGCGTTCTGGCTGACGGCGTCGCTGCTCTTGGGAGCTTTCTGCGCCAGCCTCGCGGCAACCGAAGGCGGTGGCTTGCGGGACGGCACATGGATTTCTCACTCCCGGCTCAAACCCGCAATGCGCACCTGACAGGAGCAACCAATGCCGATTCTTCTCTGGCTAGTCGGAATACCGATCCCTCTGATCATCCTGATCATGCTCCTGCGCTGACGCCGGACCAGCTTCTGACAACCTCTCAAACAAAGGACACCCCATGGCCAAAAAGCCAATGCTGCTGAGCGACCTCTTCCACGAAACGCTCAAGGACATCTATTTTGCCGAGAACAAGATCGTGAAAACGCTTCCGAAGATGGCGAAAGCGGCACAGTCGAAAGACCTGCAGAAGGCATTCACCAAGCATCTGCGGGAGACGGAAGGCCAGATCAAGCGGCTCGATAAAGTATTCAAGATCATCGGCAAGCCGGCGCGTGGAAAGACCTGCGCGGCGATCAATGGCATCACTGAAGAGGGTGCCGAGATCATGAAGGTCTTCAAGGGAATGCCCGCGCTCGACGCCGGCCTGCTGGCGGCGGCCCAGGCCGTCGAGCATTACGAAATGTCGCGTTACGGAACGCTGCGGACATGGGCCGAAGAGCTCGGAATGCCGGAAGCCGCCAATCTCCTGCAAGCGACTCTGGACGAGGAACAGGCGACTGATTCTGCACTTACCAAGCTCGCCGAGACCTTGGTCAACGTTGAAGCTGAAGATGACCTAGCAGCATAACAAGCCGCAAACTTGCCAACCGCGCCTATTGCGATCATCCGGCTTGGGCTCAAGCCGGGTGATCCTGCCGAACAGGGCCGCAATCTCGCATGATCACACGTCTTGTCCGAAGACGATGACAATGAAACCGCGGAATGAAGGAGGCCGCCAACAGTGGCGGCACTACCCTCGATCTCCCGGGTGGAGAGCTTTCTTCTCGCTCTCATACTCTACAAGAGCTGCGAAGTTGTCCAATGTGAGCGGGTCCAAGGCGGGTTGAGATAGCCTCCTTACGTGAGCGATCTTCTCGTCAAGTTCGTCGCATTTCTCGCACACGGCACCGTTGCCCCTAGAACTGCCTGCTAACTAACATGGGTCAGCTTTGTTCCGGGTTGTCTGCTGGCCAATTCAGCCTAATGCGATTTTCAGATTAAGCCATTGACGTCTAAAACAGGCCAGCACCGGGATATCGAAGAAGGTATCGCGGCGAAGATCTATCCTCCGAACCCGCGGCGAAACTACAGCCCGCGCGAAGAACAGCGCAGAATCGCAGGGTGCTTCGGTGGCCTTGCGGTAGATTCGAATAAGCGGATATTGGGGAGACCTGTGGCGTAGCAATGGCGGAGAGAGTGGGATTCGAACCCACGGTACGGTTTCCCGCACACACGCTTTCCAAGCGTGCGCCTTAAGCCACTCGGCCATCTCTCCGGGAGGCCCTCTCTTGAAGGGCCGGGGCGGATTTTGCAAGGGAGCGCGAGGCTGGGGCACGAAATTTCCCCAATAGATTGAAAATATTAGATAAATTAGCGGATAGTCCGGCGGCGCTGCATGCTGTTGCGGGCCGTCGCGCGCGATTCTGGGCGTCGGCTGGTCAGAGACCGGCACAAATCAAGCAATGCAGCCGATGGATGCCTTCGTCATGGGCGCACAGCGCCCAGCCGCAGATCACCGGGGTGCCACAAACCTGCCGTCGTCCCCGGCGAAGGCCGGGACAACACATTGGACGGGCGACTTAACGCGCCCATCCCGCAAGCTCTATGCTTGCTCAGTGATATCGCGCGGCAAGGTCCGCCGTGCGGCGCGGCCACAGGGCTGGTGGCTCCGGCAGCGCCGCATTTGCCGAATTGTGCGTGTCTTGCAGTGCCTCGATGAAGTCCGCGAACCATTGCTGGATGGTGCCGCCGTTCAGCCGCTCCATCATGGCTTCCCAGCGCATCCGCCGCTCGGTCAGCGGCATCGCCAGCGCCGTTGCCAGGGTACGCGCCATGCCGTCGATGTCGTGCGGGTTGACCAGCAACGCGGCGTCGAGCTCGTTTGCCGCACCGGCGAATTTCGACAGCACCAGCACGCCGGGATCGGCCGGATTCTGTGCCGCGACATATTCCTTGGCGACGAGGTTCATGCCGTCCTGCAACGGCGTCACCACGCCGACCTGCGCGGTACGGTAGAGGCCCGCGAGCACGCCCTGGCCGAAGCCCTTGTTCAGATAGCGGATCGGCGTCCAGTCCACCTCGCCATGCTCGCCGTTGACATCGGTGACGAGCTTCGCCACCTCGCTGGCGAGATTGCCATAGGCCTCGATCGCGCCGCGCGACGGCGTTGCGATCTGCAACATCGACACCGAACGCTTCAGGTTCGGATACAGCGCCCACATCCGGTCGAACGCCTTGATACGATTGACGAGGCCCTTGGAGTAGTCGAGCCGGTCGACGCCGATCGCGAGCTTCTCGTTGTTGAGGCTGCGCCGCAGCCGCGTCACGTCGGGATGCGTCATCGCCTTGGTGGCCTGCTGCGCGAATTTGCCGGGATCGATGCCGATCGGGAATACCGCGGCGCGGGTGCGGCCGAACGACGAATTGACCACGCCGTCGCGCACCTCGAGCTCGAGCTCGTTCTGCACATAGCTCAGGAAATTCTCGCAATCCTCATCGGTCTGGAACCCGATCAGGTCATAGGACAGCATCGCCTCGATCAGCTCACGGTGATTGGGCACCCCCGCGATCACCGCACGCACGGGCCACGGCGTGTGCAGGAAGAAGCCGACAGGCTGCGTCACCCCGAGATCGCGCAGCTCGGCGCCGAGCGCGAGGAAATGGTAATCCTGGATCCAGAACACGGAATCGGGCTTGCGGAAGCGCAACAGCGCACGCGCCATGAACGCATTCACCTCGCGATAACTCGCATAGTCCTCGTGCGAGGCGCGAATCAGATCGGCGCGCGAATGCATCGCGGGCCACAGCGCCGAATTGGCAAAGCCTTCGTAGTAGCCGCCGTAATGCGCGGCCGGCAGGTCGAGCATCGCCAGCGCGCCCGCGCCGAGTGCTTCGACCTCCGCGAAAGGTTCCTTGTGGTTCCCGTCACGGACCCGTCCGCTGGAACCAACCCATATTGCCCCTGTTTTTTCCACCACCGGCAACAATGCCGCAGCCAGCCCCCCCGTCATGGGTTCGTTAGGTTTTCCGCGCGAGACGCGGTTCGATACGACGACGAGGTTCACCAGGTCCCCTCCTGTTGGTCACTCGCGTATTAACAACCATTCATCAAGATGGTTCCTGACCAAGGAATCTCCCAAATGAAACCAAATTCTGGCGAAGGCCCACGGAACTCACGGGAACTCGCGAAAAGAAAATGACGCGTGAGGTGCACGCGACGACGCAAAAGCACCGCATTCGAATCGGCTGCGATGAAACCGACTCGATCAGGTCAGACTGATGTCCCGATCACCATCGAGCAGGTCCGCGAGAAATTGACGCACATCGCGCGGCGCCTCGAAATGTCCGGCGACGCCGGTCGCGTGACGGCCGACGGAGAATGCGAGACCGTCGTAGTCGGGCATGATCGCGAACACGGTCTCGTCGGTCACATCGTCTCCGATGAAGAATGGACGGCGGCCCTTGAACGGCGCATGCGTCATCAGCTCGCGCACGCCGGTCGCCTTGGTGAAGCCGGAATGCTTGATCTCGCAGACGCTCTTGCCCGGCAGCACCTCGATCGGCGCGGTCGGCAGCTCGGCGCGGATCAACGACACCGCTTCATAGATCGCCTTCTCCGCCTGCGGCGCCAGCCGGTAATGCAGCGCCAGCGAATAGCCCTTGTCCTCGAGCAGAATGCCTGGGCTGAGCTTTGCGATCGCGGCAAGGCGACGCTTCAATTCCTTGTCGAGCGGCGGCGCGTGCGCGGCGACCGCCTCGCTGTCCGGCTGCAACCGCATCTCGGCGCCATGGCCGCCGATCGCGGGAAACACATCCGGGGCGAAGATCAGGTCGATGTCATTGAGCGAGCGGCCGGAGACCAGCGCCAACGCGCCGCCCGTACGCTCATGCAGCTGCTTCAACGTCGTCGCGAGCTCCGGCGGCACCCACACCTCGCGCGGCGTCGGCGCAAAGTCGAGCAGGGTACCATCGATATCGAGCAGCACGGCGGTCCGCGCCAACGGCGGAATCAGCGACGCGGGCGCCGGCACGCTGTCCGTCGCTCGATCAGGGCCGATGTCGTCATCCAGCGGCATTTCGGCCAATTCATGCTTCATCCTGGTCTACTCCACGAATGCCAGTGGTCGCGCGACAGATTCAAGCGATTTTCGCTCGGCCGCGACGGCATAGCGCCATGCGACGGCTGCGGCGACCAACATGAGTGCCGACCCCAGCAGGTAGCCGGCGAAGACGCTGTTGCGCGATCCGGTATCGATCAGCACGCCGAACAGCGCCGGTCCGATCACACCGCCGATGCCGGTGCCGATCGCGTAGAAAACGGCGATCGCGAGCGCGCGGACCTCCAGCGGGAATGTCTCGCTGACGGTGAGATAGGCGGCGCTCGCGGCGGGCGAGGCGAAGAAGAAGATCACCATCCAGGCGATGGTCTGGGTCTGCGCGCTGAACACGCCGATCGAGAACAGGTAGCCGGACAGCGCCAGCAGCACGCCCGACACGCCATAGGTCAGCGTGATCATGGTGCGGCGGCCGAGCGTGTCGAACAGGCGGCCGAGCAGCAGCGGCCCGAGGAAATTGCCGGCGGCGAACGGCAGGATGTACCAGCCGACATTGCTGGCGGCGATGCCGAAGAAATCGGTCAGGATCAGCGCGAAGGTGAAGAAGATCGCGTTGTAGAAGAACGCCTGCGCGGCCATCAGCGTCAGCCCGACCAGCGAGCGCTGCCGGTAGGTCGAGAACAGCGTCACCGCGACCTCGCGCAGCGGCGTATGATCGCGCATCCGGAGCTTGATCTTATCGAACCTCTCGCTCGGCTGTTCGTGGCCGAGCACGGAGGTCTCGATATCGGCGACGATCTTCTGGGCCTGATCGGGATAGCCATGGATCATCAGCCAGCGCGGGCTCTCCGGAATCCACATCCGCATCAGCAACACGACAAGGCCGAGCACCGCGCCGGTGAAGTAAGCGATCCGCCAGCCGTGGTCCGGCGCAAGGAAGGCGGGGTCGAGCAGCACGATGGCACTCAGCGCGCCGATCGCGGCACCGATCCAGAAGCTGCCGTTGATGACGAGATCGGTCCAGCCGCGATAGCGCGCCGGCACCAATTCCTGAATGGTCGAGTTGATCGCGGTGTATTCGCCGCCGATGCCGGCACCGGTGAGGAAACGAAACAGCGCGTAGCTCGCGACATTCCACGACAGCGCGGTGGCGGCCGTGGCCGAGAGATACAGCGCGAGCGTGATGAAGAACAGCTTCTTGCGGCCGATCCGGTCGGTGAGCCAGCCGAAGCCGAGCGCGCCGAGCACGGCGCCGGCGAGATAGGCGCTGCTGGCCAGCCCGACATCGGCGTTGGAGAAGCGCATCGTGGGGCTGTCCTTGAGCGCACCCGACAGCGCGCCCGCGAGCGTCACTTCGAGCCCGTCGAGAATCCAGGTGATGCCGAGCGCCAGCACGACGCGGGTGTGAAAGCCGCTCCAATGCAGATTGTCGAGACGCAGCGGGATCGACGTCTCGATGATGCGGTCGTCGCCCGGCCCGGCCGGCGACGATGTCGCGTCCGTCGTTGTTGCAGAACCCAATTGTGTCCGCTGCGAGTTCATCAGAATGGACCAATGGGAAAAACCCCCGGAACGATACGTTCCAAGGTTCTCCCTTCTAGGATTGCGGCAAACGGAGTGCCCGCCACGGGACGTCAACGCCGCGGGGAAGCAAGGGTTCCCGCAACGCGGCATAGAGCCGGATTTGCGGCGCGCTGTTCTTTGTCGTCGTCCTGGCGAAAGCCAGGAGGTGGATTCACACTCGAAGTGCAACACTTGAGCAGCAAAGACCTCTGTCGGGGTCTTGAAGTCAAGGCATTTGCGCGGGGTGTTGTTGTAGGCGGCGATGGACTTGCGAAGGCGGCGGGTCGGCAGCTTCTCAAGGTCGGTGTTGCGCGGGATGAAGCGGCGCATGCGGCCGATGGCGTTCTCGATGCCACCTTTCTGCCAGGGGGCGTGGGGATCGCAGAAGAACGTCTTGATCAAGAGGCTTTGCAAGGAAAGGTGAGCTGCGAACTCGGTGCCGTTGTCGAAGGTGACGGTCCGGCGGATCGGTTGTGGCAGGACCTCGAACAGGCGCACGAGATGGTGGGCGACGCCGGAGGCGAGCTTGCTTGCGAGGGGGACGCCGAGCAACAGGCGGGAGGTGCGCTCATGCACGGCCAAGATCTGCTGACCGTATTTGGAGAACATCATGAGGTCGGCCTCCCAATGGCCCGGGGTCTTGCGATCGGCGACCTCGATGGGGCGCTGATCCAGCGAAACACGGCCTTCGATGAAGCTTGCGGGACTGCCGCCCCGCTTGCCGCGACGACCGCGCTTGCTCTTGCCGCGCGGCAAATAGCGCCGCCAGCTGAAGTCCGAGGTGCGGGTGAGCTGGGCATAGATGAAGCGGTAGATGCTCTCATAGGAGATCACCCTGCGGCCGTGCTCACGCGCCAGCCGGCCGGCGACCTGCTCGGGCGACCAGCCCCGACCAAGACGTTCCAACACCGCGCGGCGCAGGCCGGGCTCTCGTTCGAGGCGAGAGCCCGTCCAGCGCCGCGCTCGCATCTGTTGCTGGGCATAGCTGGGCTTGTAACCGACCTGAACGCCAGAATTGCGGTTCAGCTCCCGAGAGATCGTTGATGGCGGGCGATCCAAAGCTGCCGCGATTTGCCGGATCGAGCTGCCACCGGCCGAAAGCCTGGCAATCTCGCATCGCTCCTCCAGGCAGAGCTGCTTGTAAGTCCGCCCCATGGCAACACCTCCAGATGGAAGTGTTGCACTTCGTTTGGGAACTCAGGGGACCCATACGCCGCGGCGTATGAAAAGAGCACGCGGCGAGTTATCTCTGCACCAACGAACATCGGTGGTTATCGGTCCCGGCCTTCGCCGGGACGACGATCATTGATAGGCTTGACGTGTTCGTTACGCCGCGCGGATGTTCGCCATGAAGCGATCGAGTTCCTCGCGCAGCCTTGCGCTCTCGACCGACAGCGAGCGGGCCGAATTCAGCACCTCTTCCGAGGCAGCACCGGTCTCGGTCGCGCCGCGATTGACCTGGGTGACGCTCGAAGCCGCTTCCTGGGTGCCCTGCGCGACGTTCTGCACGCTGCGGGCGATCTCCTGCGTTGCCGCGCTCTGCTGCTCCACCGAACTCGCGATGTTGGTCGCGATCCCGGAGATCTGCCCGATGGTGCCGCCGATCTCCTTGATCGCGGCGACCGATTCCTGGGTGGCGGCTTGCATGCCCGAGATGTGGGTGGAAATCTCGTCGGTGGCCCTGGCGGTCTGGCTCGCCAGCGACTTCACTTCGGAGGCGACCACCGCGAAGCCGCGGCCGGCGTCGCCGGCGCGCGCGGCCTCGATGGTGGCGTTCAGCGCCAACAGATTGGTCTGCTCGGCGATCGCCGTGATCAGCTTGACCACGTCGCCGATCTCCTGCGCAGCGCGCGAGAGCTTGCCGATCCGGGCATCGGTCTGCTCGGCCTGACGCACGGCGGAATCGGCGATCTGGCTCGATTCCTTGGCGCGGCGGCCGATCTCGTCGACCGACGCCGACAGCTCCTCGGTCGCGGACGCCACCGATTGCATGTTGCTGGACGCCTCCTCGGAGGCACCGGCGACCTGGCTCGACAGGTTCTGCGTGACCTCCGCGGTCCGCGTCAGCGTGCCGGCTGCGGATTCGAGTTGCACGGCGGACGCCGACACGTTGGAGACGATCGAGCCGACCGCGGATTCGAATTCATCGGCGAAGCGAATCAATTCGTTGCGCCGCGCGGTCGCGCTCGCCTTGTTCTGCGCCTCCTGGGTCGCAGCGTCGCGCTCGGCCTTGGCGACCGCTTGGACCTTGAACTCCTCCACCGCGCCGGCCATCTCGCCCAATTCGTCGCGGCGGCCGAGGCCGGGCAGCACGACGTCGAAATTACCCGCCGCAAGCTCGCGCATCGCCGCGCACATCGCTGCGATCGGCCGCGAAATACCCTTGCCGAGCAGGAATGCCCAGACCAACCCGAGCACGAAGCTGCCGGCGGCGAGCATCAGGATCAGTTGCTCGGTCTCGCCGATCATCGCGTGCGATTCGTTCTCGAGCCGCTTCTGGTCGGCGAGCAGATCGGATTTCATCGCCGCCGCGCCCTGGCTGATGGCGGCCGCCGATTCCGTCATCTCGACGGTCAATTCGTCGATCGACTTGGCGTTGGCGATCAGCTTGGCGAGCGCCTCGCGGTATTCCTCGAGCAGCGCGGTGATGTCCTTCACGCCCTGGGTGATCCGCTCGTTGTTCGAGGTGATCCCCTTCACCAGATTGTCGGCGAATTTCAGCCGTGCGAGCGCGCTGGAGGCAACCGTCTTGTCACCATTGACGACGAAGGTGTTGACCGCACCGGTGATCGACTGGAGTTGGTCGGACACCTTCTTGGCGCCGAACTGGATCGATTGCAGCTCGGAATCATCGGCATTGCTCGGGAGGTCGTCGAGCTTGTAGCGCATCGAGGTCGCGCTGCGGACAAGTTTGTTCTGCGCGGTCTGCGCGCTCTCGTCCTTGATGCGGACGATCTCGGCAAAGATCTTGGTGAAGGCGCGGAATTCGCGCTCCAGCTTGGTGACCTGCTCGAGCCGGGCCGGATTGGTGGTGCCCTTCATCGACGCCACGATGGCGTCCTTCAGGCTGGCCTCGGCGGCGAGTGCCGCCTTGGCATCGTCCTCCTTGCCGGTGGTGACGTAATAGCGCGCCAGCGAGCGGTAGGAGATCAATTCGCGGTCGATGTTGCGGGCCAGATCGGCTTCCGCGACGCTCTGGCGATAGGAGCCGACCCCGGCGGAGACCCGCTCGAAGCCCATATAGGCAAAGCCCATGGTGGCCGCCGACAGCGCCAGCGTCACGGCAAAGCCGAGCATGATCTTGGCGCGAAATCTGAGGGTCGGGAACCTGATCGACCGCGATCGCTTGAGCCCCGGCATTCCAACCCCCGTCTTCATTCTGAAAACCGCGCGCGGCATCCGGCAGCAGCCCGCCCCAGACCCCGGAGGCCAAAACTAAGGCAGAATCGATAAGGCCCGGTAAATGGGCAGCCGGATCGGGCCGGTACTACCTTGGTCGGGCGAAAAGGGCGGGCTTGGCGATTGACCTCCCGGTCCGGCCCGATAGTTTAGAACCGATCAAACCTGTCCCTGCCCGGGTCAGGACAACACATCGGGAGGTGTCCCATGTCATCGCGTCGAACGGCGCCGTTGGCGTTTGCGACGAGCGTTGCTGCCGGCGGACTGGCCCGGCCAATGACATTTCCCCTCACGACCTAGACGATACCGCCGGGCCCGACTGCAACCAATTTGCGGCATGGCCCGTATGCCCTAACGACCCGCGCGGGTTAGACCGGCCGCGCCAAGAAAAGCAAAAAATTCTGGTCAGGGAGAAAGCCTGTGGCGGAGCAGCACGGCAGCGCCACCGACAGCATTGTGGTGGTGCAGGCAAAGACCAACGGGCCGCGGCAAGCCGCGGACGAGATCGCGCGCCAATTGGCGTCGGCCGATCTCGCGATGCTCGTGGTGTTCGTGTCGCCGTTCTACGACCCCCAGACATTCATTGCCGAACTGTCCTCCCGGATGCCCGACGTGCCGATCTTCGGCTGCACCACGGCCGGTGAGCTGTCGCCCGGCGGCTGGGACGAGGACAGTGTCGTGGCGATGGGCTTCAACGCGGCCGACTTCGTCATCGCGGCACGGCCGCTGTTCGACCTCGCGACCTTCCGGGTCGATCATGGCCGCTCGATGTGCACCGAGTTGCAAAACGAATTCGCCCAACGAACCGAGCATTGCGATCACACCGACGAATCCTTCGGACTGCTCTTCATCGACGGCATGTGCCAGCGGGAAGAGACCATCATGTCGGCGATCTATGCGTCGCTCGGCGACATCCCGGTGGTCGGCGGTTCAGCCGGCGACGGCCTGCGCTTCGAGAAGTCCTGGGTGTTCTACGGCGGCGAGGCCTTTAGCGATGCCGCGGTCTTGATCCTGATCCGCACCCGGCTGCCGTTCCGCCTGTTCAAGTGCGACCATTTCGAACCGACCTCGACCAAGATGGTGGTGACCGAGGCCGACATCGAGCACCGCATCGTCAAGGAGTTGAATGCCGAGCCGGCCGCGCTGGAATATTCCCGCGCCGTCGGCCTCAGCGAGAGCAATCTCGAACTGTTCTCCTTTGCCGCGCATCCGGTGCTGGTCCGGGTCGGCGGCGCCTATTATGCGCGGTCGATCCAGCGCACCAACCCGGACGGATCGCTGCAATTCTTCTGCGCGATCGACGAGGGCATGGTGCTGACGGTGGCGCGCGAGCGCGATCCGATCGACGTCACGAGCCGCCTGCTCAAGGAATTGAGCGACGATCTCGGCGAGGTCTCGATGTTCATCGGCTTCGAATGCGTGCTGCGCCGGCTCGACGTCGAGCAACGCCAGCTGTCGCGGGAAATGTCGGAACTCTATCGCCGCAACAAAGTGATTGGCTTTCAGACCTATGGCGAGCAGTATCGCTCCATGCACGTCAACCAGACGCTGACCGGCATCGCCATCGGCAAGCGGGCTGTCGCGCCGCAATGACCGACAGCAAGACCAGCCGCATCGTGGCGCTCGAACGCGAGGCCGAGAAGCTGCGCAAGATCAACGCAGCGCTGATGTCGCGCGTCGAACGCTCGACCGATCAGCAGCTCAACGCCTTCTCGCTGTTCGAGACCGCGATCGCGCTCGATCAGCAGGTTCGCGACCGCACCAAGCAGCTCAAGCAGGCGCTGCAATCGCTGGAAAAGACCAACGGACGCCTGTTGCAGGCCAAGCAGCAGGCCGAAGCGGCGAGCTCGCTGAAATCGTCCGTGCTGGTGTCGGTGACCCACGATCTGTTGCAGCCGCTGAATGCGGCGCGGCTGACGCTGTCCGCGCTGACCGAGATGGCCGCCGAGCCCAAGAGCGGCGCGCTGACCGACCAGATCGATCGATCGCTGGCGACGCTCGAGGACATGCTGCGCACGCTGCTCGACATCTCGAAGCTCGATGCGGGCGTGCTCAGGCCCGAGTTCGGGCCGGTCGCGATCGCCTCGCTGTTCGAGCCGCTGGAGCAGGAATTCGCCGCGACCGCCGCCAAGCGCAATCTCGACTTCCGGATCATGCCGTCGTCCGCGGTGGTTCGCTCGGACCCGCTGATGCTGCGCCGGATCCTGCAAAACCTGCTCGCCAACGCGCTGCGTTATACCCAGCGCGGCACCGTGCTGATGGGATGCCGGGCCAAGGGCGACGATATCTGCATCGAGGTGCATGATACCGGGCCGGGCATTCCGGAAACCCAGCGCGAGGCGATCTTCGTCGAGTTTCAGCGCGGCGATGCCGGCGCCGGCGACAAGGCCGGCATCGGCCTCGGCCTTTCGATCGTGCGCCGGTTCGCCGATCTGCTCGGCCACAACATCAAGCTCGGTTCACGCGCCGGCAAGGGCTCGGTGTTCTCGGTCACGGTGCCGCGGACCCTGGATCCGGTCGCGATCCCGGTACGCGAACAGGCCAGTGTCGACTATCGCTATGGCGGCATGGAAGGCGCCAAGATCCTGCTGATCGAGAACGACCTGTCGAGCGCCGAGGGCCTAGCCCATCTGCTGGAGAAATGGGGCTGCGACGTCGCGGTGACGATCTCCAAGACCGAGGCGCTCGAACGCATCCACGCGCTCGACGGCATTCCCGATGCCATCATCGCCGACCTGCATCTCGACAATGGCGAGACCGGCATCCAGGCCGTCGACGTGATCCGCGGCCAGATCAACGCCAAGGTTCCGGCGATCATCGTCACCGCCGACTACTCGGCCAAGGCGGCCTCCGACGTGTCGGCCTTCGGCCACGAATTGCTGAAGAAGCCGATCAAGCCCGCCGAGATGCGCTCGCTGCTGTCGTTCCTGCTCGCTGCCGAGCAGTCTGGCGTGGGACTATGATTCGATCCCGTGCGACGATCGCGGCGCCGTCACCGGCGCGTGGTCGTGCTTGCCGAAATCGAGTTTCGACAGCGCGATGATGGCCTCGGTCCGGCTGCGCACGCCGAGCTTTCGCAGGATCTCCGAGACGTGCACCTTCACGGTGGTGACGGAGATCGCGAGTTGATAGGCGATGTGCTTGTTCTGCAATCCGTGGCAGATCATATCGAGCACGCGAAGCTGTTGCGCGGTGAACTGGCCGAGTTGCTGCACCAGCTCCCGTGTCTCGGCCTGGCTCTTTCGCGCAGCAGCGGTGTCGCGGAAGCGCGTCGGCAGGCACACCGCGCCTTCGAGGATGCCGCGCAGCAGCCGCGCCAGCTCGACCTTCGGCGTCGACTTCGGGATGTAGCCGGAAATGCCGAGCGAGATCGCGCCGCCGACGATCCGGGGATCGTCATGCGCCGACACGATCACCAGCGCGCTGCGCGGCGCGGCGGCACGCACCCGGTAGGCGCCGAGCAGGCCCGTGGTGCCGGGCATCGACAAATCGAGCAGGATCAGATCGAGGCCATCGCGGCTCGCGATCACGTCCAGCGCGCCGTCGATCGAGGTCGCCTGCAACACCTCGGCATCGGGAAACTCGGTCCCGATCACGCCGATCAGGGCAGCGCGGAACAGCGGGTGATCCTCGACGATCAGCAGCCGAGGTACACCCACCTTGCCGAGCGGTGGATCGTCCACAAGGGGCACGGTCGTGGTCAATGCTGCGCCGTCCTCCCTCGGATCGCTGATGACAGCCATTGTCCGCACGACGTTATCTCAAAGCCGACCGGCAGCCTATAGGCGTGACATTCGCCTCGCAGTGCAACACGCCTAGGGCGCCTTCTCGGCCTTCGCGCCGGTGCAGGCTTCAGCGACCGGCAGCGGAATCTTGCCGAGCTCGATGATCGCCTTGTTGCGGCTGAACAGCTTGAGCTTGCGCAGAATCTCGGTGACATGCGCTTTCACCGTCGATTCGGCGAGCTTGAGTTCCGAAGCGATCTCGCGGTTCTGCAAGCCGCGAATGATCAGATGAAGCACCCGGATCTGCTGCGGCGTCAGCTTCTGGATCCGTTCGCGCAGCGTCCGCGCCGTCTCCGACTGATCCAGCGCACCGACCGCGACGAAGTCCCGCGGCGCCGAGACCGATCCGCTCAGCACGCGCGCGATCGCCTGCGAGAGCTCGCCGAGCGAGGTCGATTTCGGCAGGTAGCCGGCCGCCCCCATTTGCAGCGCCTCGCGGATCGTGTGCTTGTCTTCCTCGCTGGAGACGATCGCGATCGGCAGCCGCGGATAGCGATCCCGGATCTTCTGGAAGCCGGAGAATCCGACCACGTCGGGCAGCAGCAGGTCGAGCAGCGCCAGGTCGATATTCGGCTCGCTGGCGAGGATGCCGAGCGCGCCCTTGATCGAGGTCGCCTCGTAGATCCGGGCATCGGGATGCGAGATGCGGATGGCGTTGCCAAGCGCCTCTCCGAACAGGGGATGATCGTCGATGATCAGGAACCCCATCATGAGGACCCTCGCATTGGTATTCGCCGATTGCCGCCGCTAGTTCGACCCGCCGGTATCCTGCACGCTTTGCAGATAAGCATATACGTTTCTGAGCTCGTCGTCGCTGAAGACGTCCTTCCAGGCCGGCATGCCCTTAGCCGGTCGCCCGTCATGGACCGTCTTCCAGAAGGTCGATTCCATGTCGTCAGCATAGCGCTTCTTCAGCAGCCGGAGGTCGATCTTTCGCTCGGCCTGCACCGCGTCCGGACCGTGGCAATGGGCGCAGGTGCCATTGAAGGTCTCCCGTCCGGCCTTGGCGTCTCCCCCCTTGGCATCCTCGGCAGCCGCGGGCGCCGCCGCGGTCTGAACCGGCTTCTCGGCCGCGGCCGCCTGCCCCACCGTGACGGGTTCGCCAGACCCGGTGGACGACGTCATCGCCCGATCCGCCTCGCCGAACTTGACCGGGGTGCCGTTCGGCACGCCGTATTTGGCGAACAGGGCGGCAATATCCGGCTGCAACGACGGCAGCACGCCGTCGACTTCATCGCGCAGCGCGCCGGATGCCTTGGCGAAGCCGATCGCGGTGGCCCAGAGCAGGCCGTCGCCCTCGGTCGAGACGATCTGGTATTTGTCGCCATAGCTGGTCTTGTTGAGCCAGCCCGCCACCGGCGCCCAGATGAAGGCGATGTCGACCTTGCCCTGCTCGAGCGCCGTCATGCCCTCCTCCGGGCTGAGCACGGTGACCTTCTGGATGTCGTCACGCGTCGCCAGCAGGTTCTGCGGCGTCGACTGATACTGCACCGCAACCCGCAATCCCTTGAGGTCGTCGATGCCGGCGAGCTTGCGATCCCTGGCGCCGACCAGCGCATAGCCTTCATGGGCGATCGGCTTCGAGAAGATCACCGCAGGGCCCATGAAGTCGTCGATCAGCGGCAGGCCGACCATGGCGTCGCACTGCTTGCTGAGCAACGTCTCGCGCACGGTGCGTTTGCCGAAATAGGACTTGTACCAATTGGTGCTCACCGTGCGGCCGAGCTTTTGCGCCACCGCCTGGCCGATCTCGAGATAGAGGCCGGGCTTGCCCGGCTCGTCGCTCGAGAACGGCAGGTTGGTCGGGTCGGCGCAGAGCCGCAGCGGCGGCTTCACCTCCTCCGCGCCGGCCGCGAGGGCCGGCGCCAACAATGCGGCGGAGAGCAGCACGGTCCGGATCGCCTTTCTCAACTGTACGCGACGCGTTGAGCTCGGCACTTCATTCGACCTGGTGCAAGTCGCCTTGATGCAAGTCGCTTTGATACAGGACACGGACAATGCTGCCTCCATTGCGACGATCGTTACTGCAAGGCGAACACGAACAGCGCACCGCCTTCGGGCGCCGCGGCAACCATCTTCTTGCCGATGTCGCCGAGGAAGGCCGGCAGCGCCGCGGTGCGTCCGACCACGATCGCGACATACTGCTTGCCGTCGACCGAATAGGTCACCGGACCGGCGCCGATGCCGCTGCCGAGGTTCTTGCTCCACAGCACCTTGCCGTTCTTGGCATCGATGGCACGGAAGTCGCCGTGCAGATTGCCTGAGAACACGAGGTTGCCGCCGGTCGTCAGCGTGCCGCCGTTGAAGGGCAGGTCTTCCTTGATGCCCCACACCTTCTTGTTGGCGATCGGATCCCAGGCCACCAGCTCGCCGAGGAAGCCGCCGGGACCCGGCTTGGTCGGGAACTCGGCGCCGAGATAGAACACGCCGCGCTTGTAGTTCACGTCAGAGACCGACCAGTCCATGCACACATTGTTGCTCGGGATGTAGACCAGGCCGGTCTGCGGATTGAACGACATCGGCTGCCAGTTCTTGCCGCCGATCAGGTTCGGGCAGATGTCCTTGGCGGGATGGCCGGGGCCCGGACGCTTGTCCGGATCCTCTTCCGCCCGCATCGTGCTGATGTCCCACTTCTTGGCCCAGTTGGCGAACACATACTTCTCGGCCGAGATCACCTTGCCGGTCTCGCGGTTGGCCACGAAGAAGAAGCCGTTGCGGTCCGCCTTCATCAGGACCGGGGTCTCGGCGCCCTTGATCTTCAGGTCTGCGAGCAGCAACTCGTTGACGCCGTCATAGTCCCAGGCGTCGGCCGGGGTGCCCTGGATGTGCCACTTGATCTTGCCGGTGTTGGGATCGATCGCCAGCGTCGAGGCCGTGTACAGGTTGGTCAGCTTGCCGAAATTGCCGTCACCGGTGGAGCGCACGGCGGTATTCCACGGCCCCGGATTGCTGGTGCCCCAGTAGACCGTATCGGTCTTGGCGTCATAGGAGCCGACCAGCCAGGGGGCGCCGCCACCATGCAGGCCCGTGTCACCCTTCCAGGTGTCGCTGCCGGGCTCGCCCGGCGCCGGCACCGTGAAGGTCTGCCACAGCAGCTTGCCGTCCTTGAGGTTGAACGCCTGCAACGAGCCGCGCACGCCATATTCGCCGCCGCCGAAGCCGGTGATCACCTTGTCGCGGACGATGAGCGGCGGCGACGTGATGACCGAACCCTGCTTGTAGTCGACCACCGTCGAGGTCCACAGCTCCTTGCCGGTCTCGGCATCGAGTGCGGTCAGCTTGCCGTCGAGCCGACCGACGAAGATCTTGCCGTCGGCGTAGGACACGCCGCGGTTATTGACGTCGCAGCAGGCATATTGGAGCACGTCATCCGGAATGTCGGGCTGCCAGGTCCATTTGCGCGCGCCGGTCGCGGCGTCGATCGCATAGACGTATTTCGGGCCCCACGACGTCGACACATACAGCGTCTTGCCGATCACCACCGGCGACGATTCGTTGGAGCGCAGCGAGGCGAGCGACAGCGAGTACACGAGCTGAAGCTTGCCGGCATTCTCGGAATTGATCTGCTTCAGGGGGCTGTAGCGCGTATTGCCATAGTCGTGGCCGGCGATCGCCCATCCGTTGGGATCGGACACCGCCTTCACGACGGAATCATTTGCTTTCGATGCACCAATGCCTGCCAGCACCATGGCGACCAGCGAAACGCCGGCAAAGAAAATCCCGCTCCTCAGCTTCATTGGCTTCCTCCAATATGGTTTCGTTGCCGCGATGGATGCATCGCGGGCGCGGATATCTACCCAATTCATGAATCAGCGATCTGCTGTCGCTGCATCGGCGATGAAAATGACAGCAACGCATTTGCGTCGTTATAGGCGGAAGGTAGTAGCAATCGCCGCGGCGATGTTCGGCACGCGGCGGGCGCTGTCGGCCGGCCGAAAATCGCTTGCACTGCCGCGCAGTTTCACTGCGCCGGAGCCCCCTCCCGGCGGCTTGCAAATTGCCCATCGAACGGCTGCCTGCTAGGATCGGAAGCACAGCCCGGCGCCTTCAAGACAGGGCCGCAACTACGACTTTGATCGCGGTTACGTCCCAAATGAAGCGTGGTCTACTGGGCCCATAATGAAACTATTGGGAGAAACGCGTGTCTACAGTCAAACTGACGGTAAACGGCAAGGCGGTTTCGGTCGACGTTGAGGACCGAACCCTCCTCGTGCACCTGTTGCGCGAAAACCTGAACCTGACCGGCACCCATGTCGGCTGCGATACCAGCCAGTGCGGCGCCTGCGTCGTCCATGTCGATGGCCGGGCGGTCAAATCCTGCACCATGCTGGCCGGCCAGGCAGCCGGCTCCAACGTCACCACCATCGAAGGCCTCGCCAAGGGCGACGAACTGCACCCGATGCAGGCGGCGTTCCGCGACAATCACGGCCTGCAATGCGGTTATTGCACCCCCGGCATGATCATGTCCGCGGTCGATATCGTGCACCGCCATGGTGGCAAGCTCGACGAGGAAACGGTTCGCCACGAGCTCGAAGGCAACATCTGCCGCTGCACCGGCTACCACAACATCGTCAAGGCGGTGCTCGACGCTGCCGGCCGCATGAAGGTTGCGCAGGCCGCCGAATAGCCGGCCACGCACAGAACGATCAAGCTCATCACCGCCGGTCTCGATGGAAACGGCGGCAAATCGAATCTCCGGTCGGGAGGACTAGACAATGGGTGTTGAAGGAATTGGCGCACGCGTCGTGCGCAAGGAAGATCGCCGGTTCATCACCGGACAAGGACGTTACGTCGACGACGTCAAAATGGTCGGCATGAGCTACGCTCACTTCATCCGCAGCCCGCACGCACATGCCAAGGTCAAGGGCATCGACTCCACCGAGGCGATGAAGATGCCCGGCGTGATCGCGGTGCTGACCGGACAGCAGATCGTCGACGACAAGGTCGGCAACCTGATCTGCGGCTGGGCCATCACCTCCAAGGACGGCACGCCGATGAAGATGGGCGCGTGGCCGGCGATGGCGCCGGAGACCGTGCGCTTCGTCGGACAGGCGGTCGCGGTCGTGATCGCCGAGACCAAGAACCAGGCCAAGGACGCTGCCGAAGCCGTCGTGGTCAGCTATGAAGAGCTGCCCGCCGTGCCGGACATCAAGGCCGGGATCAAGCCGGGCGCGCCGCAGCTGCATCCGGAGGCTCCCGGCAACATCGTCTATGACTGGCATATCGGCGAGGAAGCCGCGGTCAACGATGCGTTCGGCAAGGCCGCCAACGTGGTGACGCTCGAACTCACCAACAACCGCCTGGTGCCGAATGCGATGGAGCCGCGCGCGGCGATCGCGCATTACGACCAGGCCGAGGAGCATTTCACGCTCTACACGACGTCGCAGAACCCGCACGTCGCCCGCCTCGTGCTGTCGGCATTCTACAACATCGCGCCCGAGCACAAGCTCCGGGTGATCGCGCCCGACGTCGGCGGCGGCTTCGGCTCCAAGATCTTCATCTATCCGGAAGAGATGGTGGCGCTGTGGGCCTCCAAGAAGGTCAACCGCCCGGTGAAGTGGACCGGCGACCGTTCGGAAGCCTTCCTCACCGACGCGCACGGCCGCGACCACATCTCCAAGGCCGAGATGGCGTTCGACAAGGACAACAAGATCCTCGGCCTGCGGGTCAAGACCCACGCCAATTTCGGCGCCTACATGTCGCTGTTCTCGTCGTCGGTCCCGACCTATCTCTATGCGACGCTGCTGTCGGGCCAATACGTGATCCCGGCGATCTATGCCGAGGTGATCGGCGTCTACACCAACACCACGCCGGTCGATGCCTATCGCGGCGCCGGCCGTCCCGAGGCGAGCTATCTGCTCGAACGGATGATGGAGACCGCCGCGCGGCAGCTGAAGGTCGACCCGACCGAGCTGCGCAAGAAGAACTTCATCAACCAGTTCCCGTATCAGACGCCCGTCATCATGGCCTATGACATCGGCGACTTCCACGCCTCGCTCGACGCCGCGATGAAGGCGATCGACTATGCCGGCTTCCCCGCCCGCAAGGCCAAGGCGAAGGCCGATGGCAAGCTGCGCGGCATCGGCGTGTCCTGCTACATCGAGGCCTGCGGCATCGCGCCGTCGAAGGCGGTCGGCAGTCTCGGTGCCGGCGTCGGCCTGTGGGAATCGGCGGAGATCCGCGTCAACCCGGTCGGCACCATCGAAGTGCTGACCGGCTCGCACAGCCACGGCCAGGGCCACGAGACGACGTTCTGCCAGATCATCGCCGAGCGGCTCGGCGTGCCGATCAGCCAGGTCTCGATCGTCCATGGCGACACCGACAAGGTGCAGTTCGGCATGGGCACCTACGGCTCGCGCTCGATCGCGGTCGGCGGTGCGGCAATCGTGAAGGCGATGGAGAAGGTCGAGGCCAAGGCCAAGAAGATCGCGGCGCACGCGCTCGAAGCATCCGAGAGCGACATCGTGATCGAGAATGGCGAGTTCAAGGTCACCGGCACCGACAAGTCGATCGCGCTGCCGATGGTCGCGCTCGCGGCCTATACCGCGCACAACCTGCCTGATGGTATGGAGCCCGGCCTGAAGGAGACGGCGTTCTACGATCCGAGCAACTTCACCTTCCCGGCCGGCGCCTATATCTGCGAGCTCGAGGTCGATCCCGGCACCGGCAAGACCTCCTTCGTCAACTTCGTGGCAGCCGACGACTTTGGCCGGCTGATCAACCCGATGATCGTCGAGGGCCAGGTCCATGGCGGCCTTGCCCAGGGCATCGGCCAGGCGCTGCTCGAAGGTGTCGTCTATGACGGCACCGGTCAGCTCGTGACCGCATCCTTCATGGATTACACCATGCCGCGCGCCGACGACCTGCCGTCGTTCCAGCTCTCCCACACCACGACGCTGTGTCCGGGCAACCCGCTCGGCGTCAAGGGCTGCGGCGAGGCCGGCGCGATCGGTTCCTCGGCAGCCGTGATCAACGCGATCACGGATGCCATCGGCAACAACAAGCTGGAAATGCCGGCGACGCCCGATCGCGTCTGGCACGCCATTCAGGGTTGAGGGAGGATACGATGTACGAGACCAATTATCACCGCGCATCCTCGGTCGACGATGCCGTGGCGCAGTTCGCCAAGGGCACGGACTCCAAGTTCCTGGCCGGCGGACAGACCCTGCTGCCCGTGATGAAGCAGCGCCTTGCTGCGCCGTCCGACGTGGTCGACGTGTCCAAGATCAAGGACATGATCGGCATCGAGGTGTCGGGCGACACCGTCACCATCAAGGGCGCGACGACGCACTATGACGTGGCACAGAGCGACGCGGTGCAGAAGGCGATCCCTGCGCTCGCCCATCTCGCCTCGCTGATCGGCGATCCGGCCGTGCGTCATCGCGGCACGATCGGCGGCTCGCTCGCCAACAACGACCCGGCGGCGGATTATCCGGCGGTGGTGCTGGCGCTCGGCGCGACGGTCAAGACCAACAAGCGATCGATCGCGGCGGACGACTTCTTCAAGGGCCTGTTCACGACGGCGCTCGAGGATGGCGAGATGATCACCGCGGTCTCGTTCCCGATCCCGGCGAAAGCCGGCTACGCCAAGATGCGGCATCCGGCCTCGCGCTTCGCGCTGACCGGCGTGTTCGTCGCCAAGACCAAGTCGGGCGACATCCGCGTCGCCGTGACCGGTGCGTCGCAAAGCGGCGTCATGCGGGTACCGCCGATCGAGCAGGCGCTGAAGGCCAATTGGGCGGCTTCGGCGCTCGACGGCGTGACGATATCGGCGAACGGTCTGCTCGCCGACATCCACGGCTCGGCGGACTACCGCGCCAACCTGGTGAAGGTGATGGGACAGCGGGCGGTGACTGCGGCCGGCTAGCCGCTATCCTTCCGGAACCTATGCAGACGGCGCGCAGCGATGCGCGCCGTTCGCGTTTTACTGGCATTCCAGCCGAAAGGGCTTGCCACATCGCCCATTAGGCGAGAGAATTTAGCTAATCAGCTAATTAAAAATACCGTCAGACGGACGGCCGGGAGAGGACTCATGACGTTCGGCAGATCCGACGACCACCACTTGCCACGGCTCCTCATGGCCAGCTCATCCCTTTGATGGCATTGCGCGGAACGGAACGGCAGTCCGCCTGGCCGCCGCACACACGACACTTCGATAACCTCCTCACAGCAACAACGGAACGATAACGTGCTCGACAAGCCCGCCTCCCAAACCGCCGCTCGCACCTCGGGCCCGCTCGCCGGCTTCCGCATCGTCGAATTCGCCGGCATCGGCCCCGGCCCGTTCGCCTGCATGCTGCTCGCCGACATGGGCGCCGAGGTCATCACGCTCGACCGGGTCGGCGCGGGCAAGAACCTGAAGGCAGTGGCAACCCGCGGCCGCAAGGTGATCGAGCTCGACCTCAAGAACAAGGCCGCGATCGCGGAAGCGCTCGACCTGCTCAGCCATGCCGACGCGCTGATCGAAGGCTTTCGCCCCGGCGTGATGGAGCGCCTCGGCCTCGGTCCCGATGTCGTGCTCGGGCGCAATCCAAAGCTGGTCTATGGCCGCATGACCGGCTGGGGCCAGGAAGGCCCGCTGGCCAACGCCGCCGGCCACGACATCAACTACATCTCGATCACGGGGGCACTCGCCGCAATCGGCACCAAGGAGAAGCCGGTGCCGCCGCTCAATTTGGTCGGCGATTTCGGCGGTGGCGCGCTCTACCTCGTGGTCGGCGTGCTCGCCGCACTCTTGGAAGCGCAGAAGTCCGGCAAGGGCCAGGTGGTCGACACCGCGATGTGCGACGGCGCTGCCTCGCTGATGTCGATGTTCTACGACATGGCGGCGCAGGGCCGCTGGAGCGGCGGCCGCGACCAGAATTTCCTCGACGGCGGCGCGCATTTCTATGGCGTCTACGAATGCTCCTGCGGCAACTTCATCTCGATCGGCTCGATCGAGCCGCAATTCTACGCGCTGCTGCGCAAGCATGCCGACCTGACCGACGCCGACTTCGACGCCCAGATGGACCGCAAGGCCTGGCCGGCGCTGAAGGCGAAGCTGGAAAAGGTGTTCAAGAGCAAGTCGCGCGCCGACTGGTGCAAGATCATGGAAGGCACCGACATCTGCTTCGCACCGATCCTGACCATGGAGGAAGCGCCCAAGCATCCGCACATGGCGGCGCGCCAGGTGTTCGTCGAGCGCCACGGCGTCACCCAGCCCGCCCCCGCGCCGCGCTTCTCGCGCACGCCGTCGGCGATCCGCGAGCCGGAGCTCGCGAGCATCGGGGATGTGACGAGCGCGTGGAAGGCGGGGAGATAGATCTCGCTGTCGTCCCGGCGAAGGCCGGGAACCATAATCCCGGAACGTCGTTGTGGCGATCGTTCCGCGGGATTGCCACCCAGTAAACTCGATAGATTCCGCGGTATGGGTCCCGGCCTTCGCCGGGACGACAGCTGTTGGTTTTGCGCCAGCGTGGCTCTACGACGTTCTCACGCCGCGTGGTCGACCTTCAGCACGCCGCGGCGGATCTGGTCTTCCTCGATCGATTCGAACAGCGCCTTGAAGTTGCCTTCGCCGAAGCCATCGTCGCCCTTGCGCTGGATGAATTCGAAGAAGATCGGCCCGATCGCGTTCGCCGAGAAGATTTGCAGCAGCACCTTGGTCTGGCCGCCGTCGACCACGCCCTCGCCGTCGATCAGGATGCCGTTGGCCTGCAACCGCGCGACGTCCTCGCCATGCTTGGGCAGGCGGGCATCGATCCGCTCGAAATAGGTGTCGGGCGGCGACGGCATGAACGGCAGGCCGTCCGCGCGCAGCGTCTCGACGGTGCGGTAGATGTCGCGCGCGCCGCAGGCGATGTGCTGGATGCCCTCGCCGTGATAGGTGTTGAGATATTCCTCGATCTGCCCGGAATCGCCGGCATCCTCGTTGATCGGAATCCGGATCTTGCCGTCCGGGCTGGTCAGCGCACGCGAGAACAGGCCGGAGGCGCGGCCCTCGATGTCGAAGAAGCGGATCTGGCGGAAATTGAACAGCTTGGCATAGAAGCCGGTCCAGACATCCATGCGGCCGCGATGGACGTTGTGTGTGAGGTGATCGACGTAATAGAGCCCCGAGCCTGCCGGACGCGGGTTGGCGACGCCTAGCCATTCGAACTCGGCATCATAGGCCGAGCCCTTGGCGCCGTAGCGGTCGACGAAATAGAGCAGGCTGCCGCCGATGCCCTTGATCGCAGGCACATCCAGCGTCTTCTGCGCGGACGATACATCCGCCGCCTCCGCGCCGAGCGCGATCGCGCGCTCATAGGCGCGCTTGGCGTCGACCACGCGGAACGCCATCGACGGCGCACAGGGGCCGTGCGCGGCGACGAAATTGAAACCGTGGCTGCCGGGCTCCTCATTGACGAGATAGTTGATGTCGCCCTGGCGATAGACCGTGATCGCCTTGGTCCGGTGCCGGGCGACCGCGACAAAGCCCATCAGCTTGAACAGCGCGTGCAACTCGGCCGGATGGGGATGGGCGTATTCGACGAACTCGAAGCCGTCGGTGCCCATCGGATTCTCGGCGCTGATTTCAGCCGGCGGCGCATCGTGCGGAAACGGACCCATGGCGGTAACTCCCTGATTTGTCTGGGGATCAGTTTCCGTCACTTGCTGCGCAACGTGCGTGCAAAATGGGGCCCCTTTGCTAGTATCGTGCACGATTCATGCATGAAATGGACATTTTACGCATGCCTGACGTCGACGCGTTCGACCTCAAAATGCTCGCCGCCCTGCAAGACGACGGCCGGCTGACCAACCAGCAACTGGCCGACCTGGTCGGGCTCTCCGCGTCACAATGCTCGCGGCGGCGGATGCGGCTGGAGGAGGAAAAGGTGATCGCGGGCTACCACGCCGACCTTGCCGGCGAGGCGCTCGGCTTCGGCCTGATCGCCTTCATCCACATCACGCTCGCGACCCATTCGCCCGACAACGCCAAGCGGTTTCGCGAACTGGTCAACCGCGTCGACGACATCCAGGAGGCCTATGCGCTGACCGGCGATGCCGATTACGTGCTCAAGGTGATGCTGCGCGACCTCAAGAGCCTGTCCGACATCGTCAACAACGTGCTGATGCCGCACCAGAGCGTGGCCCATGTCCGCTCCTCGATCGTGCTTGATCGCCTGAAGGAGAGCACGAGGTTGCCGTTGAATTCGCTACAGGCGTGATGGCTCAAATCGAGGGAATTCCGTCATTCGCTTCGATGACACGACCTGCGATCATCCGGCCAACATCCAGCAAGAGAGACGACCATGGCGCTGCAACTGCGACCGAACTGCGAATATTGCGACAAGGACCTGCCGCCGGGCGCCGTCGACGCCCGGATCTGTTCCTATGAATGCACGTTCTGTGCGGATT
This sequence comes from Bradyrhizobium sp. SK17, assembly GCF_002831585.1. Lineage (GTDB taxonomy): Bacteria > Pseudomonadota > Alphaproteobacteria > Rhizobiales > Xanthobacteraceae > Bradyrhizobium. The sequence continues at coordinate 1,667,944 of NZ_CP025113.1, read as the reverse complement.
GCGCCGAGGCCAAGCTCGGCAATGTCTGCCCGAACTGCGGCGGCGGCTTCGCGCCACGGCCGATCCGCCCCGCCAAACCGTGGCGGGCGGGTGTCTGCACCGTGAACCAGCCGCCATCGGACAAGCGGGTGCATCTGAAATACAGTCTCGAGGACTGCGCGGCGCATACGGCGCGGCTGCGAGATATCAGGCCGGAAGAGCGCTGAGGCGTTCCTTCGTCATTGCGAGCGGAGCGAAGCAACCCGCGGTTCCGCGCAGGCGGAGCGATGGATTGCGTCGTCGCTTTGCTCCTCGCAATGACGAGACGTCATTCCGCCGCGACGATGGTGCCCTCGACCTCGCCGAAGCCGACGCGATAACCGTCGCCCTGGCACCAGCCGCGCATGATGAGCGAGTCACCGTTTTCCAGGAACGAGCGCGTCACGCCGCCGGCCAGCTCGACCGGCTCGGTGCCGTTCCAGCTGATCTCCAGGAGACTGCCGCGCTGGTGCTTGTCGGGACCGGAGATCGTGCCGCTGCCGAGGAGATCGCCGACATTCATCGCGCAGCCGCTGGACGCATGGTGCACGAGCTGCTGCACCGACGACCAGTACATGTATTTGAAGTTGGTGCTACAGATCGTCTTCGCCTCGTTCATCGCACCGGCACGCAGGCCGACATCGAGCGCGAGATCGTAATTGTTCGCCCCCGCCTGCTTCAGATAGGCCAGCGGCTCCGGCTGCTGCGCCGGGCCGTGCATCCGGAACGGCTCCAGCGCCTCGCGCGTCACCACCCATGGCGAGATCGAGGTTGCGAACGCCTTGGCCTGGAACGGGCCGAGCGGCACGTATTCCCATTGCTGGATGTCGCGCGCGCTCCAGTCGTTGAGGATGACGAAGCCGAAGATCATCGCCTCGGCCTGCGCCTCGGTCAGCATCTCGCCCATCGCAGACGCCTGTCCGACCACGACGCCCATCTCGAGTTCGAAGTCGAGCCGCTTGCAGGGGCCGAAGCTCGGCACTTCAGCGGTCGGCGGCTTGAGCTGGCCGCGCGGCCGTTTCACCTTGGTGCCTGACACCACCACGGTCGAAGCGCGGCCATTATAGCCGATCGGCATATGCAGCCAGTTCGGCTGCAATGCATTGTCCTTGCCGCGGAACATGACGCCGACATTGGTGGCGTGCTCCTTCGACGAATAGAAATCGGTATAGCCCGAAACCGCGAACGGCATGTGCAGCTTGACGTCAGCCATCGGTACCAGCGCCCGCGCGCGCAATTCCCTGTTGTCGCGCAGCTCCGGATGATCCGAGCGCAACAACTCGCTGATCCGCGCCCGCGTCGCCGACCACACTTTCGGCCCAAGCGCCATGAAGGCATTGAGCGACGGCTGCGAGAACACGCCGAGCGGCCCGACATCGAGCCGCGAATCCTGCTCGAGCTCCCAGAGATCGAGCACATGGTCGCCGATCGCAACACCGACGCGCGGCGCGAGGCCGTCCTTCGACGAGAACACGCCGTAGGGAAGATTCTGGATCGGGAAGTCGGAGGTCGGAGCGACGTCGATGAAGGAGCGGAGTTTGGGGTCGTTGGGGTGGGGCATGGTTTCCTGCCGAATTTGATTGACACACTCTCGTCATTCCGGGATGCGCCGCGAGGCGCAGGCCCGGAATCCATCAGGTCACGTTTACCGCGGAGAAATGGATTCCGGGCTCGCGCTTCGCGCGCCCCGGAATGACAACCGGTTACGGCCTGGTCGGATCGAACTTCTTCTCCAACCCTTTCCAGCAATCCGAGTAGTCATCCTGCAACGTCGACGACGTTGCCGCGTGCTTGGTCACGCGCTGCGGGAAACGGGTCTCGAACATGAAGGCCATCGTGCCGGTCAGCTTCACCGGCTTCAGCTCGCCATTGCTGGCATGCTCGAAGGCGTCGCGGTCGGGGCCGTGCGGCAGCATGCAATTGTGGAGCGAGACGCCGCCGGGCACGAAGCCCTGCGGCTTGGCGTCGTAGACGCCGTAGATCAGGCCCATGAACTCGGACATGATGTTCATGTGGTACCATGGCGGACGGAAGGTGTTGTCAGCCACCATCCAGCGCTCCGGGAAGATCACGAAGTCGATATTCGCGGTGCCCGCGGTCTCCGACGGCGAGGTCAGCACCGTGAAGATCGATGGGTCGGGATGATCGAAGGCGATCGCACCGACCGGCGAGAAGGTGCGCAGGTCGTATTTGTAGGGCGCGTAATTGCCGTGCCAGGCGACCACGTCGATCGGCGAATGCGGAAGCGTGGTCTTGAACAGCGCACCGCCCCATTTCACGTAGAGCTCGGTCGGCGTGTCCTTGTCCTCGTAGGCGGCGACCGGCGTCAGGAAGTCGCGCGAATTGGCCAGGCAGTTGGCGCCGATCGGGCCGCGCTCCGGCAGCGTGAAGGCGCCGCCGTAATTCTCGCAGAGATAGCCGCGCGCCGGTCCATCTGGAATCTCGACGCGGAATTTGACGCCGCGCGGGATCACCACGATCTCGCCCGGCTCGGCATCGATACGACCGAATTCGGTAACCAGCCGCAGATTGCCCTGCTGCAACACGAACATCATCTCGCCGTCGGCATTGTAGAAATGCTGATCGACCATCGATCTGGTGATGAGATAGATGTGCGCCGCCATGCCGGCCTGGGTGTTGGCGTCACCGGCCGTGGTCATGGTCTGCACGCCCTGGAGGAAGGTCATGTCCTCCTTGGGGATCGGCGCCGGGTCCCAGCGCAGCTGTGCGATCGGCATGTCGTATTCGTGGCACGGCGCGGTGCGCCACAGCCCGGCATCGGCCTTGGCGAAGCGACCGGAGTGCCGCACCGACGGGCGGATGCGATAGAGCCAGGAGCGCTCATTGGTGCCACGCGGCGCGGTGAACGGCGAGCCGGACAATTGCTCGGCATAGAGCCCGTAGGCACAACGCTGCGGCGAGTTGCGTCCCATCGGCAGCGCGCCGGGGAGTGCCTCGGTCTCAAAACTGTTGCCGAAGCCGGACATGTAGCCCGGCGTCACCTGCGCGGTGCTGCGTGCGATCTGATCAGGCGAGGTATTGATGTTCATCACTATCCTCCTTGCAGGGCGGCCCACATTTCCTGGTCGCGCTTGTCGGTCCAGATCACGGGATCGTCGATCCCGGACGCTTCGTCATAGGCGCGTGACACGTTGAACGGCAGGCAGTGCTCATAGATCGCGAAGCTCGAAAACTTCGGGTCCATCACCTCGCGGGTCGCCGCCATCGATTCCTTCAAGGAGCGGCCCTTGGCGACCGACGATTCGGCGGCGCCGTAAAGCGTGGTGACGAAATCGCGGGTCATCGCGATCGCGTCGCGGCCGGTCTCGAGGCCCTTCAGCGCATCGCCGCGGCCCGGCGCGATCGCCTTCGGATTGAAGGCGCGGATCTCGTTCAAGGTCATCGGCCATTCGCGCAAGTGCGCATCGCCGCAATAACAGGCCGAGTGATATTCGATCAGGTCGCCGGAGAACATCACCTCGGCATCCGGCACCCAGGCGACGATATCGCCCGAGGTGTGGCCGGCGCCGAGCTGCATCAGCCGCACCTCGCGCTTGCCGAGATAGATCGACATCTCGCCCTCGAAGGTCAGCGTCGGCCAGGTCAGGCCGGGGATGCTCGCGGCATCCTGGAACAGGCGCGGGAAGCGCCCATATTCCGAATCCCAATCCTGCCGGCCGCGCTCCTCGATCAGACGATAGGTCTCCTGCGACGCCACGATCCCCTGCGCTTTGTAGGCCGAAGCACCGAGCACGCGCACGGCGTGATAATGCGACAGGACGACATATTTGATCGGCTTGTCGGTGACGGCCTTGACCCGCTCGATCACCTTGTTGGCCATCGCCGGCGTCGCCTGCGCGTCGAACACCAGGCAGCCGTCCTCGCCGACGATCACGGCGGTGTTCGGATCGCCCTCGGCGGTGAAGGCGTAGAGATCGGTGCCGATCTCGGAGAAGGTGACCTTCTTCTCCGCGAGGTCGGTGGTGGAGGCAAAGCCCTTGGCCATCGGTTCAATCCTGTCTTTCGCTATTGTTGTTGCTGTTGTTGCTGCTGGCTCGGGTCCAGCATCCGCCGCTTCGCCAGCGTGATCGCTTCGCGCAGCACGTCGAGGTCGCCGATATGGTTGGCGAGCACCAGCACCAGCGCGGCATCGAGATCGGCGCTCTGCGCGTCGGTGAGGCCGCGATGCGCCTCGACGATGGCGCGGAAGGCGTCATCGGGCTTTGCGAAGTTCGAACTGGTCGACAGCGCCATGACGGATCCTCAGTTCGCGCCTGATGCGCGCGCCAGCGCCGCGTCCAACACCGGCCGCGCCGCGTTGCGGAAACGTGCCGCGACATAACCATCCGGCCGCAGCAGATAGGCGGTGCCGGGCTCCGCATCGTAGCGCTTGCCGGCATGACCCTGGGCATCGATCAGGCCATCGGTACCACCGACCCTGATCGTGCCGACGCCTTCGGGGACATCGATCGTGGCGCCATTGGAAAACGCCAGAAGCGTGAAACGCGTTCCCTGCCTGATGAAGGCGTCGGTCAGATAAGTCGACGCACCGCCCTGCTCCGTCACCGGCGCATCCAGCATCGAGGTGCCGGGCCGCGGACCGCCACGCCAATTGTCGCGATCGCCACTCGATAGCGGCGTGTCATAGACCGACGGCACCGACAGCCGGCCGCCATTGACCATACGCTTGCCGAACTCGGTATCCTCCGCGAGCGACAGCACCGCCTGGCGCAGCCGCGCCTCCTGCTTCGTCACCGGCGCCATGAAATCGGTCGAGCGGGTGGACTCGCGGATGTTCTCGTCCGCCGCCGCGCTGCGCTCGATGTGATAGCTCTCCAGCAGGCCTTCCGGCGAGAGCCGGCGCAGCACGCGATCCAGCTTCCACGCCAGGTTCTCGGCATCCTCGAGCCCGGAATTGGCGCCGCGCGCGCCGAACGGCGAGACCTGATGCGCGGAATCGCCGGCGAAGATCACCCGGCCATGGATGAACCTGGCCATCCGGCGGCACTGGAATTTATAGAGCGAGATCCATTCGAATTCGAACTTATCGTGCCCGAGCATGCGCGCGATCCGCGGCCGGACATTCTCCGGCTGCTTCTCGGCCACCGGATCGGCATCGGGATTGAGTTGCAGATCGATCCGCCAGATATCGTCGGGCTGCTTGTGCAGCAGCGCCGAGCGTCCGGCATGGAACGGCGGATCGAACCAGAACCAGCGTTCGGTCGGGAACGCCGCCGTCATCTTGACGTCGGCGATCAGGAACTGGTCCTCGAACACCTGGCCTGCGAACTCCGCGCCGACCATCTGGCGCAACGAGGAGCGGGCGCCATCGCAGGCGACGACGAAGGCGGCGTGCACCTGGTACGAGCCTTCGGGCGTCGCGATGGTCAGCGCAACGCCGTCATTGCGGCTCTCCAGCGCGATCACCTTGTTGCGCCAGCGCAGATCGATCTCCGGCAACTGCTCGACGCGATCGACCAGATAGGCCTCGGCATAGAATTGCTGCAGGTTGATGAAAGCAGGCCGCTTGTGGCCTTCCTCGGGAAGCAGGTTGAACTGGTAGAGCTGCGAGGCGCCGTGAAAGATCTTGCCGACGCTCCAGACCACGCCCTTCTCGACCATGCGGTCGCCGACGCCGAGCCGATCCCAGAACTCCAGCGAGCGCTTCGAGAAGCAGATCGCGCGCGAGCCTTCGCCGATCCGGTCGGCATCGTCGAGCAGCACCACGCGCTGGCCGCGCTGCGCCAGATCGATCGCGAGCGACAAACCCACCGGCCCGGCGCCGACCACGACGACCGGATGCTCTGCGACGTTGGCGCCCGACCGCTCCTGGTCGGGATGACGGCGATAGCCGAACTGGGTTTTGGCCTGTGCCGTATTGGCTGATGCCATTGCGTGACCCTGGATGTTCCCGTGAGCCGGCTTGTCGCTGCGGCTTGCGTGACCGGCTTGCGACCAGCATCTTGCGAGCCGGCCGCGACCTTGCTAAATTAGTCTCACTTGCAACTATCTTAAACCCCCAGTCGGGGCCGCCGTCAACTCAAATTGGAGGGATTTTTGGCCAGGACTTCTGCAAGCCAGCCTCCAGCACGGCCGCGCAGCGCCGTGGAAGCGGATGCGCGCGACGATTCCATGACGACCAAGAAGCGTCTCGACCTCTTCCACTTCATGCCGTTCCGCCTCAACCGGCTGGCGGCCGAAGTGTCCTCGGCGCTGTCGAGCGAATATCAGGCGCGCTACGGCCTCGATATTCCGGAATGGCGCGTGCTCGCCACGCTGGGCTTCCGCAGCGATCCTTGCAGCGCGCAATACATCGCGCATTGCACCCGCACGCACAAATCCACCATCAGCCGCGCGGTGTCGGCGCTGATGGAGCGCGAGATCGTCGAGCGCGTCGAGAACGCCGATGATCGCCGCGAATTCCGCCTGCGACTGACCCGAAAGGGCCAGGCGCTGTACGAAGAGCTGATCCCAAGGCTTCTACGCAAGGAGCAGGAGATCCTGTCCTGCCTGTCCGCGCAGGAACGCCGCGATCTCGGACGCCTGCTCGGCAAGGTCGAGACCAGCCTCGAACTGGTGCAGACCAGCGAAGAGGCCGACGCGAAGGACGTGTATTAGACACACACACACCGCTTGGGCCACGCACTCCGCTGTCGTCCTGGCGAAAGCCAGGACCCGTACGCCGCGACCGGCGTCGTGAACGGGACTCGTCGTTGCAGCAAAGCGCAACAAGCGACATTTGTGATCATGGGTCCTGGCTTTCGCCAGGACGACGCCGAGGTTGGCTTGGCGCGCCCGCCTTAAGCAACTCCATCTCCTCGTCATTCCGGGGCGTGCGAAGCACGAGCCCGGAATCCATTCATCGGCGGAACATGCGGCTCAATGGATTCCGGGCTCTCGCTGCGCGAGCCCCGGAATGACGACGGTGCGAGACCTACGCCCCCTCGATATGCTTGGCGATCACAGGGAAATAATTGTCCTTCGATCCCTTCTCGATCGCCTCTTGCAGCACCGTGCCGATCAGCTCGGCGCCGCGAATCTTGATGCCGGCGTCAGCCGCAAGCTCCAGCGCGTAGGACAAATCCTTCAGCGCATATTCGGTCGAGAACGCGCGCTCCGGAAACACGCCGGGCACGATCGCCTTCATGCCGTGGTTGCGCAGTGCGAAGCTGTCGGCGGAGCCCTTCGACAGGGTGTCCAGCAGCAGCTTCGGATCGACGCCATTGTGCTTCGCCACCGCGACGGCTTCAGCCAGCGCATTCACGGTCTCGAACAGCACCATGTTGTTGAGGATCTTGGTCACCTGCCCGGCGCCGACGTCACCGCAATTGGTGACATCGGTGGCGAAGCAGCGGATCAAGGGCTCGATCGCGGCATACAGCGCAGGCACCGCGCCGACCATCACGCTGAGCGTGCCGTCCTGCGCCGCCTGCCGCGTGCGCGCGATCGGCGCGTCGGCCCAGGCCGCGCCCTTGGCCTTGAGCTGCGCGGCAAAATCGCGGGTCTGGCTGACCGAGGACGTGCCGAGATCGACCACGACCTGGCCGGCTCTCGCATTCTTCAAGATACCATCGCCTTCGAACACCGCGCGCACATGCCTGGCGCTCGGCAGGCACAGGAACAGCACGTCGCTCTGTTTGATCACATCGGCGACCGATGAGGCCACCTCGGCACCGTCGGCACGCAAGCGTTGCAATGGCTCGGCCGCGAGGTCGAACACGACGACGCGCTTGCCGCTCCTCTTGACCAGGTTGCGGCAGATCGGCTCACCCATCACGCCGAGGCCGATGAATCCAAGAGTCTTGGTGTCAGTCATATCGCTCTTCTTTGACGTTTCTTCACGTGTTGCAGATGCGCCCCGCCCGATCGGCGAGGCTATTTCGCGAATGATCGCGACGGTGCCAGATGCAGCGCGAACGCATCGACCTTGTCGCTGGCGCGCGGATAGATCTCGCTGACGATCGGATCGTGGCCGGGGATGAAGCGGTCGGGATGACCGGCAAGCCGCTCGACGGTCTCCCAGCCCTGCGCCATGTCGCCGACATTGTAGACGATCGGGAACGGGCTCTTCCTGTGCAGGTTCGCGTAGTAATGCGCGGCGTCCGACGCCAGCACGACCGGGCCGCGCGCGGTCTCGACCCGCACCACCTGCAAGCCATCGGAATGGCCGCCGACCCGATGCACGGTGACGCCCGGCGCGATCTCGCCGTCGCCGGAATGGAAGGTGACGCGTTCGCCGTAGACGTGGCGCACCATCTGCGTGACGTGCTCGATCGAGAACGGATGCCGCAGCATGCCGTTGCACATGCAGCGGCCGGTCGCGTAGCTCATCTCGCGTTCCTGCAGATGGAATTTGGCGTTCGGGAAGCGGTCCAGATTGCCGGCATGGTCGTAATGCAGATGGGTGACGATGACGTCGCGGATCGCGTCGGCGCTGACGCCAAAATTGGCCAGCGCATCGACCGGGTTGAGCGTCAGCTTGCGGGCGCGGGCCTTGGCCTCCTCGGCGTTGAAGCCGGTATCGACCAGGATGTCGCGGCCGTGGCCACGCACCAGCCAGACGAAGTAATCCAGATCCTGCGCAGTGGTGTCGTGCGGATCGGGGACCAGGAAATTGAGGTGGGGCGTGCGCGGCGACATCGTCGCATAGCGCAGGGCGTAGATCTCGTAGGCGTTTCCCATCGGTTCGCTCTTGTTTGCGGTCGTCTTTTGAATGGCTTGCCGTCCCGCACACAAAGCCATCGCCTTGCGCAAAGGTCAAACCGCGCGCAGTGCGACGAGCGCATGACAGGGCGGAGCGGCCACTGTGAGAGCAATCACATTATCGGCTCGCCGGAACCGGCACCATGCCACGATCGCGATAGACGCCATGACCGCATGCTGTTGCACTGCGGCCTCGCCGCGGTCACCGCGATCGGCGAGGCTGTCGCAGGCCGTTGACGGGGGTTTGGCCGTGGTTTGATAATGGATTTTCGCTAGAGTAGGGTTTCCCGAGGCGCAGGCTCGTAGCGGCGCCATTTCCATTGGAATGCCGCGATCTGGATTTGCCGCGATTATGAAAATCCGCCTTGCCTTGCTCGCCACGCTGATCTTTTCAATCGCGTCGCCGACCTTGTCCCTCGCCGCCGGCGATCGCTTCGCGCTGGTCATCGGCAACGCCAAATATCCCGACGCCGACGCGCCGCTGAAGGAGCCGGTCAACGACGCGCGTGACGTCGCCGACGAGCTGAAGCGCGACGGCTTCACCGTCGAGGTCGGCGAGAACCTGACCGGCGACGGCATGCGCCGCGCCTTCGACCGGCTGTACGGCAAGATCAAGCCCGGCTCGGCCGCGCTGATCTTCTTTTCCGGCTACGGCATCCAGTCGAACCGGCAGAGCTACATGATCCCGGTCGACGCCCAGATCTGGGCCGAGGCCGACGTGCGCCGCGACGGCTTCAGCCTCGAGACCGTGCTCGGCGAGATCAACAGCCGCGGTGCCGGGGTGAAGATCGCGCTGATCGATGCCTCCAGGCGCAACCCGTTCGAGCGGCGCTTCCGCAGCTTTTCGGCAGGCCTTGCCCCGGTGATCGCACCCAACGGTACGCTGGTGATGTACTCGGCCGCATTGTCGTCCGTCGTCTCGGACAATGGCAGCGACCGCAGCCTGTTCGTGCGGGAACTCCTGAAGGAGATCCGCACCCCGGACCTGATGGCGGAGGAAACGTTGAACCGCACCCGGGTCGGCGTCACCCGCGCCTCGCGGCAGGAACAGGTGCCGTGGATTTCGTCGTCACTGGCCGAGGACTTCTCGTTCATTCCGGGCGGAGCGCCGGGAACTCCGAGCGGAGCACCGGGAACTCCAAGCGCCGCGCCCGCACCTGCTGCAAGTCCGTCAACCGAGGTCGCAACGGCACCGCCCGCTCCGCCTCCACCCGCGCCGCCCGCGGCAACCCCGGCACCTCCGGCGGCAGGAGCGCCGACGCCACCACCGGCGCCGTCGAAGCCGTCGGTCGCGACAGCCCCCACCACGTCGCCGCCGCCACCAGCGCCGAAGACGCCCGAGGTCGCGCTACCGCCACCCGCGCCCCCGCCGCCGGTGGTGATCCAGCCGGCGCCAGGACCGAGCAACCCGCCCTCGCTGGCCGATGATCCGACCATCAAGAGCCTGAGCGACCGGCTGGACAAGAATCCCGATGATGCCGCCGCGCTGTATCGCCGCGGCCAGGTCTATGCCAGCAAGGGCGCCTACGACCTCGCGGTGAAGGACTTCACCAACTCGCTGCGGCTGAATCCGAAGGACGTCGAGGCCTACAACAACCGCTGCTGGGTCCGCACCGTGCTCGGCGACCTGCCGGCGGCGCTCAAGGACTGCAACGAGGCGCTGCGGCTGCGCCCGAATTTCGTCGACGCGCTCGACAGCCGCGGACTGATGAACCTGAAGGGCGGGCAGAACAAGAACGCGATCGCCGATTTCGACGCCGCGCTGAAGATCAACCCGCGGCTGACTTCGTCCTTGTATGGACGCGGCCTTGCCAAGAAGCGCAACGGCGCGATCGCAGAAGGCGATCTCGACATCGCCAACGCCAAGGCGATGGATCCGAACATCGTCAAGGAATTCGCCGACTACGGCGTGCACTGACAAACCGGCCGGGACCTGCCCGCGGCTCGAACCGCCGATGGAATGGTGCGACTAATCAGAGGGTGTGCGCCGGTCGCCATTGCCGGCGATTGACCTGACAAGTCATTGGAACCGCGCGAGGCCGCGCAGGAGGGACCAAAATGCTCAAGCCGTCGGCAAAGGCCGCGATCCTCTCAATCGTGACCATCGGCGCCGCGCTGTCGTTCGGCATGGCCGCCGCCCGCGCCGGTGACGACGTCACCGAGGATCAGATCGTCAGGGCGCTCACGCCCGAGAAGAAGCCGCTCACCCGCGGCCTTTCGGCCGGCCCGCAGACCTCGTCGCCCGGGCTGAACGCCGACCAGGCCAAGTTCGTGCAAAGCATGCGCGGTCGCGCCACCCGCTCGCTGTCCTCGGCCGAGCGCGAGGAAATCGCGACCATCGTGCAGGACAAGCCGAAGATCGATCTCGAGATCAACTTCGACTACAACTCCGCCGATATCAGCACGAAGTCGATGCCCTCGGTGCAGGCCCTCGGGCGTGCCCTGACCAACCCCGATCTGAAGGGCTCGACCTTCGTGGTCGCCGGTCACACCGACGCCGCCGGCGGCGAGGAGTACAATCAGGGCCTCTCCGAGCGTCGTGCCGACGCTATCAAGCGCTATCTGGTCGACAAATATGGCATCAACGGCACCGACCTCGTCACCGTCGGCTACGGCAAGAGCAAGCTGAAGGACCCGAGCCAGCCATTGTCCGAAGTGAACCGCCGCGTGCAGGTGGTAAACATGGAAAACAAGGCCACCGCCTCCAAATGACCCCGAATTGATGGCGTGGCGTGCGGTATTTTTGCCGTTACAATGCGTCCCGCACCCGGCGGGGCGCATTTGCTTTTGGCGACGCCCGGACGCCGCGCATATAGTGACCCGCCTCACATGACGTCAGAGCGCGATCGGGAACAATGATGAGCCTGTATCCGCATGTTCAAGCAAACAAGGTGACGAGCGGGATGAGACTGCGAGTGCCCAAAGCGCGACGAGTTCTGACGCGCCAAGTTCTGGATTGATCCGGCGATGAATTTTTCCCAGTACCTCAAGCCCGCGCTCGGCACCGTGGTCTTCGTCGCCCTCGCTGCTGCCTATTACGCGTTCGACCACCGCTCCCATCCCGAGGAGAAGGAGACCCCGGGGCAGGCGCTGGTGGTGGTGACGAAATCGACCAATGCCTGCTTCTCCGACATGGTCCGCGTCACCGGCTTCATCGTGCCGCGCCGCGAGGCGCAGGTGAATGTCGACCAGGACGGCTCCAGGGTCACCGACGTGCTGGTCCGCGAGGGCGATACCGTGACCGAGAACCAGGAACTGGCGCGGCTGACCCCGCCGCCGCAGCAGGCCGCCCAGGGTAACGCCAAGCCGATCGTGCTGCGCGCGCCGGCGGCCGGGCTCGTCACCGAGGTGCGCACCGCGGCCGGCGCGCCGGCCTCGCCGCAGGCCCCGCCGATGTTCAGGATCTCGATCAACAACGAGATCGAGCTCGACGCCGAGGTGCCGGGTTTCCAGCTCCTGAAGCTCAATCCCGGCGCCAATGTGCGGATCAGCCGCGACGATGCGCCCGACATGGTCGGCAAGGTCCGCCAGATCTCGCCGCAGATCGACCGTACCACCCAGCTCGGCCACGTCCGCATCACCATCAACAACAATCCGACGCTGAAGGTCGGCATGTTCGCCCGCGCCAATATCGACGCCAAGCGCTCCTGCGGCGTCGCCGTGCCGCGCACCGCGATCGACCGTCTCACCTTGCAGGTCGTGAAGGACAACACGGTCGAGACCCGCAGGGTGCGGGTCGGGCTGACCTCCGACACCTCGACCGAAATCCTTGAAGGCCTCGACGTCGGCGAAATCGTCGTGGCCGACGCTGGCACCTCGCTGCATGACGGCGACCAGATCAAGACCATGTTCGCCGACGAACTCGATCGCACGCGATCACGGTAAATCGGGCACGCTAATGGCTTTGAACATCTCGGCTTGGTCGATCCGGAACCCGCTTCCCTCGATCGTCTTCTCGATCATCCTGCTCGTGCTGGGCTGGGTCTCCTTCACCAAGCTCGCCGTGACGCGGCTGCCGAGCGCCGACATTCCGGTGATCTCGGTCGCGGTCTCGCAATTCGGCGCCGCGCCCTCCGAGCTCGAATCGCAGGTCACCAAGACGATCGAGGACGGCGTCTCCGGCGTCGAGGGCGTGCGCCACATCTCGTCCTCGATCACCGACGGCCTGTCGGTGACCACGATCCAGTTCGCGCTCGAGACCAACACCGACCGCGCGCTCAACGACGTCAAGGACGCGGTCACCCGCGTGCGCGCCAACCTGCCACAGAACGTCACCGAGCCGTTGATCCAGCGCGTCGACGTGATCGGGCTGCCGATCGTGACCTATGCCGCGATATCGCCCGGCAAGACGCCGGAGCAGCTCTCTTATTTCGTCGACGACGTGGTCAAGCGCGCGCTACAGGGCGTGCGCGGCGTCGCCCAGGTCGAGCGCATCGGCGGTGTCGAGCGCGAGATCCTGGTTTCGCTCGATCCCGACAAGCTACAGGCGGTGGGGCTCACCGCGGTCAATGTCAGCCAGATCCTGCGCGGCACCAATGTCGACGTCGCCGGCGGCCGCGCCGAGATCGGCAAGAACGACCAGGCGATCCGCACGCTGGCCGGCGCCAAGACGCTGAACGAGCTCGCCGGCACCATGATCCCGCTGTTCGGCGGCGGCGAGATCCGGCTCGACGATCTCGGCACCGTCACCGACACCATCGCCGACCGCCGCACCTTCGCCCGCTTCAACGGCGAGCCGGTGGTGGCGCTCGGCATCAAGCGCTCCAAGGGCGCCAGCGACGTGGTGGTCGCGGCGGCGGTGCAGAAGCGGATCGACGCGCTCAAGGCGTCCTATCCCGACGTCGACCTCAAGCTGATCGACACCTCGGTCGAGTTCACCAAGGGCAATTACGAAGCCGCGATCTCGACCCTGTTCGAGGGCGCCATCCTCGCCGTCATCATCGTGCTGCTGTTCCTGCGCGACATCAGGGCCACCATCATCGCGGCGGTCTCGCTGCCGCTGTCGATCTTCCCGGCATTCTGGGCGATGGACCTGCTCGGCTTCTCGCTCAATCTGGTCTCGTTCCTCGCCATCACGCTGTCGACCGGCATCCTGGTCGACGACGCCATCGTCGAGATCGAGAACATCGTCCGCCACATGCGGATGGGCAAGACGCCTTACCGTGCGGCACTGGAAGCCGCCGACGAGATCGGCCTCGCGGTGATCGCGATCTCGCTCACCATCATCGCGATCTTCGCGCCGGCGAGCTTCATGTCCGGGATCGCCGGACAGTTCTTCAAGCAGTTCGGCATCACGGTGTCGGTGCAGGTGTTCTTCTCGCTGCTGGCGGCGCGCTTCGTGACGCCGATGCTGGCGGCCTATTTCCTCAAGCATCACGACCACGACGACCCGCCGCCCGGCCGCATCCTGCGCAGCTATCACGGCCTCGTCGCCTGGTCGGTGAAGCATCACTACATCACCGTGCTGGTCGGCTTCGGGATCTTCGCGGCGTCGATCTGGAGCATCACGCTGCTGCCGCAGGGCTTCCTGCCGGCGCAGGACACCGCGCGCTCGCTGCTGGCGATGGAGCTGCCGCCCGGCTCGCAGCTCGGCTACACCGAGAAGGTCACCGAGGAGATCGTGGCGCGGCTGCGCAAGCGGCCCGAGGTGAGGAGCGTGTTCGTCGACGGCGGCCGCGTGCCGCCGGGCATCCAGGAGGTTCGCCGCGCCGCTTTGATCATCAACTACACGCCGAAGGCCGACCGCAAGATCACCCAGCGCGAGCTCGAGCTTGCGATCGGCAAGGAGCTCGATAACGTCCCCGACATCAGGTTCTGGTTCCTCGACGAGAACGGCCTGCGCGCGATCTCGCTGGTCGTCACCGGCACCGACAGCAACATCGTCAACAACGTCGCCAGCGAACTGGCGACGCAGATGAAGCGGATCCCGATCATCGCCAACGTGATCTCGGAGACCGCGCTCGACCGGCCAGAATTGCGGATCCGTCCGCGCGCCGAACTCGCGGCGCGGCTCGGCGTCTCGACCGAGAGCTTGTCGCAGACCATCCGCGTCGCCACCATCGGCGACGTCGGCCCGGCGCTGGCGAAGTTCGACGCCGGCGACCGCCAGGTGCCGATCCGGGTCCAGCTCGAGGACAATGCGCGCAGCGACCTGCAAATGCTGGAACAGCTGCGCGTGCCGCTCGGCCAGCGCGGCGAACGCGGCGGCGTGCCGCTCTCCGTCGTCGCCGACATCCAGCTCGACCAGGGCCCGACCAGCATCAACCGCTACGACCGCGAGCGGCAGGCCACCGTCGCCGCAGACCTCGTCGGCAATGCCGCGCTCGGCGACGCCACCAAGCTGATCTACGACCTGCCGGTCATGAAGAGCCTGCCGAAGGGCGTCAAGGTCAGCCCGTCCGGCGACGCCGAGAGCCTGGCCGAACTGTCCGACGGCTTCGCCACCGCGATCACCGCCGGCCTGATGATGGTCTATGCGGTGCTGGTGCTGCTGTTCGGCACCTTCCTGCAACCGATCACCATCCTGTTCTCGCTGCCGCTCTCGATCGGCGGCGCGATCGCGGCGCTGCTGCTCACCGGCAAGCAGCTCACCACGCCGGTGTGGATCGGCATCCTGATGCTGATGGGCATCGTCACCAAGAACGCCATCATGCTGGTGGAGTTCGCGGTCGAGGCGATCCGCGACGGCAAGCCGCGCGAGGAGGCGATGATCGATGCCGGCATGAAGCGCGCCCGCCCGATCGTGATGACCACGATCGCGATGGCCGCCGGCATGATGCCGTCAGCGCTGGCGTTCGGCGCCGGCGGCGAGTTCCGCTCGCCGATGGCGCTCGCGGTGATCGGCGGCCTGATCTTCTCGACCGTGCTGTCGCTGGTGTTCGTGCCGGCGATGTTCATGGTGATGGACGACATCGGCGCCCTGATCTGGCGCTTCGGCAAGCGACTGATCGTCTCGCATGCCGACCACGAGCTGACCCCGGTCGATCATCAGGAAGACCAGAGCAAGCGGCCAGGCGGCCCGCCGAACATGATCTCGCCGGCGGCGGAGTAAGCCGGGGTCGCGCGGCGTCAGCGGCGCGATCCGTAAGGGATGACTTCCTTCAAAATATCGAAAACAACCCCATGCAAAGCAGCTGAGGGGCCGGCGTTCGACGAGGCAACTTGACACGTCGGGCAAATCAAGGTTATATTTCTAATATTCCGAAATCATGCGTCGAAAGTTCACCTCTCCCTTGGGAGAGGTCGATTTGCGCAGCAAATCGGGTGAGGGGTTACAGTCGATCGAGAGGGCTAGAGCCCTCACCCGGCGCTTCGCGCCGACCTCTCCCCGACGGGGAGAGGTGGACGGAGACCGCGCCAAGTCGACTCAACCAAAACTCATCCCGCTTTAGGTTCTTATCTTGACGCGTTTTCTTCACGCGAACCGGTATCCACTTCGCTCGAAAACGCTCTAATACAGCCGCGTCCGATAGGCCTCTTCCATCGCCTTCTCGGCGGTCTCGACCTCGATCGCGGCGGTCTGCTCGGCGATGATGCGGCCGAGCGTCGGGAAACTGTGGCGCTCGACCTGCGCCGCCGGGTTCCAGAGTTTCGAGCGCATCAGCGCCTTGCCGCAATGGAAGTAGGTCTCGTCGACATGCACCTTGAGGCCGATGACCGGGGTGACGTTCTGCACCGTCAGCGGGGTCAGGAGATCCGGCTCCTGCGAGATCTCGGCGCGCCCGTTGATGCGCAGCGTCTCGTTGATGCCAGGCACCAGAAAGATCAACCCGATCCCGGGTGATGCGATGATGTTGCCGAACGTATCGACCCGGTTGTTGCCGCGCCGGTCCGGGATCAACAGCGTCTTGTCGTCGATCACCGAGACGAAGCCCGGCGCATCGCCGCGCGGGCTGGCATCGGCATGGCCGTTGCCGTCGCTGGAAGCGATCACCAGGAACGGCGACAGCGCGATGAAGTCGCGGCAGAACTTGTCGATATGGTTGAGCACCTTCTTCTCGGCAAGCGGGCTCAATTGCCCGAAATGCGCGCGAAGATCCTCCTGCGACTTGACCGGCGGCTTGCCGCCTGCGCCCTGCTGATCCATAGCGAACCTCCCTTTGTTGTTAGTCTATACCGCGTCGGCGCCCGAGGCGATCCTCGATGCACCGCGCGCATCCGCCGCGAAGCCGGGCTGGTCGAAGAAGTCGCGGCCCGGGATCGCCTCGAGCAGGTCGCGGGTATAGGCCTGACGCGGCGCACTGAACACCTCGGCGGTAGAGCCTTCCTCGACGATCTGTCCCTTCTGCAACACGATGACGCGGTCGGCGATCTCGGCGGCGATCCGCAGATCATGGGTGATGAAGATCATCGCCAGCCGCATCTCCCGCCGCAGTTCGGCGAGCAGTGCCAGCACCTGGGCCTGCACCGAGACATCGAGCGCCGACACCGCCTCGTCGGCGATCAGGACCCGCGGCTTGAGCGCCAGCGCCCGCGCGATGCAGATGCGCTGGCGCTGGCCGCCAGAGAATTCGTGCGGGTAGCGATCCGCCGCGGCCTCCGACAGGCCGACCCGCAGCAGCAGTTTCTTGGCCTGCTCCGTCGCCGCGCCGCGCGCGGTGCCATAGGCCATCGGGCCGCGCGCGATCGCATCGCCGATCTTCTGCCGCGGGTCGAGACTGGCAAACGGATCCTGGAACACGATCTGGAGCTGGCGCCGCGCCTGGCGCAGCGCCTCGCCACGCAACTGCCGCAGATCTGCCCCGCCAAAGCGGATCGCGCCGGCATCCGGTTCGGTCAGCCGCATGATCATGCGCCCGAGCGTCGATTTTCCGGAACCGGATTCGCCGACCACCGCCAGCGTCTCGCCCTCATGCAGGGTCAACGAGATGCCATCGGCGGCGACCACCTCGCGCGGCGGCTGCAACCAGCCGCGCTTGACCCGGAAGGTCTTTTGCAGGCCGACGACTTCCAGCAGCGGCTCGGGACGAGCGATGGTGGCCGCCTGGATATCGGCGAGCCGCGCCTTCGGCACCGCGTCGATCAATTCGCGCGTATAGGCCGCCTGCGGATTGCGCAGCACCTCATTGACGGTGCCCTGCTCGACCACCTTGCCGTGGCGCAGCACCACGACACGGTCGGCGACGTCGGCGACGACGCCGAAATCATGGGTGATCAGCAGCACGCCCATGCCACGCTCGCGCCGGAGATCGTCGATCAGGCGCAGGATCTGGCGCTGGGTCGTGACGTCGAGCGCCGTGGTCGGCTCGTCCGCGATCAACAGCGCAGGCCGGTTGGCCATCGCCATCGCGATCATCACGCGCTGGCGCTGCCCGCCGGAGAGCTCGAAGGGGTAGCTCTTCTCCAGCAGAAGCGGGTTCGGCAGTCCGACCTGGGTCAGCAGCGTCTGTACGCGCTCATGCAACTCGGCCGGCGCTGGCGCGGGCCGCTGGTGAGCCAGGATCATCTCCTCGATCTGCTTGCCGACGCGCTTCAGCGGATTGAGCGAGGACAGCGGCTCCTGGAAGATCATCGCGGCATTGCCGCCGCGCAGGCTGCGCAAAGCACGGTTATCGAGCTTGGACGGGTCCTGCCCCGCGACCGTCACGGCACCGGACGCGACGTCGACGCCGCGCGGCAACAGCTGCAACACCGCGTGCGCAATCATCGACTTGCCGGAGCCGGATTCGCCGACCAGGCAGACGACCTCGTTCGGCTTGATCTCGAACGACACGTTCTCGACCGCGAACGGCCGGTCGCCGCCCTCGGGAAGCGCGATCGAGAGATTTGCGACCACAAGCACCGGCGTGTTGCTCTGCACGGCTTCGCTCATGAGCGGCGCCTCGAGACGCGCGGGTTGAGGACGTCGGACAGCCCCTCGCCGAACAGATTGATCGCCAGCACGGTGAGGAGGATGGCAAGGCCGGGAAACACGCTCATCCACCACGCATTGCGGATCACGGTGCGGCCCGCGCCGATCATGAAGCCCCACGACATCAGATTGGGATCGCCGAGCCCCATGAAGGACAGCGCGCTCTCCAGCAGGATCGCGGTCGCGACCGTCAGCGAGGTCACGACCAGGATCGGCGAGATCGCGTTGGGCAGGATGTGGCCGAGCACGATGCGCCAGGTGCGCTCGCCCTGGCAGATCGCCGCCTCGACGAACTCGCGATGCCGCAGCCGCAGGAATTCGGCACGCGTCAGCCGCGCCAGCGGCGGCCAGCTCACCGCCCCGATGGTCAGGATGATGGTGAGCAGCGACGGATTGAAGGTCGCGACCAACAGGATGGCCAGCACGAAGGCCGGAATGGTCTGGAACAATTCCGTCATCCGCATCAGCGCCAGATCGACCTTGCCGCCGAAATAACCCGAGATCGCGCCGACCACGACACCGATCGCCATCGCCGCGAGCGCCGACGCGATCCCGATCAGCAGCGATACGCGCGCGCCATAGGCCACGCCCGCCGCGACGTCACGACCGAGCGTATCGCCGCCGAGCCACAGCCCGTCCTCGCCGGGCGGCGTGAACGGCGCGCCGACCATCTCCCAGGGCGAGACCGGAAACACGATCGGCGCGATGATCGCCACCACGACGACGACCAACAGCAGGACGAGGCCGATCATGCCGCTGGGATGACGCAGGAAGGCGCGCACGGTCTCCATCACGCCGCCCCCGTGGTCATGCGCGGATCGATCAGCCGGTAGACCAGGTCGGTCAGGAGGTTGAGCGCGATCACCACGATCGAAAGGATCAGGAAGATCCCGAGCAGCACCGGATAGTCGCGTTGCAGCAACGCCTCGAAGGTCAGGCGGCCGAGACCGGGCCAGGCGAACACCGTCTCGATCACCACGGCGCCACCGACCAGCGCGCCGGCCTGCATCCCGGCGACGGTGACGACCGGCACCAGCGCATTGCGCAGCATGTGACCGACCACGATGCGCGTGCCGGACAGGCCCTTGGCGCGCGCCGTCTTGATGAAGTCCTGCTGCGCGACCTCGATGATCGAGGAGCGCATCAGCCGCGCATAGATCGCCAGATAGATCGCCGCCAGCGAGATGACCGGCATGATCATGTGCTTCATGATGTCGAGCGCGTGCTCGATCGGCGAGAGCTGGACGTTGATGGTCTCGTAGCCGAACGGCGGCAGCCAGCCGAGCGTCACCGAGAACACCAGCACCAGCATCAGGCCGAGCCAGAACACCGGCGTCGCATAGAGCACGAGCGAGAGCACCGTGAACACCGTGTCGAGCACGCTGCCCGCCGCGAGCCCCGCCAGCGCGCCGAGCGCGGTGCCGATCAGGAGCGCAAGGCAGAACGCGGTGACGGTCAGCAGCAGCGTCGCCGGCAGCCGCTCGAGGATCAGGTCGACCACCGGACGGCGCTGGCGGTAGGAATAGCCGAGGTCGAGCCTGACGACGCGGCCGAGATGGCTGACGAGCTGCACGAAATACGGCTTGTCGAGCCCGTACTCCTTGCGCAGATCGTCGAGCAGCTTCGGATCGGAGGCGCCGGATTGCCCGGCCATCACCTGCGCCGGATCGCCGGGCGCGGCCCGCACCAGCACGAAATTGAACGTCGCGATGACGAGGATCACGGCGACGAGTTGCGCGATACGGCTGATCGCCTGGAGCCCGATCGCCGCTGCGCTCCCGAGCCGGATCACGATTTGTAGACCGACCCGAAGGTTTCGTGCGAGCCGATGCCCGTCGTCACGATGTTCTTGAACGCCTTGTCGTAGATGATCGGATATTCGATCTCGAGCGTCCAGGCCACCGGCACGTCCTCGACCAGGATCTGCTGCACCTTGGTGTAAAGCTCCTGGCGCTTGGCTTCGTCGAGCGTCACTGCGGCTTCGTCGAACAATTTGTCGACCTCGGGATTCGAATAGCCCTGGGTGTTCGAGAACAGGATGCCCTTCTTGATGTTCGACGAGACATAGGTGCGGGCGACGCCCAGCGCGGGGTCGCCGAGCTGGTAGAGCAGGTTCTGGGTCATCTCGTAGTCCCAGTTGCCGACCTTCTCGGCCCAGCCGGCCATGTCCGTGCCGACCAGCACGAGATCGATGCCGACCCGCGCGAAGCTCTGGCGGAAGAACTCGCCGGCACGCTGATAGGATTCGCCATAGGGCGGCACGATGTACTTGATCTCGGCCCGCTTGCCGTTGGCGCCGGGCTTCAAGCCCATCTCGTCGAGCAGCGCCTTGGCCTTGTCGACCGAGAACTCGTAGCGCTTCACGTTCGGATCGTAGAACCGCGTCTTCGACGAGATCGGGCCGGTCGCGACCTTGGCATTGCCGAAATAGACCCGCTTGCTGAACGCCTCGCGGTCGATCAGGTGCATCACCGCCTGCCGGAACCGCTTGTCGTTCATCGGCGCGATGCGGTTATTCATCTCCAGCCACTGATGCGGCGCGAAATACTCGTAGCCCTTGGTGGTGAATTCGAGGTTCTTCTGCGCCTTGAAGCGCTGCACGTCGTAGAACTCGACGTCCGACCACTGCACCAGTTGCACCGTGCCGTTCTCGAGCGCGAGCGCCCGCGACGCCGCATCCGGGATCACCCGGTAGACGATCTCGTCCAGATAAGGCTCGTCCTTTCGATAATAGCCGTCGTGGCGGACGAGGTGCACATGCGAGCCGCGCACCCATTCCTTCAGCTTGAACGGGCCGGTGCCGATCGCCTTGTCGTTCTCCGGATTCTTGCGATAGTCGGTGCCGTCGTAGATGTGCTTGGGCACGATCGGCGCGGAGGTGCAATCGAAGCAGCCGATGAACGGCGCAAACGGCTGCTTCAGCTTGAATACGACGGTGAGCGGATCGGGAGCTTCGGCCGACGCCACGCGGGAAAAATTCTGTCGCGCGCGGGGATGCGTTTCCACCAGCAGCTTCATGCAGCTGAAGACGACGTCCTCGGAGGTCATCGGCTTGCCGTCGTGGAAGGTGATGCCCGGAAACAGCTTGAACGTATAGGTCAGGCCGTCGGGCGAAATCTCCCAGGACTGCGCCATGCCGGGCATCGGCTTGAGGTCGGCGCCATATTTCAGCAGGCCTTCATAGATCTTGCCGCCGAGCGTCAGGGTCGGCTGCTGCTGGTTCAACGCGGTCACCAGGACCGGCGGTTCGGGCTGGATGATGGTATTGAGCGTCCCGCCGCGGGTCTGCCCCGTCGCCCGCGTGATGCCGAACGGGATGGCGGCACCGCAGGCCAGCATCGCCTTGGTGAATTCGCGTCTGTTCATCGGACCTCTCCGTCGCCGCGCCTCTCACATTCGATTTCGGCGAATGTCGCGGGGTGAGGCATTGTTGCCAAACGCGGTCACCCGCGCTACCTGAATGGGGACAACAATCATCGCGATCGGGCCAATTGGCCCGGAAGATGCATGAGCACCCTGCGAAAACGACGATCGATCAGGAGCTCACGACAGTTGAAAGTCGCAGCGCGACGAAATGACACGACCAGCCTGCGCGTTTGCCGCAAGCAGTCCGGCCCGGTAGCCGCCGCGCATTATGCCGGACAGCTGCAACAGGTCGAACGGCCGCTCGCGGCGATGGCGGCTTCCTATCCAAATGAAAGCACGAGCGCGCGACACGCCCATCGACGCGACCAGTTCATCCTACAGACTGCGGGCGTGACCTCGATGATGACCGAGCGCGGTCATTTCGTCGTGCCGCCCGGCCATGGCCTGTGGATTCCAGCCGGCGTTGCACATCAATCGCGGGCATGGGGCGAGGTCGAGATCCAGACCATCTACGTCACGCCCGATCGGGTGCGGAATGCACCGGCAACCTGCCGCCTGATCAGGGTCTCCGCGCTGGTCGAGGCGTTGATGGAAGAAGCCGTTCACATGCCGACCCGTTACGACCCGGACGGGCGCGACGGCCGGCTGGTCGATTTTCTGCTCGACGAGATCGGCAGGATGCCCGAAGTGTCGCTGCATGTGCAGGTGCCGCCCGATCCGCGGCTTGCCGCGATCTGCGAGGCAGTGCTGGTCGATCCGAGCTCCGATCTCACGCTCGACGAGTGGGCCGATCGCTGCCAGCTCAGCCGGCGGACCTTGACGCGGCTGTTCCGCCGCGAGACCGGGCAGAGCTTCGCGGCCTGGCGGCAGCGGGTGCGGTTGCTCGAAGCGCTGGCCCGGCTTGGCGCGGGCGAGGCCGTCACCTGCGTCGCGCTCGACGTCGGCTATGAGAGCCCGAGCGCCTTCGCCGCGATGTTCAAGCGCGAGCTCGGTGCCGCGCCGCGCCAGTATCTGCGCTGGGCCGATCCCGAAGTGGTGTTGAGATAGGCGCGTCCGCATCAGCGCACCGGCACAACGCAAAACCCCTGCGGTCAACGGGAATGGCCGCAGGGGTTTGCAGGTGGATGGCGTGAGGCCAGCAAGGCTGGGTGTCACCCCAAGGACCGGCGCCATGATCAAAGCGATCCCGCGCTGTTCCCGCAAGCAAGTCTTTTAGGCAGCGCGACAACCGTGTCCGCAAGCAAAGCGCGCGAGACGATACGATCCTCGCGCGCGCGTTGCAGGCGGCCTGTTCAGTCGTTGCGCGCGACCGCAGTCAGCTTGGTCATGTTGTGCAACATGATCCGCCCGCGTTGCAGATCGACGATGCCGTCCCTGCGCCAGGTCTGGAGTTGCCGGTTGACGCTTTCGCGCGCCGCGCCGACGAAGATGCCTAGCTGTTCCTGCGAAATATGCACCTCGGAACCGAAATCCTCGGCCAGCGCGCAGAGCCGGCGCGCGAGGCGGACCGGCAAGGGTTGCAGCACGGATTCTTCCATCCGCTCGCTCTGCCAGCGGATGCGCTGGCACAACAATTCGATCAGGCGGACCGCGACCTTGGGCTCGCGCTCCAGGAAGCCGAGGAAGTCGTCCCGTCGCAGCACGAACAATTCGCTGGCTTCGCCGGCGGTCGCATCCGCGGTGCGATCCTGGCCGTCGAGGACGGCGACTTCGCCGAACAGATCGCCGGATCCCATGAAGTTCAGCGTGAGCCGGCTGCCGTCGGAGGCACCGGTCTCGATCCGGACCTGGCCGCGGCGGACCCCGAACAGGGCGTCGCCGGGATCGCCTTTCTGGAACAGCACCTCGCCGGCCGCGAGCTGCTGGGTGTGGCAGAGGCCCGAAAGCCGCTGCAACTCGTCCGCACCAAGATCGGCGAACATCGGGTTCATCTTCAGAATGACCGCAAATTCGGCCTGTTTGTTCATTGTACTGCCTTCCAAATCGATCCGAGCAGTCCCCGACGCCCGGTTAGCAAAAATCACCCTCATGGGAGTGTGTCTGAGGTCACATAAGTTCATGCTGGTAACGGATTATTTTTCCGATCATTGGAGCGAGGTTCCGTTTGCGGGATAATCTCGTGCGATCGGCCGGGATTTTCCGCGGCCGGAGCGATCTGACGCGGACTGCCCGGCCGGGAACGACGACATGAGAGCACTCAAATTCGCCGGGGCCGCCATCGCTGCCGTGGTCGCGATCCTCGCCCTGGTGGCCGCGATCGGGATCCCGTCCTCCTTCCTCACCTCTGCCATCAGCGATCGGGTCGAGCGCGAGACCGGCTACCAGCTCACCATCGATGGCGGCGCCAAGGTCGCCCTGTGGCCGGCCGTCACCCTGACGCTGAACGATGTCGTGTTGCAGGACCCGCGGCAGCGCGAGGCCAACAACCGGTTCGCGGCCGGCCGGGTCGAGGCCGAGATGACGCTGTCGAGCCTGTGGTCGGGCCGGCCCGACATCACCGACCTCGCCATCGTCAGGCCCGTGATCAACCTGCCGTTGCAGCGCGAGCGCACCCGCGACCACAATCCGCCGGCGAAGGGGCCCGGCTCCGACAACAGCGGCATCACGATCCGGCATGTCAGCGTCACCAGCGGCACGATCGTGTTCTCCAATGTGCGCGACCGGGTCGAGAACCGGATCGAGACGCTCAATGCCGATGCGACCATGGGCGACGACCGCAGGATCGTTCTCACGGGCAACGCGCGCACCGGCGACAAGCCGCTGAAATTCGAGATCCGCGCGACCGCGCCGCAAGCGCCGCTGGAGCGCCAGAGCGTGCCGGCCGAATTCACCATCGATGCACCCGGCCTGTTGCCCGCGGCGATCAAGGCGAATGCGGAGGTGCGCCTGAACGGCACGGTGGTGATGTTCAACGGCGTTTCCGGCACGCTCGGCGACGGCGGCTTCACCGGCTGGGCCTCGGTCGATGTCGCCAGCAACAAGCCGCTGGTGAAGCTCGATCTCGACTTCCAGCGCATCGCGCTGGCGTTGACTCCAGGCCAGTCGAGCACCACGCAGCCATTGGGCACCAACACCTGGAGCAACGCCTCGATCGATCTCAGCGGGCTCAACTATGTCGACGCGCAGGCGCGCATCTCGACCGCCGAGCTCGTGATCGGCGACGGCCGCTTCGCGCAGGCGGCGATCGACGCCACGATCGACAGCGGCGTGCTGAAGGGCAAGCTCGGCAATCTCGGCGCCTATGAGGGCACCGCCAATGGCGACGTCAGCATCGACGTGCGCAGCGCGACCCCGAGCTACGCACTGCGGCTCGATCTCGCCGGCGTGCGCGCGCTGCCGGTGCTGAAGAGCATCGCCGAGTTCGACAAGCTCGACGGCAGGATGCAGGCCAAGATCGCGCTGACCTCGCAAGGCAACAGCGAGCGCGCCATCGTCGGCAATCTCGCCGGCACCGCCGTCGTCGTATTCCAGGACGGCAAGATCATCGGCCTCAACGTCGCGCAGATGATCCGCAACCTCACCACCGGCACCTTGTCGGGTTGGCAGCAGGGCCAGGAGCTCTCGACCGATCTCAGCCAGCTCGCCGCCTCGTTCAAGGTCGACAAGGGCCAGGCCGTCACCACCGACCTCAATCTGGTCGGCCCGCTGGTGAAGATGACCGGGTCGGCACCGTCGATCTCAACACCCGCCAGATCGGGTTCCGGGTCGAACCGCAGCTCGTCATGACCACCGAGGGCCAAGGCCGCGCCGGCAATCCGGTCGGCCTCGGCATCCCCGTGATGGTCGAGGGGCCGTGGGTGAGCCCGCGGATCTATCCGGAGATGCAGGGCATCCTCGACAACCCCCAGGCCGCCTACGCCAAGCTCAAGGAGATGGGCAAGGGCCTGTTCGGAGCCAGCGGCCAGGGTCTCAGCCAACAGGGCTTGAGCCAGGGCCTCAACGGGCTGAGCAACCTGCTCAACGGCGCGCAGGGCGGTGGAACCGCGGCGCAGCCCGATGGCAGCGGCCAGGGCTCTGGCGGCCAGGGCAATCCGCTCGGCGGGCAGCTTGGCGACACCATCGGGAACCTGCTGCAACAGGGCCTCTCCACCCTCAACCAGGGCAATGCCTCCCGTCCGAGCCGCAGCCTGAGCCAGGAGGCGCCACCCGCCGCCGACCAGGCCCCGCCGCCCAATCCCCCGCAAGGCGACGCCGACCGTCCAGCGATGAACGACGTGCTGCGTCAGCTGCTCAATCGCTGATAGTCCCGCATACTCGCCGTCGTCCTGGCAAAAGCCAGGACGACGCGGAGGGAGTGTGCCACCACCGCTTCCGCTGAGGGTTCGCCCTTCCAGCCCAAAATCGCCTATCCCGGGCTAACCATGCGGGCCGCGGGACCAGCCTGCCCTGCCGATCCGTGCTAAACAGCGGCGGAGGATGCGGCGCGCCCGACTGTTGCAACGGGGCGGACGAGGCTGGATGAACGCGGCGACCGACAAGGGCAGGATCTGGTTTTTGCGCGGCGGCCTGTTCGCCAAATACGTGCTCGCGCTGGTCGGCCTCGTCGTGTTCGTGCTGGCGGTCAACGGCGCGCTGGAGACCTGGATCAGCTATCGCGGCATCAAGAGCACGCTGACCGATGCGATGAGCGAGAAGGCGGACGCCACCGCCAAGCACATCGAGCAGTCGATCTCCGATCTCGAGCGCCAGATCTCCTGGGTGACCCGCGCCTCCTCCAACACCATCGAGCTGCGCCGCGCCGATTATGCCCAGTTGCTCGGCCAGGTGCCAGCGGTGAGCCAGCTCACCCTGATCAACGGCCAGGGCCGTGAGCTGCTGCGGCTGTCGCGCCAGACCGTCACCGTGAACTCCAACACCGATCTGTCCCGCGACGTCAGGTTCATCGAGACGGTGAGCCGCGGCACCGCCTACGCGCCGGCGTATTTCCGCGACGAGCGGCCGTTCATGTCGATCGGCGAGCAGCATTCCGGCTTCAACGCCGGCGTCACCGTGGCCGAGATCGACCTGCGCTTCCTCGCCGACTATTTCGGCGATTCCCAGGTCGGCCGCACCGCCACCGCCTATGTGGTCGACGCCAAGGGCCGCGTGCTGGCGAGTTCGTCGAAGGGCCCCGAGGTCGGCAAGGACCTCGTCGCGCTGCCGCAGGTCGCCGCGGTGCTGGGGGCGGCAAGCCGATCGCCTTCGGCACCGACATCGACGGCAACGCAGTGCTGACGACCACGACATCGGCGCCGAACCTCGGCTGGCATGTGTTCGTCGAGCAGCCGCGGACGCAGGCACTGTCGCCGATCCGCGACCAGCTGATGCGCATCGCGCTCTTGATCGCGCTCGGCCTCGTGGTCGCGACCATCGCCGGCACCATCCTCGCCCGCCGCATGCTGGTGCCGATCACCGCGCTGCGCACCGGCGCGCGGCGGCTTGGCGCCGGCGATTTCGGCCATCGCATCGAGGTGAAGACATCGGACGAGCTGGAAGAGCTCGCCGGCCAGTTCAACAGCATGGCCTCGCAGCTCGCCGAGACCTATTCCGACCTCGAGGCCAAGGTGAAGGAGCGCACCCGCGACCTCGCGCAGTCGATCAACGAGCTGAAGGTGCTGGAGGAGGTCGGCCGCGCGGTGGCCTCCTCGCTCGACCTCAACGCCGTGCTGCCGACGGTCGCCGCCCGCGCGCTCGAGATCACCCATGCCGATGCCGTGCTGATCTATGGCTATGACGCTGCACAGCGCAGCTTCAACCTGACGCAATCGATCGGCATCGATAGCGCAGCCGAGGGCGGCCATCGCGCGATCGATGCCGATCACAGCCCGCTCGGCGAGGCCGCCGCGAACGGCGAGCCGCTGGCATTTCCGGATCTCACCCACCAGGCTGAACATCCGCTGCGCGATGTCGTGGTCGGCGCCGGCTTCCATTCGGTGCTGATCGTGCCGCTGGTCGACCAGCAGGGCGTGCTCGGCGCGCTGGTGGTGCTGCGCAAGGCGGCCGGCGATTTCCCCGCCAACATGATCGGCTTGATGAAGACGTTCGCGCACCAGGCCGTGCTGGCGATGCGCAATGCGCGGCTGTTCACCGAGGTGGACCAGAAGAGCCACGCGCTGGAAGCGGCCAACAGCACGGTGCGCGAGCAGGCCGACAAGCTCCAGCAGCAGACCGATCAGCTCACCGACTGGAACAGATCGTTGGAGGCGCGGGTCGAGACCCAGCTCGGCGAGATCGAGCGCATCCGCAAGCTCGAGCGTTTCCTGGCGCCGCAGGTGGCGCAGCTGATCGCCTCCTCCGACAATCCCGAGGGCCTGCTCGACAGCCACCGGCGCGAGGTCACCGTGGTGTTCTGCGACCTGCGCGGCTTCACCGCCTTCACCGAGGCGACCGAGCCGGAAGAGGCGATGAACGTGCTGCGCGAATATCACGCCGCGCTCGGCCAGCTGATCTTCAAGTATGAGGGCACGCTCGACAAATATGCCGGCGACGGCGTGATGATCCTGTTCAACGCGCCGATCCTGCTCGCCGACCACACCGCGCGCGCCGTGAAGATGGCGGTCGAGATGCGCGACACCATCGGACCCCTCACCGAGAAGTGGCGCAACCGCGGGCATAGCCTGGGCTTCGGCATGGGGATCGCGGTCGGCTATGCCACGCTCGGCCAGGTCGGCTTCGAGCAGCGGCTGGAATATGCCGCGATCGGCAGCGTCACCAACCTCGCATCCCGCCTGTGCGGCGAGGCTCAGCCCAACCAGATCGTGGTCAGCCGCCGCGTCTACGGCATCGTCGAGGCTTGCGTCGAAGGCCGCGCCATCGACGACCTCGTGGTGAAGGGTTTCAACCACCCGATCCTGGCCGCGGAGATCCTGAGCTGGAAGGGCGAGCCGTCGGCGGAAGCGGCGGCTGAGTGAGGCACGTCACGGAACCCGCCGGTTCTTGCCTTGTTTTCGCGCCAAACGAGCATATACTACCGCTATTCGATTAGCCGTTGCGCCTTGTTGAATGGTCCCATCGGCCTTCTTCCAAAGACATCGCCAGTTGAATTGGTGACGCGTCCATCACGCGAAATATCTGCTTTGGAGAAGAGACATGGCAACAGGTACTGTGAAGTGGTTCAACGGCCAGAAGGGCTTTGGTTTCATTCAGCCCGATGACGGCAGCAAGGATGTGTTCGTTCACATCAGCGCCGTCGAGCGCGCCGGTCTGTCCGGCCTGGCCGAAGGCCAGAAGGTGTCGTTCGAGCTGAAGACCGACAAGATGCGCGGCAAGACCAGCGCCGAGAATCTGCAGCTGGCCTGAGTTCGCATTGACGCATGATGGTCGCGGCGGCGCTTTGCGCCGATCGCGGCATTCATGCCGCAACGTCATTCCACGGATGTACTGGAGTGACGGTGAGGCCCGCTTGATCTGCAACGGTTGAGCGGGCTTTTCTGTATCCGATACAAGGATGACCATGGCCGCCCG
This sequence comes from Bradyrhizobium sp. SK17, assembly GCF_002831585.1. GTDB lineage: Bacteria > Pseudomonadota > Alphaproteobacteria > Rhizobiales > Xanthobacteraceae > Bradyrhizobium. The sequence continues at coordinate 1,638,564 of NZ_CP025113.1, read as the reverse complement.
AACGCCTGCCGCGCCCACCCCCGACAGCCTTGCGCGCGCCGAACGCCAGCGGCTCGCGGCCGAAGAAGGCGCCCGCGCGATGGCCGACGTCGAGCGAGACGCGATCGCCGTGCGCCAGAACATGGAACGGCTGCGCGCGCTGCGCCAAGCCCGCGACGCCGATGCCGCCCAGGCGGAAACCGCAGCCAAGCCCAAGACCGCGCGCCGCGTGAAGCGCATCGTGCGCTGATAGGCGCCGCGCGCGGCGGCAGAACAAGCGACATTGTCTCTCCACGTCGTGGTGGCTTTCGCCAGGACGACTGCGGATATGCGGCCCCTACCTCCGCGCGGGCTGTCGCCCTATGTGACGCAGCGCATGGTCTCGAAGCTCGCATCGCTGATTGATGGCGCCGGGCTGCCGCATCTGGTATTCAGGAGCGGCTTCAATTGACGCGTTTGTTCACGCGAACCGGTGTCCATCTCGCTCGAAACGCGCTGCAATTTGGGAATAGTTCGCCGATGATTTCGTCCCGCATGCGCGCCTCAGCGCTCGCCTCCACCGCGCTGCTCGTGCTCGCGGCTTGTCCCGCATTCGCCGCGAGCGAGGCCGACGCGGTGCCGAAGGGCGCGGCGGTGACGGTGCTGAAGGCGTCGAAATATTGCTTCGGCAACATCGTCGAGGTCTCGGGCATCGTGCTGCCGCGCGACGAGCAGCAGATCCGGCCCGACCGGTTCGGCTTGAAGGTCGCGGAGGTGATGGCCGATCCGGGCGACACCGTCACCGCGGGCCAGGTGCTGGCGAAGCTGACCGACGGCAGCAATGCGATCAACGTCACCGCGCCGGTGGCGGGCACGATCTCGGCGTCGGCGGCGATCGTCGGTGCCCCGGCCTCGGGCAAGGACGCGCTGTTCTCGATCATCGCCCGAAACGAATACGACCTGGTCGGCATGGTGCCGACCCGCGACATCGCCAAGCTGAAGACCGAGCAGACCGCGAAGCTGAAGGTGCTCGGCGCCGGCGACCTCGACGGCAAGGTGCGGCGGATCGCGCCGACCGTCGAGCCGAACAGCCAGCTCGGCCAGGTGTTCGTGGCGATCGGCGCCAACAAGCGGCTGCTGGTGAATTCGAGCGGGCGGGCGCAGATCAAGACCGGGCAGAGCTGCGGTGTCGCAGTGCCGCTGACCGCGATCCTGTATTCCACCGCCGGCACCGTGGTGCAGGTGGTGCGCGGCGGCCGCGTCGAGACGCGGCGGGTGGAGACCGGGTTGATGTCGGCCGGCCAGGTCGAGATCCGCGACGGCATCCAGGAAGGCGACATCGTCGTCGCCCGCGCCGGCGCGCTGCTGCGTGAAGGCGATCCGGTGCGGCCGGTGGGGGCGAGCGCGGATGCGAAGTAGGGCGACGCTGCATCCACACCGTCGTCCTGGCGAAGGCCAGGACCCATAACCATCGGCAGAAATTTTGCGAAGACTAGCAGTGAAGGACTTGCATTGGACGCGCGCCGCGGTACGCGCAGCGCGCTTTCACCGATAGATCACGCGGTATGGGTCCCGGCTTTCGCCGGGACGACGTGGGGATAGAGTCGAGAAGGCCTCAGCCGCCGAGCTTGATGTCTTCCAGCAGCGAGGACGATACGCTCGGCACCTGCTCGCCTTCGCTGGCGCGCGAGATCGCGACGCGGGTCTTGTTGAAGGCGGTTTCGGCGCCGGCCTGGGCGTTGAGGTTGTTGAGCAGCTCGGAGACCAGCACGCTGTTGGTGCCCTTGCCGTCGTCGGCGACCTTGCCCGGCGTCGCCGAAGACAGCACGATGGTGTTCTCCGGCGGGCTGATCGGGGCGAGGCCATGCGAGAAGGCGCGGAAGCGGCGCTCATAGGGATTGCGGCGCGAGGCGTCGAGCACGACGAGCTTGGCCTTGGCGCCGCGCTCCTTCATCGCATCGAGCACGGACTCGACGCTGACGCCGGTGCGCTTGACGTCGGCCTCCTTCCAGATCGTGGCGTCGACCGGGATCATGTAGCTCTCGCGGCCGACCTGCACGCCATAGCCGCCAAAGAACAGCATCACCACGGTGTCGGGGCGGATCTTGGCCTTCATGCGCTCGACGGCGCGGAACATGTCGTCCTTGGTGGCGTCCTCGACCACGTCGACGTCGAAGCCCTCGCGGCGCAGCGCCGACGACAGCGTGCGGGCGTCGTTGATCGGCTGCGCCAGCGGCGCCGATGCGTCCGGGTAATGGCCGTTGCCGATGATCAGTGCGAGGCGGGAGGTGCCGGTCGGGATGCTGCCGGTGGCGCCCGCGACGACAGCGCCGGCGGTGCCCTTGGGGGTATCGAACATGCGCTTGTTGAGCGCGGCATGGGCGCCGATCGCCAGCGACACCGTGCCGGCCACAGCCACCGCGAAGGCGATGGTGCGGCGGGAAATATGAGGCTGCCTAAGGTCCATAGCGTTCCTGGTCCCAATCCTTATCCCGATGGCGCTCAAGCGAATTCGCGCCAGTTAGTCGCGTCTCAGACGATCAGGTTTAATGGGGTTGTGCCGTGTGTGCCGTTGAATTGAACTCAATTTGCGGCGCCGCAACAAACAGACCCTTAACCCGGCCGGGCGGCCGGGGCAACCCGGTTTGGCGCATGCTGCCGCCGGGCAAAGACTATTGACGCCGTTAAAATCCCGTTACGTGATCTCAGTCACATTTGTGTTTTGTACGGATTCATGTAGCTTTCCAATAGCTTGCGGGAATTGGGGAGGAGCGCGGGAAACACCGCCGGGCGGCGGCGTTAACCGGTTCCAGCAGAAAGAGATTCTCCTTGGGTTTCTTGGGCCTTCACGAGATCGCCGGGGCGGTGTGCCGGTCTTTGACCGCGAGCAAGGACGGACCGTCGCTGTACGAGGTCTGCGACCCGGTGCTGCAATCCTATCGCGGCGGCGATGCCCATCTCGGAAAATTCTACCGGACCGCGCTTGGCAATCCGCCGCTGCGTGCCCTGCTCCGCCGCACCGGCCTGCCCGACCTGAAGAACCCTGATCGCCTCGCCAGCCTGCGCGCCGCGCTGACCCAGGCGCGCGACGCCGAGGCGCCGGACTGGACCGCGATCGGCGCGCCCGTCGCCGACCTGATGGACGGCCTCGCCGTGCGCCATCCGGCGCCGCCGGCCGTCATCGCGCCGGCGCGGCCGCCCGCACCGGCCGAGATCGACCGCGTGATCCGCAAGACGGCCGCGCATCTGCTGCGCTCGTTCGGCAAGAACGGCTTCATCCCGACCTACGCCGCGTTCAACCTGATCGGCGATCCCGACATCGGCGGCCGCGAGATGCTGATGGCGCTGACCGGGCTGAATGCGCGCGGCTACAAGAACTCGACACTGCTGTTCAACCTGGCTCGCATCTTCATCGCGCATTCACCGGCGCGCGCGCTGATCAACCCGCCATGGCGCGGCATCGCCGAGCCGATGTGGGAGCCGGTGCAGATCCGGCATCGCTCGGCCTATTACGACGCGTTCTTCACCGAGGCGCTGCTCGGCTTCGTCGAGAGCGGGCTGGCGTCAACGGATGAGACCGCGGCTGCGCGGCGCGCGATCGCGGACATGGTGGATTTCTGCGTCAGGACCAGCGCCGAGGAGGTGCCGTCGCATGACGGCTCCAACGTGAAGGTCATCACCGCACTGGCGCCGGGGCGGCATCCGCGGTTCTCGCGCTTCTTCGCCCAGATCAAGCAGGATCTGGGCTTCGGCATCTATGTGCCCGACTGCGATACCACGGCGTGCGCGTTCTCCGCCGCGACCCAGGCCGGCTCCGACGATCCGATCCTGGCGCAGCCGCTGCTGGATTTCTATCGCGGCTACCAGGTGCGATCAGGCGCCAACGAGCCGCGGGTCACCGTGCCGCTCAACGACAACATCGACTATGAGGGCGGCGTCGTCACCTGGATCGACAATCTCCGCGGCGAGCGGCCTTACGGCAACGACCTCGATCCGACCCTGAACCTCGACATCCTCGAGGTCTCGTTCCGCAACCTCGCGCGCTGGCGGATCATCGAGACGCCGCAGCGGCTGGAGACGTTGCATCGCATCATCGCTTTCCAGAAGAACCTGGTCGAAAGCGGCGCGTTCAGGAATCCGCGCTCGCACATCTATTACCTGCCCGAGCTCTATTCGGCCTATTTCGGCCGCTGCTATGCCGCCTTCATCGCGCTGCCGCTGGCGGCGCAGCGCGTCATCGACCCCGGCAACGTGTTCGCGCTGATCCGCGCCCGCGTGCTCGGCTATGTCATCGGCGAACTGATCGCCCATGAGATGAACCCGTTCGACGCCGCGCTGGCGCTGATGGCGCTGGCGCATCTCGGCGCCGAGGTCTCGACCTTCACGCCCGCGCTGCATTGCATCGTGCAAAACCTCGGCGAGGGCGGACGCAGGGGACCCTACAAGGCCTATGAGTGGAACAAGATGAAGACACCGACCCGGATCCTGGTCGGCGGCCCCGAGGTGACGTCGGCGTTCGTGCTGATGGCGCTGGCGCTGGCGCGGAAGCGGATGGCGGCGGTGTAGGATGGGTGGAGCGCAGCGATACCCATCATCTGTCCCCGAGCGTCGATGGGTATCGCTTCGCTCCACCCATCCTACGGTCCGGAGAGGAAGCGAACGGCGCATTCATTGGGGGATGACGCGAAGTTGAAACTGGCGGAAACACTCCACCACTGGCACGGTTGCCCAATTGCCCGCACAATCCTTGGGCACGAGACGCTCAAGCCCTTTGAACGACACGAACCTGGCCGGGATTGCCGATGTTCAAGACGCTGCTCACTGCTGGTCTGCTGCTGACGCTGCCGACGCTGGCCTTCGCCGCCGACATCACCGGCGTGCCGAAGATCCGCGACGGCGACCAGGTCATGATCGGCAGCGTCCGCATCCGGCTCGGCGGCATCGACGCGCCGTCGACCGACCAGCTCTGCCTCAACACCAAGGGCGAGCGCTGGACCTGCGGCGTCGCCGCGCGCGACGAACTGGTCAAGTATGCCGGCAACAAGAGCTGGACCTGTCACGCCCGCTCGGTCGACCGCCGCGGCCGCACCATCGCGCGCTGTGAGGTCGACGGCGAGGACATCCAGAAATGGATGGTCAGCAATGGCTGGGCACTGGCCTATCTCCGCGTCTCGCACGACTACGAGGCGGACGAGAAGGCGGCGCGCGAAGCCAAGGCCGGGATGTGGCAGGGCGCGTTCATCGCGCCGTGGGACTGGCGGGTGCGCAACAAGAAGACCACCGTGCTTGGTGCGGTGAAAGTGCCGGAGAGTGCACACGCGATCCTGCAAGCCTCCGCCTCCGGCCCGGTGGCGCCCTCGCCCGACTGCACCATCAAGGGCAATGTCAACCGCTCCGGTGAATGCATTTTCCACCAGCCGACCAGCCGCTGGTACGCGCGGATCGAGATGAAGATCTCCAAGGGCACGCGCTGGTTCTGCTCGGTCGAGGAAGCCGAAGCCGCCGGCTGCCGCGAGACGCGGCGCTGAGGCGCGCGACGTAGTGATCCGGAAGCGTGTGCCGTGACCGACGTCGAGATCAACCCGCCAGCGGCGCACCGTCGCAAGCGACTGCGCTATCTGCAACTGCTGCTGTTCGTGCTGGTCATCTATTTGATCGCGGCCTATCTGGTGCTGCCGGCGCTGTGGACGCATCACGAGCACCAGAAGGGCCTCGCCAACCTGCCGATGGTGACCCGCACCGCGCAAGGGATTCCCGGTGACCCGATGAATGTCGGGTTGATCGGCGACACCAAGGACGTGGTTTGCGCGATGCACGAGGCCGGCTGGTTTCCCGCCGATCCGGTCACGCTGAAATCCTCGATCGAGATCGTCGGCTCCGTACTGCTCGATCGTCCCTACAAGGATGCGCCGGTGAGCAACCTGTTCTATCTCGGCCGCCGCGAGGATCTCGCCTTCGAGCGGCCGGTCGGCACCAGCGCGGATCGCCGCAACCATGTGCGGCTCTGGCGGGTGCTCGATCAGGGCGAGGAGAAGCGGCCGGTGTGGCTTGGTGCCGCGACGCTCGACCGCGGCGTCGGCGTCAGCCACTACACCGGCGCGGTGACCCATCATATCGCCCCCGATCTCGACGCCGAACGCGCGCAGCTCGCCGCCGATCTCGAATCCGCCGGCATGGTCACCGCGAAATATCAGGTCACCGGCATCGGCCCGACCCTCAACGGCCGCAATGGCGGCGGCGATCTCTATTACACCGACGGCGAGATCTGGGTGCTGCGGCTGGTCGAGGCGTGCAGCAAGAACCGCGGCGGCGTCGCGCAGATCCCGAGCCCCGCCGCGACCGAATTCAAGGACCAGATCTGGCACGCGGTGGTGGAATCGATCGACAAATGAGGCGGGTGTCCCGCGCTTTTGGAAATGCTGGATTGCTTCGCCCGGCTCGCAATCAGGGCCGCGATGGAATAGTCTCCGCGCCTGACCCCTCACACGCATGATTTGCGCGCTTACCCCAAAAGGAACAGGACGATGACCGTTCGCGCGGGCCGGGAATTTCTGGCCATCCCCGGGCCTACCACGATGCCCGATCAGGTGCTGCAGGCGATGCACCGCCCGGCGCTCGACATCTACTCCGCCGAGATGGTCGAACTGACCGAGAGCCTGCTGCGCGATCTCTCCAACTTATTCGCCACCAAGGGTAAATCCTACATCTACATCTCGAACGGCCACGGCGCGTGGGAGGCGACGCTCTCCAACGTGCTGTCGCGCGGCGACAAGGTGCTGGTGCTGGAGAGCGGCCGCTTCGCGATCGGCTGGGGCATGGCGGCGGCCGCGATGGGCGCCGAGGTCGAGGTGCTGAAGGGCGACTGGCGCCGCGCGATCCGCCCGGCCGAGGTCGAGGAACGGCTCAAGCGCGACACGGAACACAAGATCAAGGCGATCCTGGCGGTGCAGATCGATACCGCCTCCGGCGCGGTGAACGACATCGAGGCGATCGGCAGGGCGATCAAGGCCGCCGGCCATCCCGCGCTGTTCATGGTCGACACCGTCGCCTCGCTCGGCTGCATGCCGTTCGAGATGGACAAATGGTATGTCGACGTCGCGATGTCAGGCTCGCAGAAGGGCCTGATGACGCCGCCCGGCCTCGGCTTCGTCGCCGCCAATGACCGTGCCTGGGACGCCCACAAGAAGGCCAACCTGCGCACGCCCTATTGGGACTGGACCGAGCGCGAGGGCAGCGAGCACTACCGCAAATATGCCGGCACCGCGCCGGTGCATCTGTTGTTCGCGCTGCGCGAGGCGATCAACATGCTGCACGCCGAGGGGCTGGAGAATGCCTTCGAGCGGCACCGGCTGCTCGGCGAAGCGGTGCGTCGTGCTGTCGCGGTCTGGGCCGAGGGACAGGTGCTCGGCTTCAACATCGCCGAGCCCACGGAGCGTTCCAACACGGTGACGACGGTGACCGTGAAGGGCGCCGATCCCGCCGCGATCCAGCGCTACGCCAAGGAGAAATGCGGCGTGGTGCTTGGCACCGGCATCGGTGATTTGCAGGGCCAGGCGTTCCGCATCGCGCATATGGGCCACGTCAACGCGCCGATGATCCTCGGCACGCTCGGCGTCGTCGAGGTCGCGCTGACCGCGCTGAAGATCCCGCACGGCAAGGCCGGCGCCGACGCCGCGATCCAGTGGCTCGGCGAGAACGTGAAGGCGTAGGCCTGTCCTTCAAGCTGCGGATGAATCCATTCATCCCGTCATCCTGAGGAGGCCGCGCAGCGGCCGTCTCGAAGGATCGACGGCCACGCTGCCCGCCGCGAAGAAAGTACAAACCCGCTGAAACATCCGGACAACGCTCCGTCGGGTGACGGAACAGCTGCCACGACTTATTGAGAAGGCCCCTCCACTTTTCGTCGTCATCGTTTTCCGCTTTACTGCCGGCAACAGCCGGGCACTGATCCCTGCGACAAAGTCAAATGGAGGGATCGCTTGGCATCGGTGGAACTGCGCGGCCTGGTCAAGCGGTTTGGTTCGTTTGTCGCGGTTGATGACGTCTCCCTCACGATCGATCATGGCCAGCTGGTCTGCCTGCTCGGGCCGTCCGGCTGCGGCAAGACCACGACGCTGCGGCTGATCGCAGGCTTCCTCGAACCATCCGACGGCGAGATTCGCGTCGGCGACCGCGTGGTGTCGTCGAGGGCGCGCACGCTGCCGCCCGAGCAGCGCAACATGTCGATGATCTTCCAGAGCTACGCGCTGTGGCCGCATATGACGGTGGCCGAGAACATCGTCTATGGCCTGCGCCTGCGCAAAATGGATCGCGAGACGATCGCGAAGAAGCTCGCCGCGATCCTGGCGACCACCAGGCTGGAACCGCTGGCGCAGCGTTATCCGGGCGAGCTGTCCGGCGGCCAGCAGCAGCGCGTCGCGCTGGCCCGCGCGCTGATCGTCGGCCCCGAGACGCTGCTGCTCGACGAACCCTTGTCCAACCTCGACGCCAATCTGCGCGAGGAGATGCGGTTCGAAATCCGCCGGCTACATGACGAATATCGCTATACCACCGTCTACGTCACCCACGATCAGTCCGAGGCGATGACGACCGCCGATTTGATCGCCGTGATGAACGCCGGCAAGATCGACCAGCTCGGCACGCCCGAGGACATCTATGCGCGGCCGGACTCCGAATTCGTCGCGCGCTTCATCGGCGCTGCCAATGTGATCAAGGGCACCGCGCGCGACGTGAGCCATGTGGCGTTCGCCGGTGCCACGCTGGAAGTGGTCGGCGCCAGGCTCGCCGCCGGCCAGACCGCGCCGGTCGCGATCCGCCAGCATGAGATCCAGCTCTCGACCCAGGCCCCCACGGCGACGCAGAACACGCTGAAGGCCGTCGTGACGCGGCAGGTCTATCTCGGCATGAACCGCGACTACATGGTGGAAACCGCTGACGGCACCTCGCTGCGGGTGACCACGCCGACCGAGACCGCGGTCGAGAAGGGTAGTGAGGTCTGGCTGACACTGCCGCCCGAACGCTGCCGCGCGCTGAGCCGATAACAACAAGAAACGGAGGAACGCGATGCGAAAGGCGATTTCCAGACGCGATGTCCTGAAAGCCTCGGCGGCGCTTGCCGCCGGCGCGGTGTTCGCTTCGCCGGCACGCGCCGCGGCACCCGCGCCGGTCGCGATTACGCCCGAGCTCGTCGCGGCCGCGAAGAAGGAAGGTCAGCTCGTATTCTATTCGTCGATGGATCTGCCGGTCGGCGAAAAGCTCGGCAAGGCGTTCGAGGCCGCCTATCCGGGCATCACGGTGCAGATCGAGCGATCCGGCTCGGAGCGGCTGTTCCAGCGCGTCGCGCAGGAATTCGATTCCAACATCCACGCCGCCGACGTCGTCAACAGCGCCGATGCCTCGCACTTCATTCCCTGGAAGAAAAGCGGCTGGCTGATGCCGTTCGTCCCCGAAGACGTCGTGAAGTATTTCCCGAATGGCTATCGCGATCCGGACGGCATGGCCGTGACCACGCGGCTGTGGCTGTCGTCGATCGCCTACAACACCAATCTTGTGAAGGCCGAGGACGCGCCGAAGAGCTTTGCCGATCTGCTCGACCCGAAATGGGTTGGCAAGATGGTGAAGGGCCACCCGGCCTATAGCGGCACCATCATGACCACCACATTCCAGATCGTGCGCGAGCTCGGCTGGCCGTATCTGGAGAAACTTTCCAAACAGCGCGTCATGCAGGTGCAGTCCTCGACCGATCCGCCGAAGAAGCTCTCGCTCGGCGAGCGCGCGGTCATGGCCGACGGCAATGAGTACGGCATCGTGCTCTTGAAGGAGGCCGGACAGCCGGTCGAGGCGGTCTATCCGACCGAGGGCACGCCGACGATCTCGGGACCGACCGGCATCTTCGCCACGGCGCCGCATCCGAACGCCGCAAGACTGTTCCAGGCCTGGCTGCATACCCGCGAGACCCAGCAATTCTTCGTCGACTTCACCGGCCAATATTCGCTGCACGCCCAGGTGCAACCGAAGGCCGGCCGGCGCAAGCTATCCGACATCAAGCTGATGAAGGAGGATCCGGCGGGGGTGGAGGCGATGACCGAAGAGATCAAGACGCGCTATGCGCGGCTGTTTCGGGTGTGAGGATGGAGCGCACCGCCATACTCACCGCCGTCATTCCGGGGCTCGCGAAGCGAGAGCCCGGAATCCATTTCACCGCCGTCACTTGCGGCCCGATGGATTCCGGGCTCGCGCTGTGCGCGCCCCGGAATGACGGGTGGAAATATCTCGCATGACCACAACCACCACCTCCCCCGCTCTTCGCCCCCGCATCGACTGGACCCGTCCCATCCTGTGGCTGTTCGCGGCGGTGCTCGTCCTGCTCATCCTGCTGCCGCTGTCGTGGCTCGCGGTGTTTGCCTTCACCGACAAGAACCGCCATCCGACGCTGCAAAACTTCGTCACCCTGTTCAGCAATCCCGACTTCCTCGATCCGCTGCTGACGACCGCGATCATCGCGACCGTGTCGGCCTTGATCTGCTGCATCGTCGCGGCGCCGATCAGTTGGCTGGTGTCGCGCACCGACATGCCGGGCCGGCAGACCATCCGTGCGCTGGTGACGGCCTCGTTCGTGACACCGCCGTTCCTCGGCGCGGTCGCCTGGGAATTGCTGGCGGCGCCGAATTCCGGGCTGTTGAACCAGCTCTACCGGCTGTTCGCCGGCGAGGATGCCGATGCGCTGTTCAACATCTATTCGATGACCGGGATCATCTTCGTGATCTCCTGCTACACGTTCCCGTTCGTGTTCGTGCTGGTGGCCAATGCGCTCGACACCATGCCGGGCGAGCTGGAGGATGCCTCCGCGATCCTCGGCGGCAATGCCTGGACCACGGCGCGGCGAGTGACCATTCCGCTCGCGCTGCCGGCATTGGTCGCCGGCGCGTTGATCGCCTTCCTGCAAGCGATGACGCTGTTCGGTTCGCCGGCGATCCTGGCGCTGCCGGCCGGCTTCCACACCATGACGACCAAGATCTGGAGCCTGTTCCAGTACCCGCCCAAGCTCGAGCTTGCGGCCGCCGCCGCGGTGCCGCTGCTGGTGCTCACCATCCTGCTGCTGCAAGGCCAGAAGGCGCTGCTCGGCCGCCGCTCCTATTCGGTGATCGGCGGCAAGTATGGCGCGCCGCGCCGGGTCGAACTGCAAGGCTGGCGCTGGGCCGCACTCGGCTTCTGCCTGCTGGTGCTGCTCTGCCCGGTGTTCCTGCCTTATCTCGCACTGCTCAACGCCGCGTTCTCGCCGAATGCCACCACGTTGGTGATGCCGTCGACGGCGACCCTGCACAACATCATCTTCGTATTCACCGAGCTGTCGTCGACGCAGCTTGCGCTGAAGAACACGGTGATCCTCGGCACCGCGACGGCGACGATCGGCACCATCCTGGCGCTCGTCATCGCCTATGTCACGACGCGCAAGGTGATCGCCGGCCACCGCGTGCTCGGCTTCCTCGCCACCGCGCCGGTCGCCGTTCCCGGCATCGTGCTCGGCGTCGGCCTGTTCCTGAGTTACACGCGGCCGCCCTTCGTGCTCTACGGCACGCTGTGGATCCTGCTGCTGGCTTTCCTCACCATCAATCTGCCATCGGCCTATCAGCAATTGCAGGCGGCATTCACGACCATCCATCCCGAACTCGAGGAGGCGAGCCGCATCCTCGGCGCGACCAGGTTGCAGGCGCTCTGCCAGATCACCGCGCCCTTGTTGCGCACCGGCGTGATCGCGACCTGGTGCTTCATCTTCATCGGCGTGATGCGGGAACTATCGGCCGCGATCGTGTTGTTCACCTCGCAGACCAAGGTGCTGTCGGTCCTGATCTACGATCTCAACGAAGGCGGCGACCTCGCCGCGATCGCCGTGCTCGGCATCGCGATGCTGGTGATCACCTTCGCCGTGGTGCTGGCGGTGAACCAGATTCCGATGTCCGGCGGCAATGCGGGCGCGAAGCTGCGGAATGGGTAGTTCGCACGGCCGTCATTGCGAGCGAAGCGAAGCAATCCGTCTGTCCGCAGCAGGATAGGTGGATTGCTTCGTCGCTCCGCTCCTCGCAATGACGGGGATGGATCGGAGCTCACAACTACCCCTCCCCATCTGGCAATCGCCACATTCATCCCGATATAAAGCGGAACCCGCACCATGAGGATCGTGTGACCCACTCCACCAAGACATCGCCCCCCGTCGCGCCGCGCCGGCCGCATTCCTTCACCACCCACGGCATCACGGTGACCGACGACTATGCGTGGATCAAGGATCCGAAATGGCAGGAGGTGCTGCGCGATCCGTCGATTCTCGATCCCGACATCCGGAGCTATCTCGAAGCCGAGAACGGCTATACCGAGAGCCTGCTCGGCCATACCGGCGGCTTGCAGAAGCGGCTGGTCAAGGAGATGCGCGGGCGGATCAAGGAGGATGATTCCAGCGTGCCGTCGCCGGACGGCCCGTTCGCCTATTTCAGGAAATTCCGCGAAGGCGGCCAGCACGAGCTGTTCGCCCGCACGCCGCGCGACGGCGGCGAGGCGCATGTCGTGCTCGACGGCGACGCGCTGGCAAAGAACCACGAATATTTCAAGTTCGGCGGCAGCCGGCATTCCAACGATCACCGCCTGCATGCCTGGAGCGCCGACACCAAGGGCTCGGAGTATTTCTCGATCCGCGTGCGCGACTGGGCCACCGGTGGCGATCTCGACGACCTCGTCGAGGAGACCGACGGCGGCGTGGTCTGGGCCGCGGATTCCATGAGCTTCTTCTACGTCAAGCTCGACGACAATCACCGCCCGATGCAGGTGTGGCGCCACAGGCTCGGCACCAAACAGGCCGACGACATCCTGATCTATGAGGAGCAGGATTCCGGCTGGTTCACCCATCTGCACGAGAGCGCCAGCGGCCGCTTCTGCGTGATCGCCGGCGGCGATCACGAGACCTCGGAGCAGCGGCTGATCGATCTCAGCAACCCCGACGCGCCGCCGCGCCTGGTCGCGGCGCGCGAGGAAGGCGTGCAATATTCGATCGCCGATCGCGACGACGAACTGTTCATCCTGACCAATGCCGACGACGCCATCGACTTCAAGGTCGTCACCGCGCCGCTCGGCTCCCCAGCGCGCGCCAACTGGCGCGACCTGATCCCGTATCGCGAGGGCGTCTATGTGCTCGACGTCGAGCTCTATGCCGGCCACATGGTGCGGCTGGAACGCGCCAACGCACTGCCGGCGATCATCATCCGCGACCTCAAGACGGGCGAGGAGCACGCGATCGCGTTCGACGAGGCAGCCTATTCGCTCGACACCATGGGCGGCTACGAGTTCGACACCACCAATCTGCGCTTTGCCTATTCGTCGATGACGACGCCGTCGGAGGTCTATGACTACGACATGGCGACGCGGACGCGGGTGTTGCGCAAGCGCCAGGAGATCCCGTCCGGCCACAACCCGGCCGACTACGTCACCACGCGCATCATGGCGACGTCGCATGACGGCGCGCAAGTGCCGGTCTCGATCCTGCATCGCAAGGACTTCGTGCGCGACGGCAAGGCGCCGCTGCTGCTCTATGGCTACGGCTCCTACGGCATGGCGATGCCGGCGTCGTTCGCCGCCAACCGGCTGTCGCTGGTCGACCGCGGCTTCGTCTATGCGATCGCCCATATCCGCGGCGGCGCCGACAAGGGCTGGGGCTGGTATCTCGACGGCAAGCGCGAGAAGAAGACCAACACGTTCGACGATTTCGCCGCCGCCGGCCGCGCGCTGTGTGATGCGAACTACACCGGTGAGAAGCGCGTTGTCGGCCATGGCGGCTCGGCGGGCGGCATGCTGATGGGCGCGGTCGCCAATCGCGCCGGCGACCTGTTCGCCGGCATCGTTGCCGAGGTGCCGTTCGTCGACGTGCTCAACACCATGCTCGACGACACCTTGCCGCTGACGCCGCCGGAATGGCCGGAATGGGGCAACCCGATCGAGAGCGCGAAGGATTTCCGTACCATCCTGTCCTATTCGCCCTACGACAATGTCGCGGCGAAGGATTATCCGGCGATCCTGGCCATGGGCGGGCTCACCGATCCGCGCGTCACCTATTGGGAGCCGGCGAAATGGATCGCGCGGCTGCGCGCCACCATGCGCGGCGGCGGTCCTGTGCTGCTGCGTACCAACATGGGCGCCGGCCACGGCGGCGCCTCCGGCCGTTTCAACCGGCTGGATGAAGTCGCGATCGTCTACGCCTTCGCGCTGTGGGCGGTGGGGATGGCGGACAAGGCGGAGGTGTAGCCTTCGTAGCGCAGATTTCGCTACGCTCTATCCGGGCGACGGGTCCGGATAGTTTTGCCCCTTATCTCCCCATCGTCGTCCTGGCGAAGGCCAGGACCCATACCGCGTTATCTATCGAGAGAGGAAGTCGTAGTCCCACGGCGTGCAACGCAACTGCCGATCTTCGCCAAACTTCGCCCTGTGGTTATGGGTCCCCTGAGTTCACAAACGAAGTGCAACACTTCCATCTGGAGGTGTTGCCATGGGGCGGACTTACAAGCAGCTCTGCCTGGAGGAGCGATGCGAGATTGCCAGGCTTTCGGCCGGTGGTAGCTCGATCCGGCAAATCGCGGCAGCTTTGGATCGCCCGCCATCAACGATCTCTCGGGAGCTGAACCGCAATTCTGGCGTTCAGGTCGGTTACAAGCCCAGCTATGCCCAGCAACAGATGCGAGCGCGGCGCTGGACGGGCTCTCGCCTCGAACGAGAGCCCGGCCTGCGCCGCGCGGTGTTGGAACGTCTTGGTCGGGGCTGGTCGCCCGAGCAGGTCGCCGGCCGGCTGGCGCGTGAGCACGGCCGCAGGGTGATCTCCTATGAGAGCATCTACCGCTTCATCTATGCCCAGCTCACCCGCACCTCGGACTTCAGCTGGCGACGCTATTTGCCGCGCGGCAAGAGCAAGCGCGGTCGTCGCGGCAAGCGGGGCGGCAGTCCCGCAAGCTTCATCGAAGGCCGTGTTTCGCTGGATCAGCGTCCCATCGAGGTCGCCGATCGCAAGACCCCGGGCCATTGGGAGGCCGACCTCATGATGTTCTCCAAATACGGTCAGCAGATCTTGGCCGTGCATGAGCGCACCTCCCGCCTGTTGCTCGGCGTCCCCCTCGCAAGCAAGCTCGCCTCCGGCGTCGCCCACCATCTCGTGCGCCTGTTCGAGGTCCTGCCACAACCGATCCGCCGGACCGTCACCTTCGACAACGGCACCGAGTTCGCAGCTCACCTTTCCTTGCAAAGCCTCTTGATCAAGACGTTCTTCTGCGATCCCCACGCCCCCTGGCAGAAAGGTGGCATCGAGAACGCCATCGGCCGCATGCGCCGCTTCATCCCACGCAACACCGACCTTGAGAAGCTGCCGACCCGCCGCCTTCGCAAGTCCATCGCCGCCTACAACAACACCCCGCGCAAATGCCTTGACTTCAAGACCCCGACAGAGGTCTTTGCTGCTCAAGTGTTGCACTTCGAGTGTGAATCCACCTCCCGGCTTTCGCCGGGACGACGGCGGGGTATGTGGTGACAATGAACCGCTACCGCCCCTTCGCCTTCCGCCACACTGCAAAATCCCTCAACGTCTGCTCATCCGTCGCAGGATAGAGACCGAAGATGCTGCGGCCGTTTTGCACCTGCTCGGTGACGAAATCCTCGAACGCGGTCATTTCGAAGGTCTCGTTGGCGATCTCGTCGGCGAGATGGGCGGGGACCACGATGACGCCGTCGCTGTCGCCGAGGATCACGTCGCCGGGAAACACCGGCGCGTCGCCGCAGCCGATCGGAACGTTGATCTCGATCGCCTGATGCAAGGTGAGGTTGGTCGGTGCGCTCGGGCGATGGTGGAATGCCGGGAAGCCAAGCCGCCCGATCTCGGCCGAGTCGCGAAAGCCGCCGTCGGTGACGACGCCGGCGCAGCCGCGCTTCATCAGCCGCGTCACCAGGATCGCGCCAGCCGACGCCGCACGCGCATCCTTGCGGCTGTCCATCACCAGCACCGCACCCACGGGGCAATCCTCGATCGCCTTGCGCTGCGGGTGCGCTCGATCGCGAAACACCTCGATCGTATTGAGATCCTCGCGCGCCGGCATGTAGCGCAGCGTGAAGGCCTCGCCGACCATGGTCGGCTGATCGGGGCTCAGGGGATGCACGTCCTGGATCATCTGGATACGGAAGCCACGCTTGAACAGCGCGGTCGCGACGGTGGCGGTGGAGACAGTTTTGAGTTTATTGCGGGTGGCGTCGCTGAGTTTCGACATGGTGCTCTTTCGTCATTCCGGGGCGCGCGCAGCGCGAGCCCGGAATCCATCGGGCCGCATGCGCTGTGGACAAATGGGTTCCGGGCTCACGCTTCGCGTGCCCCGGAACGACAGCTAGTAAATCGACGGCTCGCCCACCGGCTTGCCAAACCCGGTCTCGAGGAAATCGAAGTCGCAGCCCTCATTGGCCTGCTTGATGTGCTTCGAGAACATCCAGCCATAGCCGCGCTCGAAGCGCTTCTCGGGCTGCTTCCACTCCGCGCGGCGTCCGGCGAGCTCGGCCTCCGGCACGTCGAGGTCGATGGTGCGCGCGGCAACGTCGAGCGTGATACGGTCGCCGTTGCGCACCAGCGCCAGCGGGCCGCCGATGAACGATTCCGGCGAGACGTGCAGGATGCAGGCGCCGTAGCTGGTGCCGCTCATCCGAGCATCCGACAGCCGCACCATGTCGCGCACGCCCTGCTTCACCAGCTTGGTCGGGATCGGCAGCATGCCCCATTCCGGCATGCCCGGCCCGCCCTGTGGGCCAGCATTGCGCAGGATCAGCACGTGATCGGCCGTGACGTCGAGATCGGGATCGTCGACCGCCTTCTTCATCGAGGGATAATCGTCGAACACCAGTGCCGGCCCGCTGTGCTTGAGGAAGCGCGGATCGCAGGCGCTTGGCTTGATCACGCAGCCATCGGGGGCGAGATTGCCCTTCAGCACCGCCAGCGCGCCCTCCTTGTAGATCGGGTTGTCGACGGTGCGGATGACGTCGTCATTGTAGACCTCGGCGCCCGCGATGTTCTCGCCAAGTGTCCTGCCGGTGACGGTGATGCAGTCGAGATGCAGATGCGGCTTGATGCGGTTCATCAGGCCGGGCAGCCCGCCGGCATAGAAGAAATCCTCCATCAGATAGAGGTCGCCGCTCGGCCGCACATTGGCGATGACAGGCACCTTGCGGCTCGCGATCTCGAAATCATCGAGCGAAATGTCCTGGCCGGCGCGGCGCGCCTGCGCGATCAAATGGATGATCGCGTTGGTCGAGCAGCCCATCGCCATCGCGACCGTGATGGCGTTCTCAAAGGCCTTCCGTGTCTGGATCCGCTGCGGCGTCAGATCCTCCCACACCATCTCGACGATGCGGCGTCCGGCCTCCGAGCTCATCCGGATGTGGTTGGCGTCGGCCGCGGGGATCGACGAGGCGCCGGGCAATGTCATGCCGATCGCTTCGGCGATCGCGGTCATCGTCGAGGCGGTGCCCATCGTCATGCAGGTGCCGTAGCTGCGGGCGATGCCGGCCTCCATGTCGACCCAGTCCTTGTCGGAGATTTTCCCCGCACGCCGCTCGTCCCAGTACTTCCAGGCATCCGAGCCGGAGCCCAGCGTGCGGCCCTTCCAATTGCCGCGCAGCATCGGACCGGCCGGCAGATAGATCGCCGGCAGGTTCATGCTGGTGGCTCCCAACAACAGCCCGGGCGTCGTCTTGTCGCAGCCGCCCATCAGCACCACGCCGTCGACCGGATGGCCGCGCAGCAGTTCCTCGGCATCCATCGCCAGCATGTTGCGGTAAAGCATCGTGGTCGGCTTCAGCAGCGATTCCGACAGCGACAACGCCGGCAGCTCGAGCGGAAAGCCGCCGGCCATCAGCACGCCGCGCTTGACGTCGTCGACCCGACTCTTGAAGTGCATATGACAGGGCTGCGCATCGGACCAAGTGTTGATGATCGCGATCACCGGCCGATCGCGCCATTCCTCCGGCGCGTAGCCCATCTGCATCGCGCGGGAGCGATGGCCGAAGGCTCTGAGATCGTCGGGAGCAAACCATCGCGCGCTGCGCAATTGGTCCGGGGTCTTGGTCTTTTTTGTCATCTTCATTGCGCCAAGTTTGATGCCGAGTTTTTCGATGCCAGGTTCTTTGCTGCCAGGCTCATCGCAACGATGTGTCTGGATATTGCCGCGCATGCGCGGGGCCTCTGCGTATATGCCCTGTAGCATGCATAGGCTCGAATTCCGAACCTGACGTCCGGCGCTCGTGTTGAGCAGCGTGCATCGCACAAACTGCGCGATGTGGAAGCCACAATGACAAACGGGCTTTTGTAGTCCCGATCAACCCTGGCGCTGCGCTGTCATCACGATCCGGACGAGATCGGCGGCATTGCGCGCGCCGAGCTTCTTCATGATGTTGGCGCGATGGTCCTCGATCGTGCGCGGACTGATACCGAGCTGACGCCCGGCCTCCTTATTGGAGGCGCCCGCGGTGAACTGTTCGAGCACCTCGCGCTCACGGCGGGTCAGCGGTTCGCGCCCCGGAAAATGCAGCGAAGCGACGCGCGACGCCGAAGTCTCGGCCTGGCGTCTCGTATAGGCGTCGATCGCCTCGTTGAGACGGCTGACGATTTCATTGCCACGGAACGGCTTTTCGATGAAATCGAGCGCGCCGTTCTTGATGGCGCTGACCGCCATCGCGATGTCGCCCTGCCCCGAAATCATGAAGATCGGCGCCGGATAATCCTCACCGTGAAGCTCTCTGAGGATATCGAGACCGGATTTACCGGGAATATGCACGTCGAGCAGGATGCAGGCCGGCGTCCTGCTGCGAGCCACTGCAAGCAGTGCGGCGCCGTCCGCAAAGCAGATCACCTTGTAGCCGGCGGTCGACAGGACCACGGAAAGCGTCTCGCGAACGGCTGGATCGTCGTCGACTACGAAGATTTCCCCGCGAGGAGCGCCATTCTCAACCATATGCATCGTCCATCAGTGGTGAAGCGTGCTGACCTGACCGCACAAGAGATGTCTTGACCAAATTGATCAATGGACCCGTATTTGTACGGGACGTCCGCTTAACGCACAAGTAGCACCACGCTCCCTAAAAGTGGGGGACAGTGGAGAAGCATGCATGGAAAATGCAGCCGCGGAAAGCGTCACGGCGTGTTCGGACGACGGCAATGATCCCTACAACCTGATCATGGCGGACCTGGTCGCGCTGATCGGTCACGTCCAGGCGAGCCTGCGGCTGATCGAGGCCGCGATCGCGCGCGAGGCGTTGCTGGCCGAGCAAGACGCCGCCGCAAACATCTTCCTTCTCGACGACGTCAGCCCGCGATACGTCGCCGCGTCCACAGCCCTGAAGGCATGCGACGCCGGCCTCGGCGTGGCACTCGATCGGCTTCACGTTTCGGACGCACCGGCGCGCCTGCTGAACTGATCCGCCGGACCAGCAACCTCCCGCCTTTTCACGATCGCGCAAATCGTCCCAACGACGTCCCAACCCATGGGGCGGCGATCCGTTCCACACATCCGGATTGACTAAAGACCGCGCCGTGCCGGCGGCGTCGGACCCTCGACGTCAAGCTCTTGCCCGCTCGTCGTCGGCGGCGGATCGCCGCTTGCTCGGCTTGCCCTTGAGGAAGCTGATGTCCATGTCGGCACCGTTGACGCGGACCAGTTCGCAGCGGCGATAGGCAAGTCCCGTCGACGACAGCAGCAGGAAGAATTCCTTCAGATTGAGCCCCTGAATGGAACCTTCGACGGTCAGCGCCGCATCATTGTCCGAGATGGCATTGAGCTGGCAGTCACGCCGCCAGGTGCCGTCGATGGCCATGATGCAGACATCGACCCCGCGGCTGAACGTGACACGCTCGATTGATCTGCCGTCCTCGGTCATCGCTCAATATCCGACCGCCATGGCGGCCCGTGGCATCGCAAGCGCCGGCCGCACCCCGCTTGGGCGGTACAGGCCGCGCCGCTCGGGAATCGGCTTGAACGTGTCGGTCAGGCCGACGACCGTTTCAGCCGCGCCCAGCACCAGGAAGCCGTCGGCCTCCATCAGGCGGGCAAGACGGTTGAAGATGTTGATCTTGGTGTCCTGGTCGAAATAGATCAGCACGTTGCGACAGAAGATCACATCGAACGTGCCGAGCTGGGAGAAATCGTGCAGCAGGTTGAGCTGGCGATGCTGCACCATCGAGCGCAACTCGGGATTGACCTGCCAGAATTCTCCCGACTGCTTGAAGTACTTGACCAGCAACTGGATCGGCAGCCCGCGCTGCACCTCGAACTGGCTGTAGATGCCAGCCTTCGACTTCTCCAGCACCTCCTGCGACAGATCGGTCGCGATGATCTCCACCCGCCATCCGGCAAGCGCGGCGCCCATTTCCTTCAGACACATCGCCAGCGAATAGGGCTCCTGCCCGGTCGAGCCGGCGGCGCACCAGATCCGGACGCTGCGGCGCGCGGCACGCGCCTTCAGCACGTCGGGCATGATGGTGTCGCGGAAGTGGTCGAACGGCACCTTGTCGCGGAAGAAGAACGTCTCGTTGGTGGTCATGGCCTCGACCACCTGGACGGTGTGCGAGGACGAGCCGGCCCGGATCTTCGTCACCAGGTCGGGAATGCCGGACAGGCCGCATTTGCGCGCCAGCGGCAGCAGGCGGCTCTCGATCAGATATTGCTTGTCCGCGGACAGATCGAGACCGGAATGGTCCTTGAGGAGCTTACGCAGATACTCGTAGTCAGGGGGCGTCACGGGAGCCTCGCAAAGGCAAAGGGTGAAACTGGGTATTAGGCTTCGGCCGACGCATCGAGCGCCAGCAGACCCACTTCCTGGAATTTCGCGATCACGATGTCCTTGTCGAATGGCTTCATGATGTACTCGTTGGCGCCGGCATGCAGCGCGCGCGAGATGTGATCGATGCCGTTTTCGGTGGTGCAGAACACCACCTTCGGCGCGTCACCGCCGGCCATGCGGCGGAGTTGCACGAGGAATTCGAAGCCGTCCATCACGGGCATGTTCCAGTCGAGCAGCACCGCGTCCGGCATCGCGCGCTTGCAGGCCTCGAGCGCCACCGCGCCATCCTCGGCTTCGATGACCGCGAACTGCATGGCTTCGAGGATGCGGCGTGCGATCTTGCGCACCACACCGGAATCGTCGACGACAAGACACGTCTTCATGTGTTGGCCTCCTTGTAGAATCCACCGTCTCCGCGGCGGAGCGTTACGCTGCGGCAGCTGTCTTCACAGCCGCCTTGGGCACCAGTTCGAGCACGCGATCGACATCGAGGACGACCATGAGCTGTCCGTCGAGGCGATGGACGCCGCCGGCGAGCTTGGCCATGCGGGGATCGAGATTGACCGGGTTGTCCTGGCGGCTGTCGTCGGGCAGCCGCAGCACCTCGCCGATCTGGTCGATCAACAGGCCGTAGGATTCGCCGCGCTGGTCGACGCCGACCGCCATCGGCGGCTGGCCGTCGTCGGCCTTCGGCAGCCCGAGCCGGGCGCGCATGTCGATCACGGTGACGATGCGGCCGCGCAGGTTGAGCACGCCGGCGATCTCGCTGGTCGCCAGCGGCACCCGCGTCAGCCGCTCCGGCATGAACACGTCCTGCACCCGCGAGATCGGCAGCCCGAACAGCTGCCCGCCGATCACGGCGGTGACGTATTCGGCCATCGCGCCTTCGGTCGTCTCGGTCTTGGTCATCGCATCTGTTTCCTTCGAGCCCTTTGTTTGAGCATGATCTGATCGGAAAGCCGCTTCACACTTTTCCGGATCATGCTCAGGCCGCCCGCCGCAGTTCGGCGGTCTGTTCCTTGAGCGCCGCGATCAGCCCGGGACGATCGAACTTGGCGACATAGTCGTGGAAGCCGGCCTGCCGGCCGCGCTCGATCGCCGCCGGCGACACCATCGCCGACAGCGCGATGATCGGCAGCCCGATCAAATTGTGGTCGGACCGGATGTTCTCGGCGAACTCGAAGCCGTTCATCTCGGGCATCTCGATGTCGGTCAGCACGACGTCGAAGCTGCCCGCGCGCAGCGCGGCGAGCCCCTCCTGCGCACCGCCGGCGGTCCTGACCTTGTAGCCGGCGGCCTTCAAGACCGGCGCCAGCATGTTGCGGAAGAACGCAGAGTCGTCGACCAGCAGCACCGACTGCGCCGAGGCCGACGGCCGCATCTCCTTGCGCGAGAACCAGTCGGCGAACGCCATCGGCAGGAAGTGGCCGACGTCGATCACTTCAGTGGCCTGGCCCTTGATCACGGCCGAGCCCAGGATGCCGTCCTGGCTGCCCGCGACCTCGATGTTGAGCTTCTCCTCGACGATGTCGATGATCTCGTCGACCACGAGCCCCATCGAGCGGCCGTCATCGGCGAACACCAGGATCGGCTGCGAGCCCTGGGTCTGCACCGCGACCCCGGCCATCTGCACCAGCGGCATCAGCTGCTCGCGGTACTGCACCATGTAGCGGCCGTTACTGAGCTCGATCTTGTCGGTTGCGATCTCCTCCAGCCGGGTGACGAGGCCGAGCGGCACCGCCTTGGGCTGCGCGGAACCGGCGCGGAACACCAAAAGCGAGGTGAGCTGCTCGCCACTCGTGGCATGGGCCGAGGCATTGTCGTCGGCCATGTCATGGGCCGAGGAGCCGGAGGCGCCGAGCGCCTTGGCAATGCCGTTGGGGTCGATGATCATGATCACGGCGCCATCACCCAAGATGGTGTTGCCGGAGAACATGTCGATGTGCCGCAGCTTGGTCGACATCGGCTTGACCACGATCTCCTCGGTGTGGAACACGCCGTCGACCACGATGCCGAAGGTCTGGCTACCGACCTGCGTCACCACGATGAAGCCGTTCTCGGCGTCGGTTGAGGTGGCGCCGTCGTCGATCTTCAGGAGCTTCTTGAGATGGATCAGCGGCAGCAGCTTGTTGCGCAACCTCAAGACCGCGGTGTCCTTGATCCGCTCGATGCGGTGCTCGGAGTTGGCGCGGGCCCGCACCAGCTCGACCACGGACAATTGGGGAATCGCAAAGCGGTCGCCGCCGGCTTCGACGATCAGTGCGGAGACGATGGCGAGCGTCAGCGGGATCTTGATGGTGACACTGGCACCCTCGCCGGCCACGCTCTTGATGTCGATGGTGCCGCCGATCTGGTCGATATTGGTGCGCACCACGTCCATGCCGACGCCGCGGCCGGACACCGAGGTCACTTGCGCTGCGGTCGAGAAGCCCGGCGCGAAGATGAACTTGTGGATCTGGGCTTCCGTCATCTTCTCGAGCTCGGCCTCGGTGACGAGACCGTTCTGGAGCGCCTTGGCCTTGATCCGCTCGGTGTTGAGCCCGCGGCCATTGTCGGCGATGCAGATGATGATGTGGCCGCCCTCGTGATAGGCACTGAGCCGAATGGTACCTTGCTCGGGCTTGCCGGCCGCGACCCGCTCGGCGGTGGTCTCGAGGCCATGATCGGCGGAGTTGCGCACCATGTGCGTCAGCGGATCCTTGATCAGGTCGAGCACCTGGCGGTCGAGCTCGGTGTCGGCGCCGTGCATCTCCAGCTCGATCTGCTTGCCGAGTTCGCCGGAGAGATCGCGGACGATGCGCGGCAGCTTCTGCCAGGCATTGCCGATCGGCTGCATCCGCGTCTTCATGACGCCTTCCTGCAGCTCGGCGGTGACGTTGGAGAGCCGCTGCAACGGCACCTTGAACTCGGTGTCCTCGTTGCGGCGGGAGATCTCCAGCAACTGGTTGCGGGTCAGCACCAGCTCGGAGACCATGGTCATGAGATGTTCGAGGGTGTCGACATTGACCCGGATCGACTGGTTGGCGATCTTGTCGCCTTCCTGGACGTCCTCGGCGACGGCCTTGCGGGCCGGCTTCTTGGCGGGCTCGGCGGCCTCGGCGACGGCTGGAGCAGCCGGCTTCGCGACCGCTGCGGGCGCCGGCGCCACGACTTCGATCGCAGTCTCGCGGAAGGCGCGCTCGAGCTCGTCGAGCGAGACCTCGCCTGGACGCAACGGGCGCTCCAGCGTCTGCACCACCAGCGTGCCTTCGGTCATGTCGGCCTGCACCGGCGGCGCCTCGACGACGGGGACGGATTCTTCAGCGACGGCCGTCTCACCCGCGGCCATCGCCGCCATGCCGCGCTCGACCATGGCTTCCAGCTGATCGATCAGGTCGCGGTCGTTGCCCTCGGGCTCGGCTTCGGTCGCCTCGAGCCCGGCCAGGATCTCCTTGATGCGGTCGATCGAGGACAGGATCAGCGTCACGGCTTCCGCCTTCACCGGCATGCCGT
This sequence comes from Bradyrhizobium sp. SK17, assembly GCF_002831585.1. Taxonomy (GTDB): domain Bacteria; phylum Pseudomonadota; class Alphaproteobacteria; order Rhizobiales; family Xanthobacteraceae; genus Bradyrhizobium. The sequence continues at coordinate 1,614,276 of NZ_CP025113.1, read as the reverse complement.
CGCGGAACTTGCCCATCAGGGTCTCGCCGGCATGCGCCAGCGCCTCGAGCCGCGGCAGCCCGAGGAAGCCGCAGGTGCCCTTGATGGTGTGCACAAGGCGGAAAATGTTATCCAGGATCTTCGCGTTGTTCGGATCCTGCTCGAACTGCACCAGCTGGTTGTCGACCGTATCCAGGCTCTCGCTGCTCTCCGTCAGGAACTCGCGCAACAGATCGTCCATGAATCGGTCCCCTCAAGGTGCTACGGAACGCTCGCCTCGTATCGATAGCTTGGCCGGCTTCACGGCGACGTTAATTTTACCGTCCGTGCAACTACGGACGGTCCGTCTCATCAAGCAGTCGGAAGCAGCGTGACGCGCGCCGGGCCAGCCCCGGAAGAACAGGTACTTACGCCGGCAAAGCACAAGACCGCGTTCCGCGGGTCGCCTCGATTTGAATGAAATGCGAGCTGGCGGCGGTTAAGCCCGGCGGTCCCGCACGCGTCCAGGTGCGAAGACCAAAACCTGATCGTGCAGCGTGCTGCGATCGGGAGTGGCAATGACGGCGAGATAACCTTAGCGAAAAGTAAAGGCGGCGGAGTTGCCTCCGCCGCCTCCGGACTTGATGGATGTCGCGCTTACGCTTAGCGGAGCAGTTGCAGCACGCTCTGCTGCGACTGGTTGGCCAGCGCCAGCGCGGACACCGCGATCGACTGGCGGGTCGACAGCGCCTGGCTGTTGGCCGCTTCCTCGTTGGTGTCGGCCAGCGTCAGGTTGGACGAACCGGTCTGCAACACGTTGATCAGGTTCTTGGAGAAGTCCTGACGGATCTGCACGATCGACAGGTTCGAACCGAGGGTCGAAGCCTGGGTGCGCAGCAGGCCGCTGGCGTTGTTCAGCGTCTTCAGCGTGGCGTTGGCCGAGGCGTTGTCAACGAAGTCGGTGCCGGCGGTCAGCTTGGTGAGGTTGAGGCCGGAGGCATCGAAGGTCACGCCCTGGATCTTCAGCGTCGAGGAGCCCGTCTCGTTGAAGGTCAGCTTGAGCTGATCGCCATTGAGCAGGTTGATGCCATTGTACGAGGCGTCCTGGGCGGTCGTGGTGATCTGGTCCAGGATGTTGTTGTACTGGTTGACCAGGTTGGCGCGATTCGACAGCCCGTTCGGATCCTGCACCGGAGCGCTGCCGGCGAGGCCGTTGAACAGCTTGCCTGAAGCGGCCGCCGTGCCACCGATCGTGCCGATGGTCGCGGACGCCGCATCGTTGGTGGTGCTGATGGTGAGCGCACCGCTCGCGCTGAGCGAGGCCTGCAGGTTGTTGGCCGACAGGGCGTTGTTCAAGTCGTTGAGGGACTTCACCTGACCTGCGCCGCTGCCGAACGTGATATTGGTGGCCTTGCCGTTGCCGGTCGGGTTGATCGTCAGCGTCAAGCCATCGAGCGGCGACGGCGTCGCCACGGTGCGGGCCTTGGTGGTGGCCGTCAAACCAAAGGCGGCCAGACCCGAACCGGAGATGTTGAGATCCTGGTTGACGCCGGTGCTGATCTGGAGCGCGCCGGCCGACACGGTGGAGGCGGTGGTCGCGCCGGTGATGCCGTCGATCGCGGTGAGCAGGTCGCCGACGGTCAGGTTGCTACCCGCGCCGGTGCCGAGGGTCACGTTGCCGGACGCGTCGGTGGTCGACGTGGTCTGCGAGGTCGAGAAGGTGATCGACTTGCCGTTGACGCTGATCGTGCCGGTCGGGGTCGTCGCCAGGCTATCGGAGTTGGTGGCGCTGACGAGCTTGGTGGCAGCCGTGATCGGCGCGGGCGTCGTGAGGTTGTTGTTGACGGCCGTACCGGCGAGGGTGGCATTGCTGTAGGTGGCGGTACCCCGGATATCGTCGTTGGTCGCGCCGGTGATTACGGCGGTCGTCACCTGCGACTTCTGGGAATAACCGACCGCAGCCTGCAAGGCCTGGTTGGCGACCGACTTGGCGCTGTCGACCAGCTTCTGGAGCGAGGTGATGCCGGTGTTGGCGGCCTGCAGCACCTGCACGCCGTTGCCGATGCCGTCGAGCAGGTTGTTGATGTCGCTGGCGCGGTTGTCGAGCGACTGCGCCGTGAAGAAGTTGGTCGGATTGTCGAGCGCAGTGTTGACCTTCTTGCCGGTGGACAAGCGGTTCTGCGTGGTGGCGAGGAGATCGGCGGTCGACTGCAGCGAAAGCAGGTTCTGACGGACCGATGACGAAAGGACGATGCCGGACATACTGGTACCCTTCTGGATGAACACGATTGACGCGACGCCGTAAATTTCACACGGCGATCGGTGCCACACTGGGCCGCCGGCGCTACCCGTTCGTTAAAGGGCCGCTCCGTACAAATACCCAGAATGGCCTGACCGGTGGTTCTACGGGCAACGATCGCAGCCGTTGAACAGAGCCGCGCCGGTCAGCCGCACCGCCATGGTCGCCGCGGCGGATTAGTCTCCGCTTTTGCGTGACTTGCCGCGAGCTCGCGCGAACGCGACGGCGTTTCGTGAGCTGCAACCGCGGCCCATCCGCCGGGCGGCCGCGCACCGACCAGAGTTAATGGAAATCAACAAATGCGGGATAAAGCCGCAACCTATTGTCTCGCGATGCGTGCGGCTCGAATCCAACTCGATCGTCGCACAGGCCGATGCGCCGGCGGCCGTCTACCCCCTAAAGGGTATAGGCTTCGCACCACAACCCTTGTGCTATTGGACAGGCAAGCTATGTTCGTTGTCATTCCAAACGCCAAGAGTAGGTGATGCGAGACCGTAGTGCTCCCGCCCTCGGCAGGAGCACCAATGTCTGCGGTATCACGCCCGCCCAATCGTCTGTTGCAAGCGCTTCCCCCCGCGGATTACGTGCAACTCCATCCCCTCCTCGAAACCGTCGATTTGACCAAGGAAGCGGTGCTCGCCGATGCCGGCTCACCGGTGCAGCGGGTCTATTTGCCGCACAGCGGCGTGGTCTCGATGATGATCAATCTGTCCGACGGGCAGTCGGTCGAAATTGCAACCATTGGTCGTGACGGCATCGTCGGTGCCTCCGCCGCGTTGCATGAGCGGCCGCTGCTGGCCGATGCGATCGTCGTGGTGCCGGGCATGGCTTCCATGGTGCGGGCGGAGGATTTCCGCGAGGCCGCGAACCGCAGCGCGGATTTCCGGACCCTGGTCGCTCTCTATGAGCAGGCGCTGATGGCGCAGACGCAGCAATCCGTCGCCTGCAACGTTTCGCATCCGGTGGAGGCACGGTTGTCGCGATGGCTGCTGCGCGCACGCGATTTGTGCGGCAGCGAGGCATTGCCGCTGACCCAGGAGATGCTGGCACAGATGATCGGCGTCCGGCGCAACGCGGTCTCGATCGTGGCGCACGGGTTTCAGCAGGCCGGAATCCTCCGCTACAGCCGAGGTCATATCGAAATTGTCGATATCGACGGGCTGCGCAAGGCGGCGTGCGAATGTTATGCGACGGTCAAGGCGCACACCGAACAATTGATCGGGCCGGAGGATTGAACGGAACACAAACGCGCGTGTCCTGCGATAGGCGTATTCCTATTGGAACCAAGACGTGTTTCCATTGGAACCGAGTCATGCCAGAATAAGTTGCAAGAACGACGGGCTACAAGTCATCGCCCGGTGCCCAGAGACAAACTTTGCCAGCAGGCAGGATACGGTTCCGCGATCGCCTAACGGCTTCCTGTCCTCGCTTTCGGCGAGCGATTTCGATCTGATCCGGCCGCATTTGCGGACGGTCGACCTCGCCGCCGATTCGGTCCTGACCGAGACCGACGAAATGCTCAAGCGGACATACATGCCGCACAAGGGCGTGATCTCGCTGGTGGTCAAGCTGGCAAGGGGCGAGCGCGTCCAGGTCGCGATGGTCGGCCGTGACAGCATCTACAGTGCATTCGCCCCGTTCGTCGAAGGGCCGGCGATCAGCGACGCGACGGTGCTGGTGCCTGGCCTCGCCTCGATGGTCGAACTCGGGCCGTTGCGGGCCGCCGCCGGCCAGAGCCCGACGCTTCGCGCGGCGTTGATCCGGCACGGGCTCGCCGTCTACGCCCAGGTCCAGCAGACTGCCGGCTGCAACGCAGCGCACACCGTGGAGTCGCGGCTGGCGCGTTGCCTGTTGCACATGCGCGACCTCTCCGGCGGCAACAAGATCGTCCTGACCCAGGAGGCGATGGCGCAGATGATCGGCGCCCGCCGCAACAGCGTGTCGCTGGTCGCACACACTCTGCAACAGGCGGACTTCATCCATTACAGCCGCGGCCACATCGAGATCACCAATGCGGATGGACTGATCAGAACCGCGTGCGAATGCTACGCCACCGTCAAGGCGAAGTATGCCGGACTGCTGAGTTGTCAGCCGGTCGGCGACTGAGCGTCTTCCGATCCGTTGTTCGGGCTCGATACTGCGAGCCGTACTTCTACGGCGTGGGATTTTCACCGTCGGATAACGCTGAATCCGCACAATCGCGTGGACGCACGGGGGAGCCGATGTTCACGTACCAGACGACCGACCGGAAGGAAGCGAGGCGCTTCCGCATCGCCCAGTTCAACGGCCGGACCGCCACCGTCCGGTCGGCCGGCGCGACGGTCACGGGACGCGTGCGCGCGATCGTCGAGAGCGGATCTGGCGGGATGACGGCATGGGTGGTCACGATCGTTCCGGACCAGCCGAAGGCGCCCGCGATTGCGCGGCACGCGCCGCGGCTGTGCTTCGCCGCGGAAGACGAGCTCTGAGGACTGATATCTCGCGAACCGGGTCGGCGCTCAGGCGGAGTGCAGCAACGCCTTGCGAACGAGGTCCGCGGTGTTGCGCGCACCGAGCTTGCGCATGGCTTCGGCGCGATGGCTCTCGAAGGTACGCGGGCTGATATTCATGCGCAGCGCGCCCTGCTTGTTGGAATAACCGTCGCTGATCAGGCTGAGCACTTCGCGCTCGCGCTTGGTCAACGGCTTGCGCCCGGCTTCCGGCGCGAACATGATTTCGGGTGACCGGGCGCCTGCCTGCTTGTCCTCACCCGATGGCTTCAGGTCGGTTGCCGGAACGGCGTTCGGATAGAGATCGGAAATCTGCTTCAGCATCGCGGAGACCCGTTCGGTCTGCTCGAGCGCGTTCTCGATCACCTGTCGCAGATAGACGCCGTTTCCGGGCGCGTGGGCGAACTGCTGGCTGTGCTGTTTGAGTTCGTTCATGTAGAGCAGCAGCGCGGTGACCGGCCCATTGAACTGGCGGACGATCGTCGCCGTGTCCGCGGGCGCCTGCGCGCGCGGGGCTGCGTGCTGCGTCTCAAGCGGCGGCGTCTCGAGCGGCGCGGTTCCAGCCATCCATGCCGGATGGCGCGCGTCGGCTCGATTGTCATGTTGCGTCATAAGTATGGTTTACCAAAGGTGAACTTGTGGCCGCGTTAACGCGGGACTCCGTAAAACTACGGGTGACGCAACTGTGATCTCGGGCCCCGACCTGCCAAGGAGGCGCAGATTACCGCTGATTTGGCAATGAATCTCGCATATTTGAGTCGAGTTACAGTATTCTTACGGGACAACGGATCGCTTCATCCCGTTAACATCTGGGGTGGAGGATTACCTTCCCGGGGGCGCCATCGGCGCGATCCGCCCCCTGCCTGCCACTTTGAATGACCGGGATTGGCGCCGTCCCCCGGCGTTCAGGGGCGCCCGATCCGAAGGAATTTCTGCAGGAATCGTCCCGACAGAACGAACCTGAACCACCAGAACGCGATTCGCCGGGTCGACATCGATCATCCCTCCAGGGATCGGATCGGCTTACCGCACGTTGGGCCTCACGCGTATGAGACGGTTCACATCGGCCCGGTGACGCGCGCGCGGTTTCGGTCAGGCGAATGTCAATTTACAGGCCCGGCATACGCCAAGATGATCGCCGCGTTTCGACCACCAACAACAGGGGCGCGACGATGAAGCGAAGCGGATCGAAAATGGCGATGGCGGCGCTGACCGCGACGCTGCTGCTCGGCGTCGGCGCGCGAGCCCAGACCGCGCCGGCCAGCAATGCACCGCCGACCGCAGACAATGCCGTCATGATCACGATCTTCTTCAAGCACGATCAGTCACGCCCGCTCAGTGAGCTCAATGCCCAGCTCGAGCGGCAGGGCTTCTACAAGGCATTTCCGCCCGAAGGTGTCGAGGTCGTCAGCTGGTACGTGATGATGGGGATCGGCCAGGTCGTGACACTGCGACTGCCGGCCTCGCGGCTGCGCGAAGTGAATCGCATCATCGAGAACAGCGCCTGGGGCGCCTATCGCACCGAATTCTATCCGACCTACGACTACAAGGCGGTCGGGATCGGCAATCACGACAAGGCCAAGCAATGAGCGGTTGCATCGAAGACCAAACAGCGTCGCAGCCGCGCGATTGCCGGCCCAGCGCCGAGTGGACTGCCCGCGGCCTATGCGTGGGCCCGAGTCCGCACGCTCAGCCGCTTTGCCAGGATGCGCAGATCCTCGCGGCGCCCGCTGCAAAGCAGGCGACTGAATTCGTCGGGATCGATGCCGTCAGGCGGAAGGTCTGCTGAGTTGCGCGGGACGCGGCGTAGCCAGGTCAATCTGAAGAGACGCTTGAGCATCTTCATGGTTCATTGCCCCGATGAGCGTTTGTGTTAAATCGCGGTCATGCGGATTGGTTCCGTCCATCGTCGCGTCAACGTACGAATTTCCTCCGCAGCCTGTCAGGCGAGCAGCAGCTTGCGCTTTCGCACCCGCGCAATGGACTGTTGCACCGCAGCCTGATCGAGCGATCCTTCCTTCATCGCATCAGCAACCGCCGCGGCGAGGCCGGCCATCTCCTGCTCCTGGTCGAGCAGGTTGTTGCCGATGCAGATCATGTCCATGCCGGCGGCGATCGCCTGCAAACTGGCCGCGCGGGTGCCGAGCGCCATCTGCAATCCCTGCATCTGCATGTCGTCGGTGATCAACAACGTCTCGGGCAGGCGGCGGCGAAGCCGGCCAATCCCGACCGGCGACAGCGTCATCGGAAGCCGCGCGTCCCACTGGCGGACAATGGCGTGGCTGACCAATACGGCGTCGCCATGGGTGTCCGGCGCGAGCGTATAGAACAGCTCTTCCTGCTCCGGCCGCAGCGCATCGGAAATGTCCATGAACGCGAGATGCGAATCGACGAGCGCACCTCCGATGCCTGGAAAATGCTTCAGGCAAAGGCCGATCCGTGCCTGCCGCGCCGCAGCGTCGACCAGCCGGGCATTGGCCGCGACTGCGTCGATATCGGACGAATAGGATCGCTTGATCCTGCCGATATTGGGATTGTCGGGATTGTAATCGACGTCGATGGCTGGCGCGAAATTGTAGCGGATGCCGAGCCGGCGCAGCTCGCCATAGCTCGCCGCCAGGATCGCCTGCTTGTCCGCCGGCGCGAGCAGGTTGAAGTCCTTGGCGCTCGGCAGCGGCTGAAAACCCAGGCCGTCCTTGAGCCGGCGCACCAGACCGCCTTCCTGGTCGATGAAGACCAGCGGCTGCGACGGCAGCGCCGAGATCTCGGCGCAAAGCGACTGCACTTGCGCGGGCGATGCGATGTTGTTGTCGTACTGCCTGGTCTGGCACGAGTAATCGAACAGGATCACGCCGCCGAGCCCGAACCGGGCGGCAAACTCCTTCAGCCAGGGCGGGATGCTCTTGCCGTAAAAGCCGAGGATGAAAAGTTCGCCGACGGACATCGCCGCTCGCTATTGGACGCGCATGGAATCAACCCTGCCCCGACGGCATAGCACGCTGCGTCGGCGGTAAGAATATGACGCAGGCTGCGGCTCGACCGCGTTCCCCGCGCTCGCATCACTATGTTAAGACACGCTGGCACGCCTCGATCGCGCATGCCACGCCACAAGAAAATCCGGAAACTGCCCATGACAGCGCCTTACGTCCCGCAAATGGCCCTTTACCGCCAATGGCTGAAGGAGAGCCGCGGCCTTGCGTTTGCGGATTTCGAGGCGATGCGGCGCTGGTCGGTTACCGACATCGACGGCTTCTGGCAGAGCGTCTGGGACTATTTCGATCTGCGCTCGCCGACACCGCATTCGGCGGTGCTGGCGGACCGCAAGATGCCGGGCGCGGTGTGGTTTCCCGGCGCCTCGGTGAACTACGCGCACCAGGTCTTCCGCCACGTCGCGCCGGCGCATGCCGCCGGCCTGCCGGCGCTGATCTCGAGCGGCGAGGACGGCAAGCTCTCGGAGACCAGCTGGCCCGAGCTGCAACGCAAATCGGCGGCGCTTGCGCTGCATCTGAAGGCGAACGGCGTGCGCGCCGGCGACCGCGTTGCCGCGTACTTGCCGAACATCCCCGAGACCATCATCGCGTTTCTCGCGACCGCCAGTCTCGGCGCGATCTGGAGCGTCTGCGCTCCCGACATGGCGGCACCGGCGGTGATCGATCGCTTCAAGCAGATCGAGCCCAAGGTGCTGATCGCGTGCGACGCCGTGACCTATGCCGGCCGGCGTCATGACCGTCAGGGGGTGATCGAGGAGCTGCGGCGCGCGCTGCCGACGGTCGAGCACGTCATCCTGCACAGCGACGCCGCACCGTCGGAGACACGATTGTCCACCATTCTCGCGGGCCAGAGTGCTGCGATCGACGCCTTCGAGCCGGAATGGCTGCCGTTCGATCACCCGCTCTGGATCGTCTATTCCTCGGGCACCACGGGATTGCCGAAGCCGATCCTGCACAGCCATGGCGGCGTGATCGTCGTGGCGCTGCCGCTCTCGACGCTGCACAACGACATCGGTTGCAGCTACCAGCCGAACTCGTTCGGCGAACGCTTTCACTGGTACTCGTCGACCGGCTGGATCATGTGGAATTGCCAGGCCAACGGCCTGCTCAACGGCACCACCTGCTGCATCTTCGACGGCAGTCCCGGCGGCACCAAGGACAAGCCGGACTGGACCACGCTGTGGCGCTTCGTCGCCGATGCCAAGGCGACCTTCTTCGGCTCCGGCGCGGCGTTCTTCGCCAATTGCACCAAGGCCGGGATCGATCTCGCCGCCGTCGGCGACCTCTCCGGCCTGCGCACGCTCGGCTCGACCGGCTCGCCGCTCTCGGCCGATACGCAGGCCTGGTTCAACCAACGCTTCGCCGCGCTCTCGACGCGCAACGGCAACGCCGCGCAGGCCGAGATGTGGTGGGCCAATATTTCCGGCGGCACCGATTTCGCCGGCGCCTTCATCGGTGGCAATCGCGAGCTGCCGCAGACGCCGGGCATCATGCAATGCCGCCTGCTCGGCTGCGCGGTGGAAGCGTTCGACGAACGGGGCCGCGCCGTGATCGACGAGGTCGGTGAGCTCGTCTGCACCGAACCGCTGCCCTCGATGCCGCTACGGTTCTGGAACGACCCCGGCAATGCGCGCTATTTGTCGAGCTATTTCGAGACCTATCCCGACAATTTCGACGGCTCGGGCCGCGGCCCGGTGTGGCGGCATGGCGACTGGCTGAAGATCAACCCCGACGGCTCCTGCGTGATCTATGGCCGCAGCGACGCCACCATCAACCGCCATGGCCTGCGGATGGGCACCAGCGAGCTGTATTCGGCGATCGAGGCGCTGCCGGAGGTGCTGGATTCGATGGTGGTCGACCTCGAATATCTCGGCCGCGACAGCTACATGCCGCTGTTCGTGGTGCTGCGCGAGGGCGTCGTCTTCGATGCCGCGATGAAGGCGAAGATCAACCAGGCGGTCGAGGCCGGGCTGTCGCGCCGCTTCCTACCCAACGACATCTTCGTGGTGGCGGAGATTCCGCGCACGCTGTCCGGCAAGAAGCAGGAGCTGCCGGTCAAGAAGCTGTTGCTCGGCCATCCCGTCGAAAAGGTCATCAACCGCGATGCGATGGCCAACCCCGGATGCCTCGACTGGTATCTCGATTTTGCCAGGAGTTATCTGGGCAAGCAGGCCGGCGCGGCGTGACATCGACGCGCGGCACTCGTGATCAGGATCTGACGACATGTCTTCACCCAGCTACATCGACCCGCTGAACGGCAAGCTCTATCCACTGGATGTTCCGCGCTGGTGCTCCGACGAGGGCAAGCCGCTGCTCGTGACCCCGCTCGGCGGCATGTCCCGCGACGAGATCGAGCGGAGCACGCGCTCGCTGTGGCGCTACCGCGCCGCGCTGCCGGTCGAGATCAAGCAGCCGATCACGATGGGCGAAGGCTGCACCCCTGCGGTCGAGAAGGCGTGGGACGATCTGCGGCCGCATTTCAAGCTGGAATGGTTCAACCCGACCGCAAGCTTCAAGGATCGCGGCACCACGGTGATGCTGTCGTTGCTGCGCCAGCTTGGCGTCGACGCGGTGCTGGAAGACTCTTCCGGCAATGGCGGGGCGTCCGTCTCGGCCTATGGCGCGGCCGGCGGCATGCGGGTGAAAATCCTGGCGCCGGCGACGACATCGCCGATGAAGGTTGCGCAAATGCACGCCTTCGGCGCCGAGGTGCAGCTGGTGGAGGGGCCGCGCGAAGAATCCGAGGCGGAAGCGATCCGACAGTCGAAGCAGATCTTCTATTCCAGCCACAACTGGCAGCCATTCTTCCTGCAAGGCACCAAGTCGCTGGCCTACGAAATCTGGGAGGACTTCGGCTTCACCGCGCCCGACAATGTCATCATGCCGGTCGGCGCCGGCAGCAGCCTGCTCGGCTGCTATATCGGCTTCAAGGAACTGCTGGCGGCCGGGCAGATCACGCGGCTGCCGCGGCTGTTTGCCGCGCAACCCCTGAATTGCTCGCCGGTCGATGCCAGCTTTGCCGCCGGCGTCGACACGCCTGTCGATCGCGCGGTGCACAAAACCATCGCCGAAGGCACCGCGATCAAGCATCCGCTGCGCCTGAAGCAGATGATCGCGGCGCTGAAGGAGAGCGGCGGCGGCAGCGTCGCGATCCCCGAGGACGGCATCGTCGCCGCACTGAAGCGGCTCGCGCGCAGCGGCCTGTTCGTCGAACCGACCTCTGCCTCGGCCGCCGCCGCGCTCGACGTCCTGAAGGCGCGCAGCGCGATCCGGCCGGCGGAACGCACCGTCGTCATCATCAGCGGCACCGGGATCAAGGCCGCGGGGCTGATCACGGAGTTGCTGGGCAACTAGCCGTCGAAGCCGGCTTCATGCTCCCGCGGCAACGGCGCGCACAGGCGCGGCATGCGCCCGCCCGATATTGTCGAGGAATTGCCGCACGCTTTCGCGCCAGGTGAAGGTCAACGCGTGGGCGCGGCACTTTTCGCGCGGCACCAGCAGCGCGCCGAGTGCCGCGCGGCGCAGATCGTGATCGAGGCAACCGCAGCCGGACTTGCCGATCACGTCGAGCGGCCCCATCACCGGAAACGCCGCGACCGGCACACCGCAGGCCAGCGCCTCGAGCAGCACCATCCCGAACGTATCGGTCAGGCTTGGAAACACCATGACGTCGGCCGACGCATAGACATCGGCGAGCGCCTGCCCGGTCCGCGTGCCGAGAAAATGCACATGCGGATATCGGGCCTGCATGCTGCCGCGCAACGGTCCATCCCCGACCACGACCTTCGAGCCCGGCAGGTCGAGACCGAGAAAGGCGTCGAGGTTCTTCTCGACCGCGACGCGGCCGACATAGAGAAACACCGGCTCCGGGAAGGCGAGCGGCGGCTCCGCACGGGGACAGAACAGATCGGCATCGACGCCGCGCGACCACGGCATCAGCTTGCGGAAGCCATGCGCCCTCAGCGCCTGTTCAAGCGATGGCGAGCCGACCATGATGCCGTCGCCGCCATTGTGGAAACGACGCAGCGCCGCGTAGCTCCAGCGCAGCGGGACCGGCAGCCGCGCCGCGAGATACTCCGGAAAGCGGGTGTGATAGCTGGTCGTAAACGGATAGCCGCGCGTCTGGCAGACATGCCGGGCGATCCAGCCGATCGGGCCTTCGGTCGCGATATGCACCGAGTCCGGACGCGCCGCGGCGATCGCGCGCGCGATGCGTCCGATCGACGGCAGCGCAAGCCGGATCTCCCGATAGCCGGGCAATGGCACGGTGCGGAAATCGGCCGGCGTCAGAAAAACGATCTCGGCGCCGAGCGACGGCGCTTCGCTCGCGAGATATTCGAGCGAGCGGACCACGCCATTGACCTGCGGCCGCCAGGCGTCGGTCGCCACCAGCACGCGCATCAGGCGACCGCCTCCGCGAGCGGCACGAGATCCGCTCTGTTCGACGCCGGCTGCGGATCCGTCCAGCGGACGATCTCGAACTGCCCGTCATAGCGCTCGATCACGCCGGTGCAGGACTCCACCCAATCCCCGGTATTGATATAGCGGACGCCGAATTCGTCGTGCATCGCCGCATGGTGGATGTGGCCACAGATCACGCCCTGGGCATCACGGCGCCTGGCCTCGGATGACAGCACCTCCTCGAACCGGCCGATGTGGTTGACCGCCTTCTTGACCCGCAATTTCGCCCAGGACGAGAACGACCAATAGCCGAGCCCGAACCGGCGCCTGATCCAGTTCAGCCAGACATTGGAGGCCAGCGCGGCACGGTAGCCGACATCGCCGACCAGAGCGAGCCATCGCGCATGCCGCACCACGACGTCGAATTCATCGCCGTGGACCACGAGATAATCGCGACCATCGAGGCCTCGATGGATCGCCCGCTCGGCAATCTCGATGCCGCCGAACGACGCGCCGGCATAGTCGCGCAGGAATTCGTCGTGATTGCCGGGAATATAGACCAGACGGCGGCCGCGCCGCGCGAGACCGATCAGCTCGCGCACGACCGCATTGTGCGCCTCGGGCCAGTACCAGTTCGAGCGCAGACACCAGCCGTCGACGATGTCGCCGACCAGGAACAGGGTTTCGGCGTCGTAGTGACGAAGGAAATCGATCAGGCGCTCGGCCTGGCATCCCCTGCTCCCGAGATGAATGTCGGAGATGAACAGGCTCCTGACCCTGGTCGTACTGCGCGCCGCGCCGATGCCGATCCGACCAGCCCGGGCTTGGATATCCCGATCGAGCACGCCGCTGTCGCGCCGAAACGCCGTCGCCACCGCTTCGGCCAATCCGGCGAGAACCGCCGCGACGTCGCGACTGGCGCGGCGCCTGACGATCGAGTGATGCCAGTAGATGCTGCCGACAAGGACCAGCAGCGCGAACTCGGTCGTGCGATGACGTCCGTCGGAGGCCGCGACGCCGAACTGATAGCTCGCCACCAGCACCAGCAATGTCGCGGCGGCACGTTCGAGCGCGTGCGAACTGGGCCACAGGCGGGACAGCATGGGTCTCATGCCCCCTCCTCGAGCGGCACGCGCGCGGGAAGAGCACGCGGCTGCGCGAGATGCCTCGGCGCGAGCGAGCGCTTGTAGAGACGAAATCCGAGGAAGAGCGCAACCTCCACGGCGATCAGAGCGACCACGACCCAGAAACCGAGACTGACCGGATCGTGACCGCTGCCGCGCAGCGCGTAGCCGAGACTGAGGAACGGCATGTTCCAGATCACGGTGCCGATCGCCGTCGCCATCACGAACGCGCGCGGCTCCAGCCGCAGCACGCCGGCGGGCAGCGCCAGATAGATCCGCACCGTGGGCAGGATCTGGCCGATCAGCGTCACCCAGAAATGATTGCCCCGGTAAGCGTCGGTGAGCTGCCGATAGAGCGACGGTCGCAGCAGCACGAACTTGCCGAAGCGCGCCACCAACCGCTCGATGCGTTGCGAGCCGAGCGTCCGCCCGAGGCCATACCAGCCGATGGCGCCGACGACCGAGCCGGCGCTGGTCGCCAGGATGGTCATCGCGAGCGTCGCGCCGTCGGGGACCGTCAGGCCGAGCAGCATCAGCAGCACATAGGACGGCAGCAGCGGGATGAACTTCTCGGCGATGGCAAGACAGCCAATCCCCGCCAGGCCGAAATGCAGGAACATCGCGATCGTGCTCGAGGTGTCCATGGCGTCCCGGTCAGGCGTGAGGATGACGGCGGCTGATCCGGTACACGGACGCCGGAGGCAGGTTGCGGAAGGTTTGCCCGATGCAACTCGCTTGCAGACCGAGCCGATCGAGGATCGCATCCGCGACAGGACAGCGCGGGCCATAGGTGATCTGGTAGAACGCGCCACCAGGGCGGAGATAGCTGAACGCGCCGTCGAGAATGACCGTGACCTTCTCGGGCGGCATCGTGAGCAAGCCGAGTCCGGAGATGACGGCACCGACCGGCGCGCCGTCGAACACCCGCTCCCGGCGCAGCCAAGCTGCATCCATCCACAGCACCCGCGCCCCGGGGAAGCGGCTTTGCAGCAACGGGATGAATTCGGAGCCGCATTCGATCAGCGTCAGATCCTGCTGCCTGACGCCGCGACCAAGCAACGCACGCGTGAACACGCCGGTGCCCGGACCAAGCTCGAGGACCGGACCGGTCTCGGCCGTGATCTCCTGCGCCATCAGGGACGACACCGCGGGCCCCGACGGCGCGACTGCGGCAACCTGCCACGGATTGCGCACCCAGGCGCGGAAGAACGGCAGGATGTCAGCGGCGGCCATGCCGGAGCCTCCTCGCGGTCAGAGCATGTCCGGTCTCGCGCCGGCGGTTCGTTGACAAGGCCATTCAGATGTCTTTCACGTTGCGGGTATCGGCGATCGAGAGCGGAAGGCCCCGCTGGTTGCGCTGTGTCGGAGCGCGGCAAGTCGGCCCGGTCCAACGACATCTGATTCTCACGCCAAGCTTGCGCGAGCCTGTCGTGAATCCATGACGATTGGAAAAAATCGGCCCGCGACATATTCGACGGACGCGTCCGCAAGGTTGCCGCAATGAATGGGACATAAAACCGGCAATCCGAACGACCGGTCGATGCAGGGATGAACACGGAATATGCGGGTGCTGTTGGTGGAGGATCAGCCGGAGATGGTCGCAGCGCTGCGGGCGGCTCTCGCGCGCCACGACATGCTGATCGATCATGCGGCGGATCTGGAGGAAGCCGAGGCGATCGCGGCTGCCGGCAGCTATGATGCGATCGTACTCGATCGCCAGTTGCCGGATGGCGACGGCCTGTCGCTGATTCCGAGACTGCGCGCGAGCGGCAGCACCGTGCCGGTGCTGGTGTTGACCGCACGCGGCGAGCTCGCCGACCGCGTGGCGGGCCTCGACAGCGGCGCCGACGACTATCTCGGCAAGCCGTTTGCGTTCGAAGAGTTGCTGGCACGGTTGCGGGCGCTGCTGCGGCGGCCGGCGAACGTGCAGCAGCATGTCGCGCGGATCGGCCGCCTGTCGTTCGACTTCACGCATCGCGAGGCCCATGTCGACGGCCGGCCGCTGGAGATGCCGCGGCGTGAACGGCTGGTGCTGGAGACGCTGCTGCATCGGATGGGACGCATGGTGCAGCGCTCCGCACTGATGGAGGCGGTCTACGGCCTCGACGACGACGTGCAGCCCAACGCGCTGGACACCCATGTATCGCGCCTGCGCCGCAGGCTGACCGAGGCCGACGCCGGCGTCACCATCAACGGCGTTCGTGGCCTCGGCTATGTGCTGCGGGAGACGCCGTGAGCCTGCTGCGACCACGCTCGCTCACCTGGCGCCTGGTTGGACGCCTCGCGGGCTTGCAGGCGATCACATTGACCCTCCTGATCCTGCTGATCGGAGCGGTTGCGATCGGGCTGCTGCGGGCGGGGCTCTTGATCGGCGAGTATGAAGGCAGCACCCTCGACAGGCTGAGAGACGCCGTCACCCGCGACGCAGCGGGCGGGCTGATGCTGCGCCCAACGCCGGAGCTGGCTGCCCTGCGCGCCGAGCACGCCGACCTCTGGTTCATCATCCGCGACACCGAAGGTCACCAGCTCTCCGAAGGCACGGTGCCGGCGCAATTCGCGCCGATCGCATCGAGCCTCGATCATGTGAGCGAGGCGCGGCTTAAATGGAACGCCGCGGAAGCCATGCGGCCCGCGGGTCTCGTCAAATGGGTCGATACCTCGGCAGGGCGAATCCAGATCATGACCGGCACCTATGGCGAGCTCTCGATGTGGCGCGCGCTGGAGAGCACGCCGCTGCTGTTCCTCAACATGATCCTGCCGATCGTGGTGCTGATGACGCTGGCGACCTTGGTTGCAACCCCGTTCGTGGTGCGCCGGGTGATGAAGGGCCTTGCCCATGTCGCGGCGCAGGCCGAACGCATCGACATCGACCAGCGCGGCGTGCAACTGCCGCTCGACGAGGTGCCGGTCGAGATCGCGCCGCTGGTCAAGGCGATCAATGCCGCGCTCGATCGCCTCGACAAGGGCTACGAGCGCCACCGTCGCTTCCTTGCCGATGCCGCGCACGAGCTCCGCACCCCGATCGCTATACTGTCAACGCGGGTGGCCTCGCTCGAGCCCGGGCCGGAGAAGACCTATCTGCTCGAGGACGCCACCCGGCTCAGCGTCATGGCCGGCCAGCTGCTGGACCTGCAACGGCTGGATCAGCAGGCCGATACGTTCGCCGCGGTCGATCTCGTCGCCGTCGCGCGGCAGGTCGTGCTCGATCTCGCGCCGCTCGCCTTCGCCGCCGGCTATGAGATGTCGTTCGAGCATGACGACGAAGCCACCGTGGTGAACGGCGACCAGACCTCGCTCGAGCGCGCCCTCACCAATCTGGTGCAGAACGCCATCGACCACGGACGGCGGCGCGGCACCATCCTGGTTCGGGTCACGAAGGCCGGCTCGATCGAAGTCTGCGACGATGGCGACGGCATCGCGCCGGAGCAGCGCGAGCAGATCCTCGAGCCGTTCCGGAGGCTACAGCCGGGCGGACGCGGCGCCGGCCTCGGCCTCGATCTCGTGCAAAGCATCATGCGCCTGCATGGTGGCCGCATCGAGGTCGATCAGGCGCCGTCCGGCGGCGCCTGCATGCGCATGGTGTTCCCGAAGGTTCAGCCGTCCTGTTGATCCGGCGGCCCCAAAGCGCGATGCGATCCGGCTTGATCGTCATCGCGCTCTGCGGATCGCGCCCTAACCCGCCTTGCGCAGCCTCAGAGATTCGTAGAACGCGGTCTCGAAATTGATGTAGCCGATGAACGACGTCGGATCTCCGAAGGGGAGGATCTGCGTCGCCCAATAGCCACCGAAACCGTTCTGCCGATCGATCCAGTAGAACAAATTGGCAAGACCGGCCCAGCCCAGCGCACCTGCGGGGCGGCCGGTCGGCGCCTGCTCATCGTTGATCATGAAACTCAGCGCCCAGGACTTCGACTGACCGGGGAAGAACTCGGCATCGTTGGCGAGCGAGGTGATCACGCCGGTGATCGCGGTGACCTTGTTGTTGCCGAGATGATTCTTCTCGGCCATCCGTACGGTCTCCGCCTTGAGCACCCGGCCATGCTCGCCGGCTCCGTCATTCAGCCACATCCGGATAAAGCGCATGTAGTCGCCGATCGTGCCGTAAAGCCCGTGACCGCCCATGTGGATTTCCGGATTGGCCGGCAGCTCGAAGTCCATCGGCGTCAGCGAGCCGTCGGCGTTGCGGGCATGGATGCCGGCGAGCTTGCGGCGCATCGCATCGGTGAGTTCGAACGTCGTGTCCGTGATCCCAAGTGGTTCGAAGATGCGCGTCTTGAAGACCTCCCCGAGCCGCCTGCCGGTGATGGCCTCGACGATCTGGCCGCACCAGTCCATGTTGGTGCCGTATTCCCAGCGCTCGCCGGGATCGAACAGCAGCGGGGTCATCAGTGCCGCCTTGGACGCCGTGATGACGCTCGGCTGCCCCTTCTCCTGCGCGAGGCGGTTGTAGGTGTGGTTGATGAAGTCGTAGCTCAGGCCTGCGCTATGGACCATCAGCATGCGGGTCGTGATGTCGCGCTTCGGTGCACGCAACACCGGCTCGCCCTCGTCGTCGAAGCCCTCGATCACCTGAAGCTTGCCGATGTCGGGCGCGTAGACTTTGGCTGGCGCGTCGAGATCAAGCTTGCCGTCCTCGACGAGTTGCAGGATCGCGGTGCCCGTGATCGCCTTGGTGGTCGAGAAGATCGCGAACACGCTGTCGGCCGTCATGTCGGCCGGCTGGTCGATCCGGCGTTTGCCCGCGGCGCCTTCATAGATGTTGCGATGCCGGTCGGTGACCATCGCAACGACGCCGGGGACACGCGGATTCGAGGTGACGACACCATCGAGAATCGCATCTGCTGCTGCACTGAAATTCGTGCTCATTGTCTTCCTCCTGTGCTTTGTTGTTGACCTGCGTAGCCCTACTGCATCGCGAACCCCGGATAGCCGCTCGCCGCGACCTCGTCGCATTTCTGCCGATAGGTGCCGACGCCGCCGCAATAGGACAGCACCCGACGCGGCTTGCCCTCGACGTTCGAGCCGAGATACCAGGAGTTGGTCTTGGCGATCAGCGTCGCGTTGGCGGTCTCATCATGATGCGCCACCCACTGATCCTCGATCTCCCTGGACGGCTCGATGACCTTCAGGTTGTTGCCGCGCATGTACTTGATGCAATCGTCGATCCACTCGACCTGCTGCTGCAGGCAGGTGGTCATGTTGCAGAGCGCGGCCGAAGGCGCGAGCGGTACCGCCGTGGTGAACAGGTTCGGGTAGCCGTGAACCTGCAGCCCCATGGTGGTGCGGATATCCCGGCCCCAGTCCTCCTTCAGCGAGCGGCCGTCGCGGCCGCGAATGTCGATCCGCGTCAAGGCGCCGGTACCGGCATCGAAGCCGGTCGCCAGGATGATGACGTCGAACTCATGCACCGTGCCATCGGCAGTCTGGATGCCTTCGGGAGTGATGCGGGCAATCGGATTGTCCTTGACGCTGACGATCTCGACATTGGGTCGATGGAAGGCTTCCAGGAAATTCGACTCCAACGGGACCCGATGGGTACCGAAGCCGTAATCCGCCGGAATCAGCTGCTCGCACAGTTTGGGATCCTTGATCCGCTCGCGCATCTTTGCGCGCACGAATTCGGTGATCTCGGCGTTGACAGATTCGTCGAAGAACAATTCGGCGAAGGACGACACCCACAGTTTGAGAGATCCGTCGTTCCAGCAATCCTCGACCACCTGGCGACGCTGCTGCGGCGTCAGGTCGGCCCAGGCGTGCTCGAAGTCGAACTCGAAGCCGGTAAACGTCTTCGGCAGTCGTTCGGTGAGAAACTTGAACTTCGACTTGTAGGCCTCAGCGTCCGTCGCATCCCATTTCGGGTTCTTCATCGGGATGATGTATTGCGGGGTGCGGATGAACACCTTGAGATGGCCGACCTCGCCGGCGATCGACTGGATCACCTGGATCCCGGTCGCGCCATTGCCGACCACGCCGACGCACTTGCCCGCAAGATCGGTCGGCCCCTTCGGCCAGCGCGCGGTATGGAACAGCTTGCCCTTGAACGTCTCCTGTCCCGGGAAGGAGACGTGCGGGGCCGAAAGCATGCCACAGCAGGTGACCAGGAACTGGGTGTCGATCACCTCGCCCTTGTCCGTCGTGACCTGCCAGCGTTGCGTCGCCTCATCGAAATGCGCGCTCTTGACCGTGGTCTCGAGCTGGATGTCCTTCTTGAGATCGAGGCGGTCAGCCACATAGTTCAGCCAGCGCTCGATTTCCGGCTGTCCCGGAAACCGCTCGCTCCAGCTCCAGCCTTTGTAGAGCTCCTCGGAGAACAGATACTGATAGGTGTGGCCTTCGGAATCGAAGCGCGCGCCGGGATAGCGGTTCCAGTACCAGGTGCCGCCGACGCTTGATCCTGCGTCAATAGCCCTGACGTTCAGGCCCTGCTCGCGCAGGCGGAACAGTTGATAAAGGCCCGCGACGCCGGCGCCGATCACCACGGCGTCGAGTTTGGATGTCGCGTGCGCGCCATTGCTTCCATTGGACATGGTAGCGGTCGCAGTCATGGTTTCCTCCTGTGTGGTGTCTCGCACGCCCTTCCCATCCGCTGCATCGCAGGATGACGGTGCGTTGCGCCAATTTCGTCGTTGGCGGCATGAACGGGGCCGCCGGGACGCAGGAGAGGCTATGGCCCCCGCAGCATCCGGGGCTTGGATGAAACCGACAATCTCTGGAACGTTGCTGCGAGCGCCGCTCGGCCATTGGTCTCCTTGGCAAACCACGAAAGCGGCCTATTCTACGCGCAGCCGTCCGGCCAAGAAGAAACCGTCAATCGTGCCGCGAATTCCAGGGAGGAGGCTCGCGCGATGGGCCAGTTGATCACGGTCGAGGAACTGCCGCGCTACGCTCCCGGCGAGTTGAAGCTGGATAGCACGCCGGTTGGCCGCAACGATTTCCGGCTACGGATATTCCGCTATGGGCCATCCGACATCTGGGTCCCGCCGTCGGAGAACTATCTCATCGTGATCTATCGCGACGGCACCACGTCGATGAACCGCCGCGTCACCGGTGCGTGGAAGCAGGATCATGTCGGCCGCGGGGTCACGACGCTCTTGACGCGCGCTGAGCCCTCGAACTGGCGCTGGCAGCACGATATCGAAGTCAGCCATTTCTACATTTCGCCGACGCTGATGACGAAGACCGCGAGCGAAGCCTTCGACCGTGACGCCGAAGCGGTCGAACTTCACGACCTGCTCAAGGTCGAGGATCCGATGCTGAGCTGGATCAACGATCAGATGGTTCAGGAGGTCGCCGCGGGCGGTCCCGGTGGCCGCCTCTGCTACGATGCACTGGCGCTGCAAGCCAGCGTGCACATCCTGCGCAAATACGCCGCAATCGAATTCAAGATGCCCTGTGCGCAGGGACGCTTCAGGCCGGCCCATGCGCGACTGATCGAGGACTATGTCGAGCAGAACATCTTCCGGAACATCACGCTGGAGGAGCTCGCCAACGTCTGCAACTGCACGCCGGTGCAGTTCGCGCGGAAATTCCGCGTGCATTACGGCATGCGGCCGCACGCTTATGTGCTGCGGCGCAAGGTCGAGCATGCCTGCCAGCATCTGCGCAAAGATCGCGTGGCGCTGAAGGAGATCGCGTTGCTCGCCGGCTTCGCCGACCAGAGCCACCTCAATCGCGTATTCCGGCAGCACATGAACGTGACGCCGGCGGAATACCGCCGGCAGGTCTGCGAGACCAAGCACGAGGCGTGAGAGCAAACCGCGCGCTACACGGGCGGCGGATTGAGCCGGGCAAACCCTTCCTGGATCCGGTAAGGATAGTAAGGATAGGCCGGCATCACCGCGCTTGCCTTGTCGAGACGCGCGATCTGCTCCGGCGTCAGCGACCATCCGACTGCGCCGAGATTGTCGCGCAGCTGCGCTTCGTCGCGCGCACCGATGATGACGGACGACACGCTCGGCCGCGTAAGCAGCCAGGCAATGGCGATCTGCGGCACGGTGCGGCCGGTCTCCGCGGCCACAACGTCCAGCGCGTCGACGATCGCATAGAGTCTCTCGTCGTCGACCGGCGGCCCGAACTGCGCGGTCTCGTGCAGGCGGCTGTTCTCCGGCAGCGGCTGGCCGCGCCTGACCTTGCCGGTGAGGCGTCCCCAGCCGAGCGGACTCCAGACCAGCGCGCCGACGCCCTGGTCGAGCGCGAGTGGCATCAGCTCGGATTCATAGTCGCGACCGACCAGCGAATAATACACCTGGTGCGCCACATGGCGCGGCCAGCCGTGCCGCTCGGCGGTCGCCAGCGACTTCATCAAATGCCAGCCGGAGAAATTCGAGGCGCCGACATAGCGCAGCTTGCCGGCGCGCACCAGCGTGTCGAGGGTCGACAGCACCTCGTCGACCGGCGTGAAAGCGTCGAAGGCATGGAGCTGCAACAGGTCGATGTAGTCGGTGCCGAGCCGGCGCAACGCAGCGTCGACCGCGGCGACGAGGCGATGGCGCGAGGTGCCGGCATCGAGCGGACCATCGCCCATCGGCAGCCCGGTCTTGGTCGAGATCAGGACCTTGTCGCGCCGACCCTTGATCGCGGCACCGAGGATCTCCTCCGAGGCGCCGTTCGAATAGACGTCGGCGGTGTCGAACAGATTGACGCCGGCCTCCAGGCAGATGTCGATCAGCCGCCGCGCCTCGCTGGCGTCGCTGCCGCCCCAGGCCGAGAACAAAGGCCCCTGGCCGCCGAATGTGCCGGTGCCGAAGCTGAGCACGGGTACTTTCAAACCCGACGAGCCGAGATTGCGATAGTCCATGGTCGTACTCCTTGTGATGCTGATCATTCTGCCGGGCACTGCGTGGCCAGCACGGCGGGCCGATCAAGCCGCAGGCTCCACAGTGCGAGCAGCAGCC
The DNA here is from genome assembly GCF_002831585.1 of Bradyrhizobium sp. SK17. Taxonomy (GTDB): domain Bacteria; phylum Pseudomonadota; class Alphaproteobacteria; order Rhizobiales; family Xanthobacteraceae; genus Bradyrhizobium. The sequence goes on along the minus strand of NZ_CP025113.1, from coordinate 1,592,121 downwards.
CGATCGCGGTGATGACGGCGGCAACCAGCGGCAGCACACCGAGGCCAAGACCACGATCGATGGTGACGCCGCCGGCCCAGGCCCCGAGCGCATTGCCGAGATTGAAGGCCGCGATGTTCAGGCTGGACGCCAGCGTCCGGCCTTCCACGCCGGCGGCTTCGAGCACGCGAAGCTGCAACGGCGCGACGGTTGCGAACGCGGCGATGCCGAGCACGAACAGCAGCACGACCACCAATGCCTTGATCGAGATCACCGCCGCCAGCGCGACGAGGACGGCGGCGAGACCGCCAAGCGACACCAGCAACGCACGCGCAACGCCCTTGTCGGCGAGCCGGCCGCCGGCGACATTGCCGATCGCAAGGCCGGCACCGAACACCAGGAGGATCGGAGACACCGCCGCATCGGAAAATCCGGTGAGCCGGGTCAGGATCGGCTGCACATAGGTGAAGACCGCGAACAGGCCGCCGAAGCCGAACACCGTCATGGCGAGCCCGAGCAGCACCTGCGGGCGGCCGAGCACGGCAAGCTCCTCACGCAACTGCGCGGGCTTGTCGTTGGCGCCGACATGGCCGGGGACCAGCGCCGCCAGCACGATGAACGCGATCACGCCGATCGCCGCCACCGCCCAGAACGCCGCGCGCCAGCCCAGCATCAGGCCGAACCAGGCGCCGAACGGAACGCCGAGCAGGGTCGCGACCGTGAGGCCGATGAACATCGTGGCGATCGCCGACGCCTTCTTGTCCTCCGGGACGAGGCTCGTCGCGACCACCGAGCCGACGCCGAAGAAGGTGCCGTGCGCCAGCGAGGTCAGGATGCGCGCGGCCATCAGGAGCTCGTAGTTCGGCGCCAGCGCGCAGGCCGCATTGCCGAGCGTGAAGATCGCCATCAGCGCCAGCAGCACCGCCTTGCGCGGCATCTTGCGCGTCCCGAGGGTGAGGATCGGCGCGCCGACGAACACGCCGAGCGCATAGCCGGAGATCAACAGGCCCGCCGCAGAGACCGAGACGTGCATGTCAGCGGCGACCTGCAGCAGTAGCCCCATGATGAGGAATTCGGTGGTGCCGATGCCAAAGGCACCGGCGGTCAGGGCTAGGACTGCGAGAGGCATGCGTCGCTCCGGAGCGTGAGGATTCCGCAATGCGAGATAGCGGTCCGGGCGAGGAAGGATTAGAATGGCCGCAAGCCAATCATTTGTGACTTGAAATCAACATGGCTCGCACAGACACCAACCGCTCCGGCGAAATGGACGTGTTCGTCCGTGTCGTCGACCTCGGCGGCTTCACGGCCGCCGCGAACAGCCTGCGGCAGACGCCATCCGGCGTGAGCAAGCTGGTGTCCCGGCTGGAAACGCGGCTCGGCACACGGCTGGTCAACCGCACCACGCGCAAGCTGCAGCTCACCGAGGAGGGTCAGGCGTTCTACCAGCGTGCGCAACGCATCCTCGCCGACATCGACGAGGCCGAGCGCGAGGCCGCCTCCTGCGTGCCGCGCGGCCATCTCACCGTGAACAGCAACATTCCGTTCGGCATGCTGCATGTGATGCCGCTGCTGCCGCGCTTCATGCGCGAGCACCCCGACATCACGGTCGACATCGTGCTGACCGACACGCTGGTCGACCTGATGCAGGCGCGCGCCGATGTCGCGATCCGCGCCGGGCCGCTCGGCGCCTCACGGCTGATCGCGCGCAAGCTCGGCACCAGCCGGATGGCGGTGGTCGCCGCGCCGTCCTATCTCGCCCGCCACGGCATTCCGAAGACGCCGGCCGACCTCGCCGCGCATCGCGGCATCGGCTGGACCTTTCCGCGCAGCATCCGCGGCTGGCCGTTCCGCCGCGCCGAAAAGATCGAGGAGACGTTACCGCCGCCGGTCGCCCGCGCCAGCGACGGCGAGACCGCGCGCCAACTCACGCTTGGCGGCATCGGCGTGGCGCGGCTGGCATTGTTTCATATCGGTCCCGACATCGAGGCCGGCCGCCTGGTGCCGGTGCTGCAAAATCTCAATCCGGGCGACCGCGAGGACATCCACGCGGTCTATGTCGGCCACGCCGGCCCGCTGCCGGCGCGGGTGCGCGCCTTCATCGATTTCCTCGCACAGCACATCCGCATCGGCGACCTGGCGCTGCGGCGTGGCGCCGATGGAAAATGGAAGATCGTTGACGGCAAGTGAGCGTGCGATGACGAACGATCCCATGCCCTTGCAGCCCGTGACCGCGTCGATCCGCATCGCCGCGGAACCAAAGCAGGTGTGGGATGCGATCATGGCTCCCGATGCGGGCGAGACATGGCGCAACGCTCACTTCAAAACGGATTGGCAGATCGGCGCGCCGATCGAGATCGAGGCGGAGATCGGCGCCAAGCGTTATCACGACAAGGGCCGCGTTCTCCGCGTCGAACCGCCAGTGCTGCTCGAATACTCCTATTGGTCGCAGGTCTCCGGCCTGCCGGACGTTCCGCAATGCTATGCGACGGTCACGGTGACGCTCGCGGCTGACGGTGGCGAGACGGTGCTGACAGTCGCCCAGCAGGTACCGCCGTCACCGATCCGCCGCGGGAACGGATGGGAAATCGGCGCCGACTCCGGCGCCAGGCATGTCGCGTTCTACTGGCGCATGGCGCTGCCGCGCCTGAAGCAGGCCGTCGAGCAAAGGCACTGCGCGCGATAGCCTGTCTCAACGACGTTCCTCAAAGACGTTACGTCCTCTTCAGCAGATAGAGGTGCGTGACGTAGGGAAACACCACCTCGTCCGCGTCGCCGAGACCGGCCTGACGCAGGATGCCGTCGGTCTTCTGGCGAAGCACCGCCTTTTCGCTGTCGGGAAGATTGGCGACATAGCTCGTCGAGGCGACCCGCTCGAACACATCCCGGCGCGCCATCCGGTGCGGATGGCCCTGCACGATCTCCTTCTCGAGCACGAAGCGCGGATCGCTCAGGATCCAGCGCCAGCGCCCCGTCCGTTGCCGCGGCGTGTCTCCCGCATAACCTTCAATCATGACGGAGAGCGCATCGACCCACGGCGCACGATCATCCCGGTTGTTCCAGACCAGCGCCAGTGTGCCGCCGGGATGCAGCAACCGCGCGATCTCGGCGACCGACGCCTCGTTGTCGAACCAGTGGAATGCCTGGGCACAGGTGACGAGATCGACGCTGCCGGTCTCGAGCGCGATCGCATCGGCACGGCTGTTGATGACCTCGATCCCGGCCTCGGTCGCGAGCTTCGCCGACATCTCGGCGACGGGCTCGACGGCGATCAGGCGGGCCGTCTCGGACAGATGCCGCAGCAACAGGCGGGTGAACTTGCCGGTTCCGGCACCGAGATCGACGATGCAATGCGCCGTCGCGAGCGGCAGCGCGGCGACGATCTCCGCCGGATAGCTCGGCCGTCCCGCCTCATAGGCGCCGACCGCGACGCGATAGTTCAGCGCCGTGGGATTCAGTGTCATTGGCTTCTCCTGCACACCCTGCTGTTCGCCCGAAGCTATAGAGCAGCACCTGCGAACACGGGAAGGGCACGCCGATTCAAAATTCGCTGAGCACGCGCATTTTGCAGGCATTTTGTTCCAGCATGTTCTGGCATGGCAGCCGTACACGCAGATGTTGCATCTGCATCGCAGGTTCCGGGTTGCGAGTTGCCGGTGATTGGACCAAGCTTGCCGAAAGCGGACGCGGTCTGTGGCGCTTGCGCGAGACAAGCCCAGTGCCTCTTCCCACCGGAGCAGCCATGCAACGATCCAGGGCCGTTTTCATCACAGCGATCGTCTACGGCTTGATCGGCCTGGTGCTCGCGGCCGGCGGGATCTGGCTTGCCGCGTTGGGCGGGTCGATCTTCTACCTCATCCTCGGCATCGGCTTTCTCGCCACCAAGGCGCTGTTGCTGGCGCAGCGCCGTCAGGCGCTGTGGCTGTTCGCGATCGTGCTGGTCGGTACCTTGGCATGGGCGGTCCACGAGGTGAAATTCGACTGGTGGCCGCTGGCGGCGCGCGGCGACATCGTCTTTCCGATGGCACTCTGGCTGCTGACGCCGATGATCGTCCGCGGCCTTTCGCGAAACCAATCCGTATCCTACGCCAGCGCGACCGCGCCGCTCTGGGCTGGCGTGGTGGCAGCTTCTGCCGTCCTCGTCGTCGGGCTGCTGTCGAGCTATCACGACATCAACGGCACCATCGCGGAAGCCGGCACCCCGGTGCCGCAAAGCGAAACCGATCCGCAGCCGGACGGCGACTGGCGCGCCTATGGCCGCACGCAGTTCGGACAGCGCTATTCGCCGCTGAAGCAGATCACACCCGACAATGTCGGCAAGCTCAAGATCGCCTGGACCTTCCGCACCGGCGACATGGAGACACCTAACGATTCCGGCGAGACGACCTTCGAGGTCACTCCGATCAAGGTACGCGACACGCTCTATCTGTGCTCGCAGCACCAGGTGCTGTTCGCGCTCGACGCTAGGACCGGCACGGAACGCTGGCGCTACGACCCCAAGCTTGTGTTCAACAAGACGTTCCAGCACATGACCTGCCGCGGGGTCTCCTATCACGAGACCGCACAGGGCGCCGTCGACGCCAGCGGCAATCCGGCACCGGCCGAATGCCCGCGGCGGATCTTCCTGCCGGTCAATGACGGCCGCATGATCGCGCTCGATGCCGACACCGGCAAGCTATGCGATGGCTTTGCCGACCACGGCGTCCTCGACCTGCAACAGGGAATGGCGATCAAGACGGCGGGCTTCTTCGAGCCGACGTCGCCGCCAGTGGTCAGCGACAAGATTTTGGTGGTTGCCGCCGCCGTCATCGACAATTACGCGGTCGAGGTGCCGTCGGGCGTGATCCGCGGCTTCGATGTCTACACCGGCAAGCTGGTCTGGGCCTGGGATTCCGGCGCAGCGGACGAGAACGCGCTGCCATCCGCGGACCGGCATTACATCACCGGCTCGCCGAATTCCTGGATCACGGCCTCCTTCGATCCGAAATTGAATCTGGTCTACTTCCCGACCGGCAACAACGGACCCGACATCTGGGGCGGCAATCGCGATGCGCTGGTCGAGCGCTATTCGAGCTCGATCGTCGCGCTCGACGTCAACACCGGCAAGCGCGCCTGGTCGTACCAGACCGTGCATCACGATCTCTGGGACATGGATGTTCCCTCGCAGCCGAGCCTGGTCGACGTCACCACGGCGAAGGGCGTCATCCCTGCGATCATCCAGCCGACCAAGGTCGGCAACATCTTCGTGCTCGACCGCAGGACCGGCGAATTGATCGTGCCCGCGCCGGAGCGGCCGGTGCCTCAGGGAGCTGCGCCCGGCGACCGCAGCGCGCCGACGCAGCCGTTCTCCGAACTGACCTTCCGCCCGGAGGCGAAGCTGACCGGCGCCGACATGTGGGGCGGTACGATCTTCGACCAGTTGCTGTGCCGGATCATGTTCCATCGCCTGCGCTATGAGGGCACGTTCACGCCGCCCTCGTTGCAGGGCACGCTGGTCTTCCCCGGCAATCTCGGCATGTTCGAATGGGGCGGCATTGCGATCGATCCTGTCAGGCAGATCGCGATCGCCAATCCGATGTCGCTGCCGTTTGCGTCGCGGCTGATTCCGCGCGGGCCAAACAATCCGCCGGCGCCGACGGCGGACAAGCCGGTCGGCAGCGAGGTCGGCGTGCAGCCGATGTACGGCACGCCGTTCGGGGTGGACATCTGGAGCTTCCTGTCGCCGCTGTCCGTGCCGTGCTACCGGCCGCCATGGGGCTCGATGGCGGCGATCGACCTCCGGACGATGAAGATCGTCTGGCAGCATCCGAACGGCACCATCCGGGACACCACGCCGCTGCCGCTTCCGTTCAAGATGGGCGTGCCGATGCTGGGCGGGCCGATCACCACCGCCGGCGGCGTCGCGTTCTACACCGGGACCTATGAATACACGATCCGGGCCTACGACGTGCGCGACGGCAAGGTGCTGTGGGAAGATCGACTGCCGGCCGGCGCGCAATCGACACCGATGAGCTACGAGGCCGGCGGCAAGCAATATGTCGTCACCGCGGCCGGCGGCCACGGTTCGTTCGGCACCAAGCGCGGCGACTACGTCATCGCCTACGCATTGCAGGATTAGGCCGCAACACGGCGTCATCGTCGCGTCATGCGGCGGTTCCGCTGCGGACCACCGCGCTGTTGCCGCCGGTCCCTTGATCGTGAATTTTGCGGCCTCGGGGCGGGTTGGCAAACGCGGCCAAAGCCGCTAAAGGTCCGCCCCCTTTCACAGACAATCCCGAGCATGACATGTCGAGCGCTCCGCCCGCCGTCTCGATTGGCGTCGATTTTGGCACCAGCAACACCGTGGTCGCGCTGTCCGATGCCGATGGCCGTGTCGAGGCCATCCGCTTCGATCATGGTGGACGCACGCATAGCGTCTATGTCTCCGCGCTGTGCTTCTGGGAGGACCGGCCCGGCGCCGGCCTGCATCCGCGCGCCGAGGGCGGGCCGTGGGCGATCGAGCAGTTCCTCGAGGGACGCACGATCCATCGCTTCATCCAGTCGTTCAAGACGTTCGCGGCAAGCTCAGCCTTCAACACCACGCAGATCTTCCGGCAGCGCTACAAGTTCGAGGATCTGCTCGCCGCGTTCCTGCGCACGCTGACGCGCCATGCCGGCGAGGGCTTCGATCTCGGCGCACCGACCATCATGGTCGGCCGTCCGGTGAAGTTTGCCGGCGGCAATCCCAATGACGAGCTCGCGATGCAGCGCTACCGCGCCGCATTCGAGCGGCTCGGCGCCGGACACGCGCGCTACGTCTACGAGCCGGTCGGCGCGGCGTTCTCCTTTGCGCGCAGCCTCGACCATGACGCCACGGTGCTGGTGGCCGATTTCGGTGGCGGCACCAGCGACTTCTCCGTGATGCGGTTCTCGCGCCAGGGCGGCGTGCTGCGCGCCGAGCCGCTGGGCCATGCCGGCATCGGCATCGCCGGCGACACCTTCGACTATCGCATCGTCGACCACATCGTCTCGCCGCGGCTCGGCAAGGGCACCAACTACCGCTCGTTCGACAAGGTGCTGCCGATACCCAACCACTATTATTCCAGCCTCGCGCGCTGGCACCAGCTCGCGATGATGCGGGGCAATGGCGATCTGCGCGAATTGCAGCAGCTGGCGCGCACCGCGCTCGATCCGGCGCCGCTCAACGATTTCATCACCATCGTCGACTACGATCTCGGCTTCGCACTCTACCGTGCCGTGTCCGATACCAAGGTCGCGCTGTCGAGCCGCGACCGCGTCGAGTTCCGCTTTGCCCGCCAAGGCATCGATATCGGCGCCACCGTGACGCGCGAGGATTTCGAGTCCTGGATCGCCGACGACATCGAACGGCTGGGCGCGACGGTGGACGAGGCGCTGGCGAAATCCGGCATCGCCGCGCGCGACGTCGAGAAGGTGTTCTTGACCGGCGGCACCTCGTTCGTGCCGGCGGTGCAGCGCCTGTTCGCGGAACGCTTCGGCGAGGCGCGATTGACCTCGGCGGACCAGTTCGAATCGATCGCCTATGGTCTCGCCCTGATCGGCCACACCCCCGATCCCGACCGCTGGACCTTCGCCGAAGCCGCCTGACGTTCGGCTTCGCGCCTTGATGCCGGCGCAATACGCGACTACATCTCGTCAATCATCAATCCGAGAGGATGCCGACGACCATGGATTTCACCCTGACCGCAATGCCCATCAGCCTTGCCCACGGGGATATCCATGCCAGCATCGATCACGCTCTCCCATCTGACCCTGTCCGCGCCTGACGGCCGGGTTCTCCTTTCCAACATCGATCTCAGTTTCGGCCCCGAACGCACCGGCCTTGTCGGCCGTAACGGCATCGGCAAGACGACGCTGCTCGGCCTGATCGCAGGCCGGCAGGCGCCGCAATCCGGCACGGTCTCGGTGCAGGGACGCGTCGGGATGCTGCATCAGACGGTGCAGGTGAAGCCGGACCAATCCGTCATCGACCTGTTCGGCGCACGCCGCGCATTGGCCGCGTTGCGCCGTGCCGAGCAGGGCCTGGCGACGGCCGAGGAGCTTGCGGATATCGACTGGACGCTCGACAGTCGCATCGCGGCCGCGCTCGCGCGTGTCGGATTGGACGATGTTCTCGACACCCCGCTGGCGATGCTATCAGGCGGACAGGCGACCCGGGCGCGCCTTGCGGCGCTCACCTTCGCACGGCCTGACTTCCTGCTACTCGACGAGCCCACCAACAATCTCGACCGTGCCGGACGCCAGGCCGTGATCGATCTGCTCGCCGGTTGGCGGCATGGCGCCATCGTCGTCAGCCACGATCGCGAGCTGCTGGAGACCATGGATGCGATCGTCGAACTGACCTCGCTGGAGGCACGGCGCTATGGCGGCAATTGGAGCCAATACCGCGCGCGCAAGGCGATCGAGCTCTCGGCGGCGCGACACGATCTTGACGATGCCGAGAAGCGCGTCGCCGAGATCGACCGCAAGACGCGGGAAGCGACCGAGAAGAAGGCGCGCAAGGACGGCGCCGGCGCGAGGAAGCGCGCCAAGGGCGACATGCCACGCATTGCCGCCGGGCTGCGCAAGGACCGCAGCGAGGACAGCGGCGGCGAGACCGCCCGGCTCGCCGAGCGCAGGCGAACGCAAGCAACAGAACTTGCCGCCAATACGCGCCAGCGCATCGAGGTGCTGCAACCGTTCACGGTGCAACTGCCGTCGACGCGTCTGCCTGCGGGCAAGGTGGTGCTGCGCATCGAGGCCGCCGATGCGGGTTACAGCGCGGAGGCACCGATCCTGCGCGGCCTCACCTTCTCCATGGCAGGCCCGGAGCGCGTCGCCATCACAGGCCCCAACGGCGCCGGCAAGACGACGTTGCTCAAGCTCGTCAGCGGCGCCCTCACCGCAACGCGCGGCACCGTCGAGGTGATGACCCGCTTTGCGATGTTCGATCAGGCGGTCAGCCTGCTCGATGCGCAAGCATCGATCCTCGCCAACTTCCGGCGCATCAATCCGGATGCCGACGAGAACGCCTGTCGCGCCGCGCTGGCGCGCTTCATGTTCCGCGCCGATGCGGCCTTGCAGACCGTCGCGAGCCTGAGCGGCGGCCAGTTGCTCCGCGCCGGCCTCGCCTGCGTCCTCGGCGGGCCAACGCCGCCGCCGCTGCTGATCCTCGACGAGCCGACCAACCATCTCGACATTGATTCCATGGAAGCGGTCGAGGCCGGGCTGCGCGCCTATGACGGCGCCCTGCTGGTCGTGAGCCACGACGAGGCCTTCCTGGAGGCGATCGGGGTCACCCGCAGGTTCGAGCTCGATGGCCGGCTCCCACCGAAATAGCCAAAACAACCCCATGCAAAGCAGCCAGCGGCCACCACTCCGGCCCGAGTGACCGTCAAATGGAGCCCCTCCGGACAAAAATTCGGACGTCATGTCACGTTTCGACGCCCTGCCTTGTCCTAGCTTCTGTAATGGCAGCAGCAGAGGACAGCATGCACAATATCGGAACCGGTGGCGGTCGCACCCTTGTCGCGATCGTCTATCATAGCGCTTACGGCCACACCCGGCGCCAGGCGGAGGCCGTCAGGTCCGGCATTCAAGATATCGATGGCGCGGAGGCGGTGCTGGTGCCTGTCGAGGACGCGGAACAGAGTTGGGATCACCTGCTGGATGCGGACGCATTGATCTTCGGCACGCCCACCTACATGGGCGCCGCCTCCGCGGCGTTCAAAGCCTTTCAGGAGGCAACGTCGAGCGCGGTGATGTCGAAAGGCTACCGGTGGAAAGACAAGCTCGCGGCCGGCTTCACCAATTCTGGCGCCCACGCCGGCGACAAGCTGTCGACATTGATCCAGCTTGCCCTGTTCGCCGCGCAGCACGGCATGCACTGGGTCAATCTCGATCTGCCGCCGGGCAACAACTCCGCATCGGGATCGGACGCCGACCCGAACCGGCTGGGATTTTGGCTCGGCGCCGGAGCGCAGTCGAACACCGACGAGGGTGCGGACACCGCACCGCCTGAATCGGACCTCGCGACCGCCCGCCACCTCGGGCGGCGCGTGGCGATGACGGCGATTCAATTCGCACGTGGCCGTGAGGCGGCCGCGGCCATTCGGGCGGCGTCATGAAGGATGCGGCTGAAACCGCGGCGGCTGAGATCTTCGCCGACCTGCGGCCGCGCCTGATCCGGCTGGCCTACCGGATGCTGGGCTCGGTGGCCGACGCGGAGGATGTCGTGCACGATGCCTGGCTGCGCTGGCTCGCCGCCGATCGCGAGCGGATGCGCGATCCCAGGGCGCTGCTCTACACCATCGTCACCCGGCTATCGCTGAACGAGCTGAAATCCGCGCGGCGCCGGCGCGCGGCCTATGTCGGACCATGGCTGCCCGAGCCGTTCTTCGATCCCGAGCAAGAGGAGACCGCCGACGACCTGATCCTGCCGCTGATGATCGCGCTGGAGCGGCTGTCGCCGTTGGAACGGGCGGCCTTCCTGCTGCATGACGTGTTCGGGATGGAGTTCGATGCGGTCTCCGAGACGATCGGCCGCGAGGCCACGACCTGCCGCAAGCTCGCCAGCCGCGCCCGCGCGCATATCCACGATGCCAGGCCGCGATTCGTGGTCGGCAATGAAGACGGCCTGCGGCTCGCCAATGCCTTCTTCACGGCGACGCGGACCGGCGACCTCGCCGCGTTGCGCGCGATGCTCGCCGAGGATGTCGTGGTCTACGCCGATGGCGGCGGCCGGGTGCCGGCGCCGGTTCGCCCGCTGGTCGGGTGTGATGCAGCGATGGAGCGTTTCGCGGGGCTCGCCCGCCTGTTCGCCGTGCATCCCTCACGCTTGATCCGCTACGCAACCATCAACGGATTGCCCGGCTTCATCACGATGGAGGACGACCTCGTTCAAACGACCGCGTTGCAGTTCGAGCACGAACGGATCGTCGCGGTTTATGTGACCCGCAATCCCGACAAGCTGCACAACGTGCCTGATGTGACGGGATGGCGGAACTGATCCTACATCTCGCGAGGCCGCGTTAACGCACGAAACGCAATGAGCCTCCACACGGCGCACAGCGATCGATCTCCATCACCGATGGCTGTCAGGTCAAAGCGAGTTGCGTTCACGCGACAAATGCCTCGCACGGCAAACATCGATTAGGCGTCTTCAAAGTCGCCTCCAGTTGGCACCTTGTCACAGCGGTACTCATTGGCCGCGTCGTTCCATTTGCATAGGATTTCGTGGGTATCATCGTTCCAGCATGGCAGTCGCCGGTCAGGATGGCTTCCACGGGACGATGCATTGAGCATTGCGGCAACGGGTTCGAAAGCTGCTCTCGTGGCAGCTGCTTTCTTCGCTGTGCGTTTCTTTGTTGCGGCCTTCTTTGCTTGCCTTTTAGCCATAGGCGCCCCCTTTAAAGGCCAGGATTGAAACTATTGTTTCGAACGGCCAACCCAATCTCTTGAGCCAAATGCGAATCTTTCGCGGCTCCCTTCAATCCCGAGCTATCGCCCGGTCCCAGTGTAATGAGCAGATCATGCGTGCGATCCCTGCTGGCACTCGCAAATGTACCGCTTTGATTCACCCCTACGCGGATGAGCTTCCATGCCGGGGTGATGTTACCAGAGGTCACTACTTCGAATATTATATGGAACTGAAGGACGTTTTGCTTCAACGGGCCGCTTGCAGAAGTGGATACGCGACTTCTTCCGTTGCGGAGAGCGGTAGCTGATCAAACAGCCAGTCGCCGAAGCCAAGATCGTTTTGAATAAGGAGTGACGGAGCGGTCCCCTTAGGCTGCACACCTGTCTGGCACGGCCCTCGTTTGAGAAGGTCAGGTATCGTATAGTAGTAATTCAGAGCAGCCGTCTTTATCGCGTCCGCCGAGAGCGTCGCTGACGCGCCGAGCGTGAATATCGATGATGGTGGGCTTATTGGTGTCCACAGCACAGTCGGATTGAGACCACTCTTCTCCTCTGTTTTCAAGGATAGAGCCATCTGAGCGCCCCAAGTGCTCATGGTGGCGGCTAAGGGCCTCGCATCCTTGTATGTGCGAGCCTTGAAATAGAGCTGTTGGATCGCCTTGGTAAGTTCGCAGTGCACGCTGGTGACAATTGCTTGCACTAGCAATTGACTGTCCCCACCATACTCTTGAATTGGTGGTGCGTACGTTCCGCATGAAGATAGGGCCAGAGCACTAAAAAAAGCAAAAACGACTCGTGTCGCGGACATTGATTGCCCCCGCTGAAATGCGTGAAGTATTCTTTTTGTTGTTATTGCCGGGTTGAAATACGGTTGCTATGAAACACCTGTCTACCTGCACGAGCAACATGCATTGATTGCAGGAACATGGTAATTCGTCTAATCGTTGTATTGATGCAACACATGGGTGGCCAGCTCGTATAACGGCGGGCTTCACTTCCGCGCGATTTTGATGGTGCCCTCTGGCTCCCGATCAGGGGATCCTGGGGCAGCCTTTCGCGGAAAACGATGGATACGCCGAGCCGCGCAAGCTAGTGACGAATGTCCAGATAGAGCCGATCGCCCACGACTGCCTGCGCGCGACTGACTCCGCGCTTCAAGACGGCCATTGAACGACGCTCACCTACAGGATGCCGTACTGATCCTGCCACAGACGTGCTCCGAGCTTTCGGGAAGAAGGCCTGCGGCTCGCCAATGCCTTCTTCACGGCGACGCGGACCGGCGACCTCGCCGCGCTGCGCGCGATGCTCGCCGAGGATGTCGTGGTCTATGCCGATGGCGGCGGCCGGGTGCCGGCACCGACCCAACCTCTGGTCGGGCTCGACGCGGCGATGGAGCGCTTCGCGGGGCTCGCCCGCCTGTTCGCCGTGCATCCGTCGCGCTTGATCCGCTACGCGACCATCAACGGATTGCCCGGCTTCGTCACGATGGAGGACGACCTCGTTCAAACGACCGCGTTGCAGTTCGAGCACGAACGGATCGTCGCGGTTTATGTGACCCGCAATCCCGACAAGCTGCACAACGTGCCGGGACGGCCGAACTGATCGCTCAGCGCCCCCGATAGCGATAGACGAGATCGTCGGGGTTTTCCCTTGGCGCCGATCAGCGCACGATCCGCCACGCTTGCCGATCCGGCGTAAGCCGAATGGCCTTCGACCTGGAGCGGAACGCCCTTCACTCCCTCGATAACCCATTCGGCAGGGAGGTTGTCACCCAGCTAGCGGGGGCGAGTATCAAGATACCAGAAGAGTGCCACCTCCTCGGCCGTGTCCGAGCCCAGCTCGCGATAGAGAAATCGATCGTAGCCGCCGAGGACAAAGCCATAGCGCTGATAGAAGCTGCAAGCTGCGACATTGTTGGATTGGGTCTCCAACCGGATCGCTCCCAGCCCTTTGTCACGCGCCCAATCGGCAATCCGATCCATCAACGCGGTCGCCAATCCTCGTCGGCGAAATGATCGGGCCACTGCAAAATCATCGACCACGGCGCAGCCGTTCCATCCTCGGCTCGCGGTAATGTATCCAGCGAGATTTCCCGCCTCGTTTGCCAGGAACAGCACCTTGTCGGTACCGTCGCATCGTTCAAACAGCGCATCGTCCAGCCCATAGGCTTTGCGCCTTTGCGAGAGTGGTTCGACACGCAACGGCACCGCATCGAACGGCTCTACGATGATGCTATCAATCTCGAAGGAAAAATCGACTTCCTCAGCCGATCCCGGGAGCGCGTCCGCGCGAATGATTTCCATATCGCTTAGGATATCGGGTCGCGCACGAGAAGCTAGCGGGTCATTATTGATGCGCACCGTCGCGGCTTTCGTGACGCGCAAGCCCGACGAGCTGCACAACGTGCCGGGATGGCCGAACTGATCGCTCAGCCCGCCCGATAGCGATAGACGAGATCGTCGGGGTCCTCGCGCGGCGCCGACGGATCGAGCACACCGCCCAATCGCTTCGCCACAGCGGCCGACATCGCGTTGTCCGGCGCCATATAGCTGACCAGCGTCGAAAGCTTCAATGTCGCGAACGCCCAGTCGCGCAGCGCGACCGCGGCCTCCGTGGCATAACCGTGCCCCTCGTGCCCGTCATAGAGCAGCCAGCCGAGTTCCTTCTCCGGAAACAGCGGCCCGTGGTTGATGCCGACCTGGCCGATGCACTGCTTCGACGCGGTGAGCTCGATCATCAGCGCGCCATGCCCGAACAGACGCCAGCACGCCAGATCATGACAAAACATTCCCCACGCCGCGCGCACGTCGAACGGGCCGCCCATGCCGGCGGAGCGTGGCGACGCCAGGAAGGCGAGGTAGGCGGGGAAGTCGGCGGCGACCTGCGGACGCAGCGTCAGGCGTGCGGTCGAGATCGTTGGAATGTCAGGGGTCATTGGGGGATGTCACGCGCCATGGATATCTGGTTTTGCATGAAACAGTCTTGCACTCCAACTGAATCCGAAAACTGACCACTGCACCACGAAGCCCTCTAGGCTGACTTTCGAGGAAGGCGCGCGCCCCCACAACGCCCGCTTGCGAGACGAGAGCTGCCGGACCATTGCGGAGGTCTTGTTTGCCTTTCGCGGCACCAAGGAGGATTGGGAGGTCGATTGACACGAGGACAAGCGACAATGTCGCTATTCTTCCATTAAGCGATAGACGGAGACGTGCGAACGTGACTCGGCGGTGAAAGGCGAGCCGACCCAATCCGCAGACCTGCTTTCAAGCCCGAACCCGGCCAACTGCGCCATAAGGTCCAACTCCGCCGGCCAGATATAGCGATGAGGCGAGCGGAAAAGTGTACTCTGCCGGTCCTCACCAAATTTGAAATGGTGCGACACCACCCGCTGGCTCACAACGTCGATGGTGTCGAGGCTGATATAGCCCGGTTCGGAGCGGTAAATTACGGCCTGCGGTCCCAGCGTTGCCTTGGGAAGTTCGGGCACCCAAAGCTCGACCAAGAAACGGCCGCCGGGCGCGAGGTGTCGTGCGGCGTTGCGGAAGCATGTCACTTGCTCCGCTTGCGTGAGCAAGTTCGATATCGTGTTGTAAACGAGATAAACGAGGGAAAAGCGCCCTGGAAAGACGGTTGTAGCCATATCGCCGAGACAGACCGGAATCGTTGCTTCGTCCGCCTTCTTGCGTAGTTGCGCCACCATCGCGGGAGAAATGTCGATTCCCGCGACTGGGATGCCTCGTTTTCTTAGCGGTACAGCGACGCGCCCGGTTCCGATTGCGAATTCGAGCGCCCGGCCTTCTCCGGCCAGTTCTGCAAGCCGATCTACGGTCGGCCCCAATACGTCGGGCGAGAACATTTCGCCATCGAGCGCGTCATAGGATTCAGCAGTCTCGCGCCCCCAGATCTCGTCATTCCGCATCTAGTCTTTCCCTAATTCCCACTCTGCAAGCTGCGTCATAGCCAGTATCATTCCCGGCGCGGTGGCCTTCAACGCTTTCTCCGCGACCGCCGTTCTAAGATGCGCCGGTATCCCCCAGGCGAAAGCCATTGGGCGCGCGCAAATGGCCTTCTCGTCGCGCTTCATCGCCAGCCGGATCGCGATGCAAGACGATCCGGGCGACCTCCTCCCAGTCCGCACCGTCGGTCTTCGCGTCGAGAAGGCGCAGACAAGTGACGTAGCCCGGCACGTCGAAGTCGCCGATAACGCGATCTACATCAAAGGGAGCAAAGGCCCCCAGTTGAAGACGCTTGTGGCTGCAAAAGGAGGAAATCGGCGGGAAGCGTTGTTCCCGGCTTTGTGAGCGGCCCGAGAGATAGGTGACAGAACGTACCGGACACATGGGTTACACTTTCCGCTTTTGTTCTGCGGGAGGTGTGGATGCCGTGGAAAGCGAGTTCGGTAATGGAAGAGCGCCTTCGCTTTGTCGCCCGCCTGCTGGATGGAGAGGCGATGACCGAGGTTTGCCGGGAGTTCGGCATCTCGCGGAAGACCGGGTACAAGATTTTCGATCGATACAAGGAGCACGGGCTCGAAGCGCTGAGCGACCGGTCGCGCCGGCCGGTGCGTTATGCCAACCAGCTCCCGCAGCCGCTTGAAGCCCTGATTGTCCGGCTGAAGGCCGAGAAGCCGCACTGGGGAGCCCGCAAGATCCGCGAACTTTTGGTACGGCGGCTCGATGGCGATATCCGCGTTCCGGCCAAAAGCACCATCCATGCGGTACTCGACCGCCACGGTCTGGTCAGGCGCGGAGGCGGGCCGCGCCACCGCGCGCGCGGCACGCCGCTGTCGCCAGGCGCCGTGCCCAATGATCTGTGGTGCACCGACTTCAAGGGCGAGTTCAAGCTCGGCAACGGCCGGTACTGCTATCCCTTGACCGTCACCGATCATGCCTCGCGCTTTCTGCTCTTATGCGAAGCACTCGATTCAACGCGCGAGGAGCCTGCAATTGATGCCTTCGAGCGCCTGTTCCGTGAACGCGGCCTGCCGCTTGCCATCCGATCCGACAATGGCGTGCCCTTTGCCAGTCCCAATGCCTTGTTCAATCTCTCAAAGCTGTCGGTGTGGTGGCTCCGGCTCGGCATCGCGATCGAGCGCATCAAACCTGGCCATCCGCAGCAAAATGGCCGCCATGAACGCATGCACCTGACGCTCAAGAAGGAAGCCACCCGTCCGCCCGGCTCCAACAGTTTACAGCAGCAGGACCGCTTCGACGCCTTCATCCGCGAGTTCAATACCGAACGACCTCATGAGGCGCTCGACATGAAGTGCCCGGCCGAGCTCTACGGCGCTTCACCACGTCGTTATGCAGGCCTGCCTGAGCTGACCTATCCGTTCCACGACCGCGACGTCCTCGTCACCGCCTGCGGACGCCTCTGCCTACTCCGCAAGAGAATCAACATCTCCACCGTCCTGGCCGGCCAGAAACTCGGCATCAAGGAGGTCGACGACGGCATTTGGCTCGCCAGCTTCATGCACTATGATTTGGGATACTTTGACCTGGAGCAGAAAACCCTGCAACCACTCGACAACCCGTTCGGCACGAGGTTGTCACCCATGTCTTAGGTACGATCTGTTACCCATCTGTCTGGGCCGGACATTTGGTCCCAATGGCGGAGAGGGAGGGATTCGAACCCCCGATAGGCTTGCACCTATGCCGCATTTCGAGTGCGGTGCATTCAACCACTCTGCCACCTCTCCAGTGGCCCGGGTGATTTGCGCCACCCGCGGTCGGGGCGTGTTCTAGGCGAGGATGGCGGGACAGACAAGGCGCTGCAATAATATTTCCGTCACTGCCGCCTCGTTCCGTCAAAGCACCGGGGCGGCGCAAGAAAGCGCGCGGAAACAAAGCACTAGCTGGACACCTCTGGCTTTCTCGGCGCGCAAGCGAGCCAAAGGCAGCAGGAGCGGACCATGGATCATGTGACGATTCGAGCCAACGGCGCGGCGTTCCACGTCGCGCGGACCGGCCGCGGCAGGCCGCTGTTGCTGTTGCATGGCTGGCCGGAGTTCTGGCTGACCTGGAAGCCGGTCATGGCGCGGCTCGCCGACCGCTACACCCTGATCGCGCCCGACCTGCGCGGCTTCGGCGACAGCGACAAACCGCACGGCCCTTACGGCCCCGATCAGCATACCGACGACATGCTGGCGCTGCTCGACGCCCTCGGCATCGACAAGGCCGGCGTGGTCGGCCACGACGTCGGCGGCGCCGTGATGCAGCCGCTGGCCCGCAAGGCGCCGGAGCGGATCGCCGGGCTGATGTTGTTCGATTTCGTCTATCCCGGCATCGGGGCGCGGATGGCCGCGCCCGACCGGCTGAACCACATCTGGTACCAGTCGTTCCACCAGATGGAGATGGCGCCCGCGCTGGTCGGCGCCACCAGGGAGAGCTGCCGCACCTATATCGGCCACTTCCTGCGCGAATGGTCGCACCGCAAGGCGGCGTTCGACGACGTGATCGAGGATTTCGCCGACAATTTCTTCAAGCCGGGCAACCTCGCCGGCGGCTTTGCGCATTATCGCGCGTCGCATGCGGGGCGCGTGAAGATGATGCAGGGCGAGGCCCCCGCGCTGCCGCCGATCACGGTGCCGACCTGCATCCGCTGGGCCGAGCACGACCCGCTGTTTCCTTACTCATGGACCGACCGGCTGGGCGAGACCTTCTCCAACCTCGACCTCGCGATGTTTCCCGATGTCGGGCATTTCCCGCATCGCGAGGATCCCGACCGCGCGGCTGCCGAGATCGCCGGCTTCTTCGCGCGGATCAATTGGAAGTAGAAATGGGTGGGACCGCCAGGACGCGACAAAAACTGGCGGCCCCGTGCCGCTTCTGAATATTGCTGGCCGGGAAGTGCGGCTTCGCCGGTCGGCGGGAGCGACGCCTGCACGGTAGCGGCAGGCGCTGGATCGGCAACGCGAAGCCGATCTTAACCTAACCGGTCAACCTTACCGCGCGGTCCCAGGCCGTAAGATCACGGGTGAAATCTTCAGGCGTCGGCTTTCTTGGCCTTTTTTGCCTTCTTCTCGCCGTTGTCGGCCTCGTCGCTCTTGTCTTTCTCGGCCTTCTTCTCGCTCTTGCCGTTGTCTTTCTTGCGATTGGTGTAGCGGGCATTGCCGAGCCCGGTTCCGATCGTCAGCACGCCCCAGCGCGTGACATCCTGCATGAACGGCACCTCGGCCAGCCCCTGCGCCACGCCGTCATTGTGCATCACGATCGCGGTGTCATGATCGCCGATCTGCGGGATCGCCTCGACCAGGCTCGCCGGCAGGTTGAATTTGCTGCTCTCCCAATTGCCAGGCAGGTTCTGCGCGCCCTTCTCGATTCCGCCGTCCTCCTTGATGACGCCGGGACAGGCGATGCCGATGAACGGCGCGAGCTTGAGATTCTCCTTCCCGGCGGCGGTGATCAGATCCTTCAGCATCTTCACCAGCCGCTTCACCGCGCCTTCGCGCGTCGGCTCGTCATCGGCATGGCGCCACAGCTCGGATTTCCATACCGTCGCCTTGGACAGGTCGGGCGCCTTTTTCCAGCGCGTCTCGACGATGCCGCAGCGGATATTGGTGCCGCCGATATCGACGGCGAGCACGCCGTCATGGGCCTCGAAGATCCAGGACGGCGCCAGATGCAGCGTGCCGATCAGCCCGGCATCGTCGGGATGGAAGCGGATCGGCACCAGGTCGACCTTGAAATCCTCTGCCTTCAGGATGATGTCGGTGCGCGCGATCGCCAGTTCGCCGAGCCTGGAGTCGCGGAAGCCGCCGCCGACCACGATGCGCTCGGTCTTGGCCCAGGCCTTGGTGTTGAGGAAGCGCCGCGTCACATAAGCGAGCTCCTGGGCGAACTCCTCGATCGCGCTGTGCACGACCGCGGACGCCTCGGTGTCGTCGCCGACCAGCATCTCGTCGAGCTTCTTCTTGCTGATCTTGTCCGACGGCTCGTCGCCGAACGGGTCCTCGCCGGATTTGCGCAACGGCTTGCGCCAGCGATCGAGGATCTTGCGGAACGCGCCCTTGGAGGCGCGATCGCCGAGAAAGCCCTCGTCGTCCTTCAGCTCGATGTTGAAACTGTCGATGTCGACGGAGGGCAGCCGCGCGGCACCGTGGTGCGCGATGCCCGTGGTCAGTCCTGCGTCGTCCGCCATTCGCCTTTGCCCTGCCCGCTCGAGGTTCCCAGCGACAACGACCGGGAACCCGAAAGGTTGCGTCCCGCACTGCGCGCCTTGGCCGGCGCGGGACGCGATTTCTACCGGCCTCACGCCAGGGTGCACACAGCAGCGAATGTTCTTGCGCTGCCCACACGCGTCATGGCCGGGCTTGTCCCGGCCATCCAGGTCTCACGCGACGGTCAAGACGTGGATGCCCGGCACAAGGCCGGGCATGACGGAGTTTGTGAGAACCGAGCGCGTCCCAGAGGCTCAGGCGGCCTTCACCCCGTAGCGCGCCGCGGGCGAGCTACGCGACAGGTTCGGCATCAGCTTCTGACGGGCCGCCTCATAGGCGTGCCAATCCGCGGCCTCCGGCAACGACGGCACGGTGAACACCTCGCCCTGGTCGAGGCCGGCGAGCGCGGCATCGACCATGTCCTCGGCCTTCATCACGATCTCGCCCGGCAGATGCGCAACCGGCGTGCCGGCGATGTCCCAGAACTCGGTGGCCGTGGCGCCCGGCAGCACGGCCTGGACCCGGACATTCTTGTCCTTCAGCTCGTGCTGCAACGAATGGGTCAGCGCCAGCACGAAGGCCTTGCTGCCGCCGTAGACGCCGTTGAGCAGCTCCGGCTGCACGCCCACGACGGAGGCGATGTTGACGATGGTGCCGCCGCCGCGCGCGACGAAGCCCGGCACCGCCGCATAGGTCAGGCGCATCAGCGCATCGACATTGAGCGCGATCATGTCGCTCATCTTGTCGACATCTGATGCGAGCAGCGGCGCGGTCGCGCCGACGCCGGCATTGTTCACCAGCACGCTGATGCCGGCATTGTCGCGCAGAATGGATTCGATCCGCGACACGTCACCGCGCTTGCTGAGGTCGGCGGCAACGATCTCGATCGATCGGCCTGTCTCCGCCACGAGACGCCTGGCGAGCCCATCGAGGCGCTCGCGGTTACGTGCGACGAGGATCAGATCGTAGCCACGCCGTGCGAGCCGGTCCGCATAGATGGCACCGATTCCGGACGACGCACCGGTAACGAGCGCCGTGCCCTTGGCTGACTTGGTCATGTTGGTCTCCTGTTTGACCTTGGGCGGCCGGTTTGGCCGCTGGTCAGGTTCTACAGGCCCCCTTGTATGTCTCAAATGTCATATATACACCTTTTTAGGACACAGATTATCGCCGCCGGAGGGTTCCATGCAGGAGATCGGCTTCGTCGTTTTTCCGGAATTCCAGGTGATGGGCTTCACTGCCATCACCGCCTTCGAGGTCGCCAACCTGATCGCGGGCGAGCCGTTCTACGAGGTCACGCTGCTGTCGGAGAATGGCGGCCCGGTGCGGTCGTCCGCCGGCTTCAATGTCGAGACCACAGCCTTTGGCGAGCGCAGCTTCGACACGCTGTTCATCGGCGCCGGCCATGAGCTGCATCCGGCGTCGCCGAAATTGATCGACTACATTCGCCGCGCCATGACGGCATCGCAGCGCATCGCCGCGCCCTGCATCGGCGCCTTCTCACTGGCCGAGGCCGGCCTGCTCGACGGCAGGCGCGTCTCGACGCACTGGCAATTCGCGCCCGAATTGCAGGCGCGGTTTCCCAGGCTCAAGGTCGAGCAGGACCGCATCTACATCACCGATGGGCCGATCTGGACCTCCGCCGGCATGACCGCGACGATCGACCTGGCGCTGGCGATGATCGAACATGATCTCGGCGTCGAGGTCGCGCGCTCGGTGGCCCGCAAGCTCGTGGTCTATCACCGCCGCACCGGCGGACAGTCGCAGTTCTCGGCGCTGCTCGAGCTCGACCCGAAATCCGACCGCATCCAGAACGCGCTGCACTACGCCAAGGCGCATCTGCGCAACGAGCTCTCGGTGGAGGAGCTGGCCGAGGTGGCGCGGCTCAGCCCGCGCCAGTTCAGCCGGGCCTTCCGCGCCGAGACCGGGCAGTCGCCCGCCAAGGCGATCGAGCAGCTTCGGGTCGAAGCGGCGCGCGAACTGATCGGCGACGGCCGCCATTCGATGGACGAGATTGCCGGCGAGACCGGCTTTGCCGACCGCGAACGGATGCGGCGGGCATTCCTGCGGGTGCTGGGACAGCCGCCGCAGACCATCCGCCGGCACGCCCGGGCCGTGGCCCAGGCCGCCGCCTGAACGCCAAAGCGGGCCAAAAACACGCCAAACCCTTCATGTTTGGCTGGTTTTTGCCCTGCTTTACCTTGACTCCCTGCCGTTTGCGGCTATAAGTCCGCTCCATCCGGCGCGGGGATTTCTCGCGCCGATTGTTTTTGTGCGAACCATTTGGGAATTCATTCCCTTCGTGCAAAACACCTAACCCATAGCGACTGAACAAAAAGCCGACCCGGGCGAACCGTCCGAGGCTGGTATCGAACACGAAGGAATCAAACGATGTTCGCAGTCATCAAAACCGGCGGCCGGCAATACCGCGTCGTTCCGAATGATGTACTCGAGATTGGCAAGATCGCCGGCGATGTCGGCACGATCGTGCAGCTAGGCGAAGTTCTGGTGCTCGGCGGTGACACGCCGGTGCTGGGAACGCCCACCGTCGCGGGCGCGACCGTTGCAGCGGAAGTGTTGCAGCACAAGCGCGGCGCCAAGGTGATCGCGTTCAAGAAGCGTCGCCGCAAGAATTCACGCCGCAAGCGCGGCTATCGCGACGAGCTCACGGTGCTTCGCATCACCGAGATCCTCGCCGATAACGCCAAGCCGACCATCGGTCCGCGGCCGAAGAAGGCAAAGGTCGAAGCGCCCGCCGAAGCAGCCGAATAGGCCGCTCGCGAGGCGCGCGCAAAAAGGTGATCGTCGCGCTTCCGGATTTGAAGCGTGACAAAACGTGAAATGATTCCGTCAAGGAATTGATTTAGAGATCAAAGCGAAGTCGGAGACGAGCCATGGCTCATAAAAAAGCAGGCGGTTCATCGCGCAACGGACGTGATTCCAAGGGCAAGCGCCTTGGCATCAAGGCGTTCGGTGGCGAGCGCGTGATCCCCGGAAACATCATCGCGCGTCAGCGCGGCACCACCTGGCATCCTGGCCTTAATGTCGGCATGGGCACCGATCATACTCTCTTCGCCAAGGTCGAGGGTCATGTCGAGTTCCGTGCCAAAGCCAATGGCCGCACATTCATCTCGGTTATTCCGATGGCAGAGGCGGCCGAATAGACGGTGGACACACATGAGTCCGCCGGGTCCTGTTGAACCGGCGGAGTCGCAAAGGGCTCCAAGGGGAGGCGGGATGACCGGCCTCCCCTTTTTGTTGCGCGCGATCCGGTTCGACCGCGCGTAACGTTCCAAGCGTTGCGTACCAATCGTCGCATCACAGGAGCTCGACATGTTGCAGGACATCCCGACGCCGACCTTGCGCGAGGCAAGAGCTTGCGTCCTCGAGACCGAACGGCTGACATTGCGCAAGCCGACGCTCGCGGACGTAAAAGCCATCGCACGCCTCGCCAATGATCGCCGCATCGCGGAGAACACCCGCCGCCTGCCACATCCCTATACCCAGGACGACGCCATCGACTTCGTGCGCGCACTCGGCGCCGGCGGCCGCGAGACCGTTTTCCTGATCGAGAACAATCACACGCCGATCGGCATGGTCGGCATCGACTGGCGCGAAGAGAGCACGGCCGAGCTCGGCTACTGGCTCGGCGTCGACCATTGGGGCCAGGGTTTTGGCACCGAGGCCGCACGCGCCGTGATCGATTACTTCTTCGAGGAGTTCGATCTCGACCAACTGATCTCGGGTGCCCGCGTCGTCAACCCGTCGTCGCGCAACATCCTCGAGAAGTGCGGCTTCCAGTGGGGCGGCGTCGAGCTGCACCGCTTCGAGGCGCTGGGCTCGTCCAGCCCGGTCGACTGCTCCGCCTGTCGCGCAGCGTCTGGGCGTCGCTGAAGAGCTGGAACAGTTCGCGGCGGCGGGAGAGCTAGTTCTCGACCGTTCCGCAACCAAGGTTGTCGTCCCGGCGAAAGCCGGGACGACAACGCGGTCACGCCGGCGGATTCACCGGCGGCTGCTCGCGTCCGAGCTGCTGCTCGCGCACGAAGATGTAGAGGCCGGCGGCGATGATGATCGACGCGCCGATGATCGTGGCCCAGGACGGCACGTCGCCGAACACCGCGAAGCCGAAGATCACCGCCCAGACGATCATCGAATATTGGTAAGGCACCACCACGCTCGCCGGCGCGAGCTTGAGCGAGCGATTGACGCAAAACAGCGCCGCGACCGAGATGAGTCCGGCGGTGAAGAACAGCACCAGGCTGCCCGGGGTCGGCGTCACCCAGCCGAACGGCGACAGCACCAGGCCCAGGACGAAGGTGCCGCCGAATTGCGAGGTCGCCAGCACGATATCGGGCGTGGCGCGCAGCGAGCGCGTGATCAGCATCAACACCGCGAACGACAGGCTGCCGCCGAGCGCGATCATCGCCGGCCAGCTGATGGTCTGCGCCGACGGCCGGAGCGCGATCAGCACCCCGCAGAAGCCGACCAGGATCGCGGTCCAGCGCCGCCAGCCGACATGCTCGCCGAGCACGAGGCCGGACATCGCGGTGACGAAGATCGGCCCGGCCAGATAATAGGTGATGACGTCGGCGAGCGGCAGATAGACCGTCGCCAGGAAGAACGCTGCGACCTCCACCGTCGACAGCGTGACGCGCAGCAATTGCAGCCACGGCCGTTCCAGATGCAGGAAATCCGCCCGGCGCGTCCACACCATCGGCAGCAGCACGAGCAGCGCCGCGCAGGCCCGCAGCCACAGCAATTGCCCGACCGAATAGGTGGCGACGATGAACTTGCCCATCGCGTCGCCGAACGAGAACATGAAGATCGACAGCAGCATCAGGCCGATGCCGGCGAGCCGCGCCGATCGATCGTCATAGGAGGACAGTTTTGCGAACAGGCTCATGGAGGGATTCCCGGGTCGTCCGGTTTAGGAGCCGTGGGCGGCCGGGACAAGCCCGCCCATGACGAATTGAACGGAGACGAATTGAACGGATTGCCGCACCCGCACCGCTGCGATACCGGTAGCTCATCCCCGGCAACAACAAGAGCAGGAAACGCCGCATGAGCGAATTCGACCCCACCCAGCATCGCATGGTGCCCGCGCAGCGCTGGTTCGAGGATTTCGTGCTCGGCGAGCGCTTCGTGATTCCGAGCCGGACCCAGACCTCGGCGGTGTTCGCCGCGTTCCAGACCGCGAGCGGCGACACCCATCCGATCCATTACGACGTCGAATATTGCCGCACCCGCGGCATGCCCGATTTGCTCGCCCACGGCTTCCAGACCCTGGTGCACACCGCGCCCGGCGCCGGACTGTTTCCCTATGTCGTCGAGGAATCGCTGGTCGGCTTCCTGGAACAGTCGAGCAAGTTCCTGAAGCCGGTCTATGCCGGCGACACCATCTACCCCGCGCTGGAGGTGATCGAGCTGTCGCCGGGCAAGACCACCGGCGTGGTGACCTTGCGCTCCACCGTGCACAACCAGCGCCGCGAGCTGGTGCTGGAGGGGATGCAGAAATTCCTGGTCCGGCGGCGGCCCATTTAGCCGCCCGGGCCGCAAAAAGGCCCGAAAATTAAGGCTTTTCGCCGAGGCCGGGACGCTTGCGGGTTGCCGCAGGGACCGGCCTGCCTTAGTTAGTACGGATCATGAAATTCCTCGATGAAGCCAAGGTCTATATTCGCTCGGGCGACGGCGGCAATGGCTGCGTCGCGTTCCGGCGCGAGAAGTTCATCGAGTTCGGCGGGCCCTCCGGCGGCAATGGCGGCCGCGGCGGCGACGTCATCATCGAGTCCGTCGACGGGCTGAACACGCTGATCGACTACCGTTACCAGCAGCACTTCAAGGCCCAGAAGGGCACCAATGGCATGGGCAAGGACCGCCATGGCGCCAACGGCAAGCCGATCGTGCTGAAGGTACCGGTCGGCACCCAGGTGTTCGACGAGGATCGCGAGACGCTGCTGTACGACTTCACCGAGCTCGGCGAAAAATTCGTGCTGGCGACCGGCGGCAATGGCGGCTTCGGCAACGCGCATTTCAAATCGTCCACCAACCGCGCGCCGCGCAATGCCAATCCCGGCGCGCCGGGCGAGGAGCGCTGGATCTGGCTGCGGCTGAAGCTGATCGCCGATGCCGGCCTCGTCGGCCTGCCCAATGCCGGCAAGTCGACCTTCCTCTCGGTGGTCAGCGCGGCACGGCCGAAGATCGCCGACTATCCCTTCACCACGCTGCACCCGCAGCTCGGCGTCGTGAACTACGGCGGCCGCGAATTCGTGCTCGCCGACATTCCGGGCCTGATCGAAGGCGCGCATGAGGGCGCCGGCCTCGGCGATCGTTTTCTGGGCCATGTCGAGCGCTGCCGCGTGCTGCTGCATCTGATCGATGCGACCTGCGAGCATGCCGGCAAGGCCTACAAGACGGTGCGCACCGAGCTCGAGGCCTATGAGGGCCAGCTTGCCGACAAGATCGAGATCGTCGCGCTCAACAAGATCGACGCGGTCGCACCCGACGAGTTGAAGAAGCAGAAGGACCGTCTCAAGCGGGCGGCGAAGAAGACGCCGCTGCTGCTGTCCGGCGCCACCGGCGAGGGCGTGCAGGACACGCTGCGCGCGCTGGTCGAGGTGATCGGCGAGGCGCCGGTGTCCAACAAGGCCAAGGGCCAGGCGGAGCCGTGGGCGACGCCGGTGCCGCAGGGCTGAGCGGCAACCAGACCTCCGATGCCACCTCGTGGCGCCTCCTGCTTCCACCTTCCTGCCAGACCGAACCCATGAAACGCCCCGCGCTCAAGAACTTTCGTCGCATCGTCGTCAAGGTCGGCTCGTCGCTGCTGGTCGACTCGCAGGCCGGCGAGCTGCGCGCGTCCTGGCTCGCCGCGCTGGTCGACGATATCGCCAAGCTCCACAAGCGGGGCTGCGAGGTCATGGTGGTGTCGTCGGGCTCGATCGCGCTCGGCCGCAGCCGCCTGAAGCTGCCGCGCGGTCCGCTCAAGCTGGAAGAGAGCCAGGCGGCCGCGGCGGTCGGTCAGATCGCGCTGGCGCGGATCTGGTCCGAGGTGCTCGGCCATCACGGCATCGGCGCCGGGCAGATCCTGGTGACCTTGCAGGACACCGAGGAACGGCGTCGCTACCTCAACGCGCGCTCGACCATCGCGAAGCTGCTGGAATGGGGCGCGGTGCCCGTGATCAACGAGAACGACACCGTTGCCACCACCGAAATCCGCTACGGCGACAATGATCGCCTCGCCGCCCGCGTCGCCACCATGGCGAGCGCGGATCTCTTGATCCTGCTGTCCGATATCGACGGCCTCTACACCGCGCCACCCGCGCTCGATCCCGACGCCAAGCTGATCCCGGTGGTCGAAAGCATCACCTCGGAGATCGAGGGCATGGCGGGCTCGGCCGGCTCCGAACTGTCGCGCGGCGGCATGACCACCAAGATCGAGGCCGCCAAGATCGCGACCACCGCCGGCACCCATATGCTGATCGCCTCCGGCAAGATCGAGCATCCGTTGCAGGCGATCGCCGATGGCGGCCGCTGCACCTGGTTCCTGACCCCGGCCAATCCGGTCACGGCGCGCAAGCGCTGGATCGCCGGCTCGCTGGAGCCCAAGGGCACGCTGACCATCGACGCCGGCGCGGTGGCCGCGCTGCGCGCCGGCAAGAGCCTGCTGCCGGCCGGGGTCGTCAGGGTCGACGGCCAGTTCGCCCGCGGCGACGCCGTGGTGGTGCGCGGCCCCGACACCGACGAGATCGGTCGCGGCCTGGTCGCCTACGACGCCGAGAACGCCGAGAAGATCAAGGGCCGCTCCACCCCGGACGTGATGGCGATTCTGGGCATCAGCGGCCGGTCGGAGATGATCCATCGCGACGACCTGGTGATCGGCCCGGTCGGGACCATCCCGCCCAAATAGGCCCGCCCTGGGCCGCGGACGCAGCGCGCCGCCCACCAGCCATGCCGGTTCCGCGCCTCGCCAAGCCCCCAATTGCCATGCTAGAACATGGCCTTAGAGCATGATCCGGAAAAGTGGGCACCGGTTTTCCGAAAAGATCATGCTCAAACGAAAGCTGGATATCCATGAGCGCCCCCCTGAAGGCGATCGACGGCAACGCCGATCTCGCCGCCCTGATGACCGACCTCGCCGCCAAGGCGCGCGCCGCCGCGCGCGTGCTGGCGCTGGCGCCGCCGGAGCAGAAGAACCGGGCGCTTCTCGCGATCGAACGCGCGATCCGCGCCAACGCGCCGGCGATCCTCGCCGCCAATGCGGAGGACGTCGCCGAGGCGCGCGCGGGCGGCATGACCTCTGCCTTCGTCGACCGCCTGACCCTGACGCAGGCACGCGTCGACGGCATGGCCGATGGTGTTGCGACGGTGCGCGAGATCGTCGATCCCGTTGGCGCCGTCACCGAAAGCTGGCAGCGCCCGAACGGCATGACCATCGAGCGCGTCCGCGTGCCGCTCGGCGTGATCGGCGTGATCTTCGAGAGCCGTCCCAACGTCGCCGCCGACGCCGGCGTGCTGTGTCTGAAGTCCGGCAACGCCGTGATCCTGCGCGGCGGCTCCGACAGCTTCCGCTCCTGCCGCGCGATCCATCAATGCCTGGTGCAGGGCCTGCGTGAAGCCGGCCTGCCGGAAGCCGCGATCACGCTGGTGCCGACCCGCGACCGCGCGGCCGTCGGCCTGATGCTGACCGGACTGAACGGTGGCATCGACGTGATCGTGCCACGCGGCGGCAAGAGCCTGGTCGCGCGCGTCGAGGCCGAGGCGCGCGTTCCGGTGTTCGCGCATCTGGAGGGCGTCAACCACATCTATGTCGATGCCAGTGCGAAGCTCGACATGGCCAAGTCGGTCGTGTTGAACGCCAAGATGCGCCGTCCTGGCGTTTGCGGCGCCGTCGAAACCCTGTTGATCGATCGCGACGCTGCTGCGACGAAGCTGAAGCCGCTGGTCGAATTGTTGATCGACGCCGGTTGCGAGGTGCGCGGCGACGCCACCGTGCAAGGCGCCGATGCCAGGGTGAAGCCCGCCTCCGACGAGGACTGGACCACCGAATACGAGGACGCGATCATCTCGGCGAGAATCGTCGACGGGCTCGATGAGGCGATTGCGCACATCCAGAATCACGGATCGCATCACACCGATGCGATCGTGACCGAGGATGCCGCTGCCGCACAGCGCTTCCTCAACGAGGTCGATTCGGCGATCGTGCTGCACAACGCCTCGACCCAGTTCGCCGATGGCGGCGAGTTCGGCTTCGGCGCCGAGATCGGCATTGCCACCGGCAAATTCCACGCCCGCGGTCCGGTCGGTGCCGAGCAGCTGACCAGCTTCAAATACCGCGTCCACGGCAGCGGGCAGACACGGCCGTGATCATGATCATCCGCGCACGGTAGACCCTTGCAGCAAGCCGCCCCCGTGCCGTTGTCCGCAGCCCAGGCGCTGCCGTTCTACACCAACGGCATGCGCATCGGGCTGCTCGGCGGCTCGTTCAATCCGCCGCACGCCGCGCATCGCGCCATCAGCCTGTTCGCGCTCAAGCGCCTGCAACTCGACCGCGTGTGGTGGCTGCTGACGCCAGGCAATCCGCTGAAGAACCATGACGGTCTGCACGCGCTCGCCGAACGCGCCGAAGCCGCGCGCCGCGTCGCCGACGATCCCCGCATCGACATCTCCTGTCTCGAAGCTGTCATTGGCGTCAGCTACACTGTCGACACGATCATCCACTTGCGCCGCCGGGTGTCCGGCGTGCACTTCGTCTGGATCATGGGCGCTGACAACCTCGCGCAATTCCATCGCTGGAAAGACTGGCGGCGCATCGCCTCAGATGTGCCGATTGCCGTGATCGACCGACCGCCCCAGAGCTTCCGCGCCCTTGCCGCACCGGCGGCGCAGGCGCTTTCGCGCTATCGCATGCCGGAAAACCAGGCGACACGGCTGGCCGACCAACGGGCGCCGGCCTGGGTTTTCCTGACAGGAATGAAATCCAATCTGTCGTCGACCGGACTGCGGAACCCGGACGGGAGCTGGAGGACGGCGTGAAGCGCAAAAGGGTTACTGGAATATTGAAACCATTAACCCCACATGCGTAGTATGGTCCGTGGGCGCCGAGGATTCGGCCCCCGCGATACAGTGAAAGGAATGGTCCCTGGCCACATCTGTATTGTCCAAGTCTGTTTTACCCAAGGTTCCAAAGACTGCGCGTAAAACATCGACGAAAACCGCGGCCTTGCAGGCGCAACCGGACGCTGCCGAACTGAACGGTGCCAAACCGGATGCCAACAAGACGCTGAGCCTGATCCTCTCCCGCCTCGAGGACATGAAGGCGGAAGAGACGGTCACCATCGACCTTCGCGGCAAATCCGCATATTCCGACTACATGGTCATCACCACCGGCCGGGTGAACCGGCATGTTGGCGCGATCGCGGATAATGTGACGAAGGGCCTCAAGGAAAACGGGGTCAAGAGCATCCACGTCGAGGGTCTAACCAACTGCGACTGGGTGTTGATCGATTCCGGCGATGTGGTCGTGCACGTGTTCAGGCCCGAGGTGCGCGAGTTCTACAATCTCGAACGGTTGTGGACTCAGAACCCGGCGGTCGCGGCGGTCTAGGTCGTATCGAGGCCGATGCGAATCGGCGGCAGCGCATGTAACTTGCGCGCGCCTTGAGGCGCGCCAGTCATGGGCTTGACGCGTTTTCTGCGGCAAACCGGATTCCACTTTGCCGGAAAAACGCGTGTATGCGCCTCGTCGTCATCTGCATCGGCCGCCTGAAACAGGGCCCTGAACGGGAGCTCGCCGACCGTTATCGCGAGCGCTTCGAGGATATCGGCCGCAAGCTCGGATTTCGCGGCCTCGAGATTCATGAGATTGCGGAGAGCCGCGCGCGCGACGCTGCGACCCGGATCGCCGAAGAGGCCGCCGCCATCTCGGCATTGCTGCCTGACAAGCACGCGCTGGTCGCGCTCGACGAACGCGGCAAGAGCGTCAACAGCGCAAGCTTCGCGCAGCAGCTCGGCCGCTGGCGCGACGAGGGATTGCCGCACACGGTGTTCGTGATCGGTGGCGCGGACGGACTTTCGCCCGAATTGCAGCGCAAGGCATCGTTGCGTATTGCATTCGGCTCCGCGACCTGGCCGCATCAAATGGTCCGCGTCATGCTTCTGGAACAGATCTATCGGGCCGCCACCATTCTGGCCGGCCACCCCTATCACCGCGTGTGACGCGGTGACGGACAGACAAAAGCGCTGAACAGCTCGGATGCAGCACAAGCGGGACCAGCTTTTCGATCTTCGCGCCACGCGACGACGCTGGCTGTCCGCATTGTCGCCGCTGTCGATTGCGCTCCTCGTCGCTTCGGCACACGCACAGGCCCCATCACCCACGCCGCAGCCGGCGCAACAAGCCGCCACGACCGCGACCTCCCCCGACGACGCCATCAAGCAACGCGAGCAGGAGCTCGAGGCCGCGCGCGAGCAGCAGCGCAAGGCGACCGAGTTGCAGGAGAAGCTGAAGGCCGACATCGCCGCGATCGGCCAGGACCGCAGCAAGCTCAACCAGCAACTGATCGACATTGCCGGCCAGGTGCGCAGCGTCGAGACCCGGATCGCCGATGCCGAGGCGCGGCTGCAACCGCTCGACGGCCGCGAGCGCGAGATCCGCGCCTCGCTGGATTCGCGCCGCGCCGACGTGATCGAGGTGCTGGCGGCGCTACAACGCGCCGGCCGGCGCACGCCGCCGGCGCTGCTGGTGCGGCCGGAGGATGCGCTGCAATCGCTGCGCACCGCGATGTTGCTCGGCGCCGTGGTGCCGGAGTTGCGCAGCCGCGCGGAGAAGCTCGCGGCCGACCTCGGCGAACTGGTCGCGCTGCGCAAGACCATCTCGGCCGAACGCGACGCGCTGGGGCAAGACCGAGACAAGCTCAAGGAAGACCAGACCCGGCTCGCGGCGCTGGTCGACGAGCGACAGCGGCAGCAGAGCGCGGCCGAAAAGGACATGGCGGCGGAAGGCGCCCGCGCCATCGCGCTGTCGAAGCAGGCCGATGACCTCCAGGGCCTGATCGCCAAGATGGAGCAGGATCTGAAGAGCGCGGCCAAGGCCGCCGCCACCGCCAGCCTGCAAGGGGCGCCCGCGACGGTTAACGGCAAGCCCAATCTGGGGGCTTTGAAGGACCCGGCCCGACTTGCCCCGGCGGTCGCCTTCGCCTCGGCCAAGGGCCTGTTCTCCTATCCCGTGAACGGCACCAAGATTCGCGAATTTGGCGGTTCCGACGGCGCGGGAGGCGTACAAAAGGGCATTTCTTTGGCGGCCAAACCGGGCGCGCAGGTCACAACCCCGTGTGACGGCTGGGTTGTTTACGCTGGTCCTTTCCGCAGCTATGGACAACTCTTGATCCTCAATGCCGGGGGCGGGTATCATGTCCTGATCGCCGGGATGGAGCGTATTTCGGTAAACATCGGCCAGTTTGTACTCACGGGGGAGCCGGTTGCGACGATGGGATCGACATCCCAGGTTGCATCCATTCTCGCGACCAATGCGAGCCAGCCCGTGCTCTATGTCGAGTTCCGGAAAGACGGCACTCCAATCGATCCAGGTCCATGGTGGGCCGCAAATGAAGGCGAAAAGGTTCGCGGATGATGCGCAAGACTTCGGTAGTTCTCCTGAGCGCCGCCACCGGTGCAGCCCTGACGCTTTTCATCACGCAGCCCCGCGCTGTGCTGATGGGCTCGAGCGCGCGGGCCGCGACGTCCGACACCTATCGCCAGCTCAATCTGTTCGGTGACGTGTTCGAGCGCGTGCGCAGCGACTATGTCGAGAAGCCCGACGACTCCAAGCTGGTCGAATCCGCGATCTCCGGCATGCTGTCCGGCCTCGACCCGCATTCGAGCTACATGGACGCCAAGAGCTTCCGCGACATGCAGGTGCAGACCCGCGGCGAGTTCGGCGGCCTCGGCATCGAGGTCACGATGGAAGACGGCCTGATCAAGGTGGTCTCGCCGATCGACGACACCCCGGCCTCGAAGGCCGGTATCATGGCCAACGACATCATCACCACGCTCGACGACGAAGCCGTGCAGGGCCTGACGCTGAACCAGGCCGTCGAGAAGATGCGCGGCCCGGTCAACACCAAGATCAAGCTCAAGATCATCCGCAAGGGCCAGGACAATCCGATCGACGTCACGCTGGTGCGCGACAACATCCGCGTCCGTTCGGTGCGCGCGCGCGTCGAGGCCGACGACATCGCCTATATCCGAATCACCACCTTCAACGAGCAGACCACCGAAGGCTTGAAGAAGGAGATCGCCAATCTTCAGGGCCAGATCGGCGACAAGCTGAAGGGCTATATCATCGACCTCAGGAACAACCCGGGCGGCCTGCTCGAAGAGGCGGTGACCGTGTCCGACGCCTTCCTCGAGCGCGGCGAGATCGTTTCGACCCGCGGCCGCAACGCCGAGGAAACCCAGCGCCGCGCCGCCCATCCGGGCGACCTGACCAAGGGCAAGCCGGTGATCGTGCTGATCAACGGCGGCTCGGCATCGGCCTCCGAAATCGTCGCCGGCGCGTTGCAGGACCACAAGCGGGCGACGCTGGTCGGCACCCGCTCGTTCGGCAAGGGTTCGGTGCAGACCATCATCCCGCTCGGCTCTGGCAATGGCGCGCTGCGCCTGACCACCGCGCGTTATTACACGCCGTCGGGCAAGTCGATCCAGGCCAAGGGCATCGTGCCGGATATCGAGGTGTTGCAGGACGTGCCGGAAGAGCTGAAGGCGCGCACCGACACCAAGGGCGAAGCTTCGCTGCGCGGCCATCTGAAGAACGACGGCGACGAGAAGACCGGCTCGCAGTCCTACGTTCCGCCAGACGCCAAGGACGACAAGGCGCTGAAGATGGCGGACGACCTGCTGCACGGCATCAAGTCGACCTCGAACGCAACGCCGGCGCCGGCCACTCCGGCCGCTGACAAAGCGCCCGGCGACAAGGCCGCCGCCGACAAGCCGGCCAACAAGTCGGCGAACTGATCTTCCCCATCGATCTGGCGAAAAGGGCGGCCCCTCGGGCCGCCCTTTCTGCATTCAGCGGCCGTGCCCGTGCTTTGACGGGAAGGCCCGGCGCGCGGGAATGCACCGCGTCGTGCTATCGTTCGCGCTGTTGATTCGGGGAGGCTCATGGCAGAGGCGGCCGACGAACTGAGCACGCCGCTTGGGCAGCAGACCGCGGGCAGGACGCGCCGGCTCCGCCTGCCCTTCACGGCGATGCAGGCGCTTGCCGTACTGATGGGGCTCGTGCTGGTCGGCTTCGTCGGCGTTGCGCTGTTCAACGACAACCCGCTCGGCGGCGAACCGACCGCCCGTATCGCGCTGCGTACCCCTGCGCCGGCCGCCACCGATGACAAGCATGCCCCCGCCGCACAGGCCGAACCGGCGGCCAAATCCGTCGCCAAGGCACCCGCTGCCGGTGACGCCAAGACCGTCACCATCATCGACGGCTCCAGCGGCAAGCGCCAGGACGTGGTGATCGGCGTCGCCGATTCCGCCGACAAGACCGAAGGCGACGCGCCGCCGCTCGCGATGACCGGCATCGACCCGCGCCTGCTGGAAAAGTCGCGCTACGGCATGATCCCGGTGGTTGCCGACGGCCTGAAGCCATTCACGGTCTATGCCGCCGAGGCCGACCGCGCCAAGGCGGCCCGGATGCCGGTGGTCGCCATCGTGGTCGGCGGCCTCGGCGTCGGCGCCGCCAAGACCACTGACGCCATCATGAAGCTGCCGCCG